>JAYEOX010000109.1:8128-63808 GCA_034723415.1 Fidelibacterota bacterium | reverse complement strand
ATTCAAATATTTAACTAAATATTCTAAACCTTCTAAATAACTATTTTCTTTTTTACCATAAATTTGATAAATACAAACATCTTTTGTTACGGAAATTTTTCTAAAATCTTCTCGTTCATAAATATTAGATAAATGAACTTCAACAACAGGAATTTTTATCAATTCAATTGCATCACGAATAGCATAGCTATAATGTGTAAAAGCAGCTGGATTAATTATCACGCCATCACATATTTTTCGCTGTCGATGTAATGTTTTTATTATCTTTTCTTCTGAACTGAATTGATGAATTTTTACAGAAACATCTAACTCATTTGCTTTTTCACGAATTTTTTTATTCAATTTATCTAATGTCAATCTACCGTATAATTTGGGATCTCTACTCCCCAACATATTCAAATTTGGTCCATGAATAATCAAAATTTTAAAAATATCATTAGATTGATGAGTCAAAATTCAACTCCTTTATCCATTTAATTACTTCAATTATTTGTTCATCAGAAACATCATCTCTTATCTCGGGTTCTCCAATTTTATTTAATAGAACAAATCTAATATTCCCATTTTTAACTTTTTTATCATGGTACATCGCTTTCAATATTTTATCTTCATTTAAATGATTTACAGATGGAGCAACGGGAATTTTTTCCAAATTATTTATTAATTTGTTAGCTTCATTAGAATCAAAAATTCCAACATCAACACTTAATTTAATCGCAGCACACATTCCTACGATCACAGCTTCGCCATGTGCAAATTTACCATATCCTTCTGTAACTTCAATAGCATGGCCAATTGTATGCCCAAAATTTAAAACCATTCTCAAAGAACTTTCTTTTTCATCAGAAGATACTATCGAAGATTTGATCTCTATTGAACGAGAAATTGCATAATTTATATAATCCATATTCTTTAATAACAAAATATCTTTATAGTTGTCCAATAGAAATTTTGTAAATATTCTATCTTTAATTATTCCGTATTTTATTACTTCACCAAATCCTGAGACCATTTCTCTAAATTCCAATGTTTTTAAAACATTAGGATCTACTATCACAGCCTTTGGCTGATAAAATGCACCTACCAAATTTTTTCCACGCTCGTGATTTATTCCAACTTTTCCACCAATAGATGAATCAACTTGTGATAATAAAGTTGTAGGAATTTGAATTAGATCAATCCCACGAAAAATAGTAGCTGCAACAAATCCAGCAGTATCGCCAAGTACACCACCACCTAAAGCAATAATAACAGAACTTCTATCAAAATTTAAATCCAATATTTTATCATATAAATATTGAACAGTTTCTAAATTCTTATTCCGCTCTCCACTTGGCATCTTAATGAAATGAATTTTATATCCATTTTCAATGAGTGATTTTTCCACTGTATTTTCATATAATTCTGTAACATGTTCACTTGATATTAAAGCAATATTTTTACTTGTTTCATATTCTTTAATTATCTTCCCAATTCCTTTTAAGATATCATTGCCTATAATGACATTATAACTTCTTTCATGTAGATCAACTTGAATTTTTTGCATAATTTCCTAATAAATGATATTTAAATTTTCGTTTATAACTTACAATTTATTTTTTCTAATTTCACTAACAATTTTTTTTTCAATAGCTTTTGGAGATTTATTATTTGTATCAATATGATACTCTGCCTTTTTATAATATTTTATCCGTTTAGATAATTTATCTCCTATTGAATGAACAGTTGGATTAATTAATAACGGTCGATCTTTATTTGAATGAATTCTTTTATAAATCGTATCCGCAGATGCTTTCAACCAAATAATACTTCCAATATTCTCCATCCATTTAAAATTATTTTCATTAATAGGGAATCCACCACCTGTTGCAATAACATTATTCTCCAAATTGCTAATAACTTTTCGCGAGATTTTCACTTCTAATTTCCTAAAATATTCTTCTCCATATCTGTCGAAAATATTATTAATTTTCATTCCGACGATTTTCTCTATTTCATAATCAAGATCAATAAAATTGTAATTGAAATTATCAGATAACAATTTTCCAATAGATGTTTTCCCGGAACCCATCATTCCAATAAGAAAATAATTCATTTAATATCTAATTTAATTACAGTTAAATGTTATTTTTATTGTCGTAATAAGATTTTAATATCTTGAAAAGTGATATTTTTCTTTTTATTTTTTCAAAACTTAAAGATGCTTTTACAGATAAAACAACAGCAATTCCTAAATATACCAGATAAAGCCATTCACCAATTGGTTTATCCTTAAAGAAAAATATTAAAAGAATTAAAACTAGCGTTATAACAATAGTACTTGAAATGACAAATACCCTTTTATCTTTTTCCAGGTTCTTTATTTGTCTTTTAATAAATTCAAAATCATTTGACTCTAATATTGAATGTTCTTCTGCAGGAGACAAGTTTCTAAATTCTTTAACAATTGTTTCCTTTACTGATTTTATTTTTTCTTTTTTCATTTCCTCTCCTTTAAATTCACATTAAATTTAAAAAATATTAATTAAATATGAAACTAATTTATATAATTTTCATCTTTAAATCTTTTCTTAATAATCTCCCAAGAATCTCGTCCGAATCTTTCTAAAAACACATCTAATAACGGAATAGCAATAACATTTTCAGCTACTACACTCGCAGCAGGAACAGCACATGAATCGGTTCTCTCTTTATGAGCAATTGCTTTTTCTTTTGTTCTAATATTAAAACTTTTTAATGGATTTGTCAAAGTAGGAATCGGTTTCATGACAGCATTAATTATCAACGGCTCACCATTTGTCATTCCGCCTTCAAATCCGCCGGCATTATTTGAAGTTCGTGATATTCTTCCATTTTTTACTATAAATTCATCGTGATAATTCTTTCCTGAAATATTTGCAGAATTAAATCCTTCTCCAAATTCAATTCCTTTTATTGCCGGAATTCCTAAGATATGAGATGAGATTTGTGATGATAATCTTTCATCCCAATGAATATAACTACCAAGTCCAATTGGCAAATTTTTCACCACTACTTGAAATATTCCACCAACTGAATCACCATTTGACTTTGCATTATCAATTTCTTTTTTCATTTTTTCTGTAATGCTTTTTTCTATACACCGAACCGGTGAATTGTTAGCTAACGCAAGCAACTCGTTATTGATTATAGTTGTTTCACTAATTGATATTTTTCCAATTTGCTTAACATGACTAAAAAATTTTATTCCAATATTTTCTAAAAATTGACGACATAAAGATCCTACCGCAACTCTAATTGCTGTCTCTCTTGCGGAAGATCTTTCAAGCACATTTCTAATATCATCAAACCCATATTTTTTTACACCCGCATAATCGGCATGACCCGGACGAGGGATTTCGACCTTTTCATTTCTCGTATCCGGAAAAATTGGATCCATTGTATCTTCCCAATTTGAGAAATCACGATTAATAATTTGTAAAGTAATCGGAGAACCAAGTGTTACAGAATTACGAACACCGGACAACATACTCACACTGTCTTTTTCAATTTTCATTCTTCCGCCACGGCCATATCCTTGCTGTCTTTTTTGCAACTGCTCATTTATCTTTTCAATATCAATTTTAAATCCAGCCGGTAAACCATTAATTATTGCCGTTAATATTGGACCATGACTTTCGCCTGCAGTTATGAAATTTATTTTGCTCATAATGTTGTTCTCTAAAATATTTTGTTATTTTTACGATTTTTTAAACAAAGAATTATTTGCTGCTAATAAAATATCTTTTGATATAATATTTAAATCACTATCCATTTCTTTAAATGATTCATTTTTTATCCATTTTATTTCTTCAAATTTTGAAATTGGGAATTCAAAAATAATTTTTGATATTTCGATTGGATTAACCCAGCTATCTTTCTTTTTTGTTGATTCAATAATTTCTTTCCAATTAAATTCATAAGATCTTGCAATAAATAATATATCAACAATATCTTTTGATTCAAATCTGCCTAATGCAGAAATTTTATTTGATAAAATATTTAACGGATTATCAATTCGTGGATATAAATCTAAACTAATTAGTTTGCCTATTTTAAAAGGAATATCATTTACAAAATCAAGTTTTAAAATAGTATCATTTTCATCAATAAAAATAGAACAAAATCTTTCAGCTTTTAATTTAACATTAAATTTCACTTTTTTTTGCTCAAATTTATTAATTATTATATCTATTTGTTTTTTAAATTTATCTGAATCATTAATAAAAAAATCCAAATCATCAGAATAACGATGATTTAAATAAACTCTACTCAAGGCAGTGCCACCGGTTAAATAAAAATCTATCTGCAATTCAGACAATATTTTAAATATTTTATCTTGTAGTAAATATAATTTTTCGTACATAATAATAATTTTCTTTTAAACTTTTAGGAAATAATCGATTAATAATTTCCAAATTTAACAATTCCTTTAATTGCTTCATTTCAATCATCGTTAATAATTTATACCAATCATTATATTTTAACATCCTTGCATACAAATTTTTTCTGTCAAACGATTTTATACAGTCAATTTTACCAACAAACAAATCATAGAGTTTTGACTTATCTATATTTAAATCCCAAATAAGTAATTCCAAATTTTTTTGAATTTCTTTCCTTGTCATTTTTTCCAATTGAATTTCACTCAATTTTTTTAATTCTGTTCTAATTTTTATATATTTCTTCTACAATATTTTCAATATTTAAATTTACAAAATTAATATTAGGAAACCAAATTTCTTCAGAAGCAATTCCTTGATAAATTAACATATAAATTCCATTTACACTCTTTATTTTATTATCATTTCTTTGCAACTTTACAGCTTTGCCTGCTCGTACAGGCGAATGAGAGTTAATAAACCACTTTTGTAAATGCGTTGGATTCGGACTATAATTCAGATCAAATAAAAAATCATTTTTCCTGATTTTAATAAAATTATCAGAAATTTTTGGAAAATTATTAGTGCCAATTGGTGTAGCATTAATCCATAAAATTGGTAAATTAGTTGGAATGTTTTCAGTTATTTTTATTTTTAATTTTGGTGAAATGTTGTTTATCATCTCTTTTCTTTCACTATTATCAAGTCCGCCAATTACCGCACAATTAGAAAAACCTAATTCTTCCAAACCAAAAATAACAGCTTTCGAAACACCACCATATCCAATTAACACAGGGAAATATTTTTTATAATTCAGAATATGTAATTTAATTGTTTTAATAAATCCAATAATATCGGTATTATAACCATAGAATTTATTATTTTTCACTTTTACAGTATTTACTGCTCTAATTTTCTCGGCGGTTTGTTCAATATAATGTAAATATGGAATCACGCTTTCTTTATATGGAATTGTGATATTAAAACCATTAATCTCTCTCAGCTGATTAATTATAAATTTTTCGAATTCACTTTCCGAAACATCAAAGATTTTATAATCTAAATTAATATTTTTCTGTTTACTAATTAAATTATGTAATAATGGGCTTTTAGTGTAGGAAATATTTTCGCCTAAAATGCCTAATTGTATTTTTGAATTTGATTTCATAATGTTAGTAAATAAAATTATGTGTTTTTAATGTTATACTTACCGTTTTCTGCTGATTCTCTTTAAGATCCCATAGAAATCAGGATAACTAATATTTACAATAGAATGATTTTTTATCTTTACCGGAGAATTAGAAATCAATCCGGCAATTGACAACATCATAGCAATACGATGATCACCATACGAATCGACAGTATTTCCTTTAAGTTTAGTCGGTCCAAAAATATCAAAACCATCATGATATTCTTTGATATCAGCACCGAGACATTTTAAACTTTCAACTATGCTTTTTATCCGATCACTCTCTTTATGTCTCAACTCTTTAACACCTCTGAATGTTGATTTACCATTTGCCTGTGTAGCGATTAGTGCTAAAATTGGGATTTCATCTATTAATGAAGCGGCGATTTTCCTACTGATTAAAAATGGCTTAATTTTCGAAGATTCAATAAGAATATCTCCAAATGGCTCTAAACTTTGATTGATTGAATTAATACGAATTCTACATCCATTTTTTTGCAACAACTTTATATAACTTATTCGAGATGGATTAAGGGAAGCCCTTTTCAAAGTTAATTTACTATTTGGAACTAATAATCCTGCAGCTATCCAAAAAGCTGCTGCTGATGGATCACCCGGTACAGAATATTTAAATGGAATCACATCTCGTTTCAATTTGTTTACAGAAATTACATCTTTCTTTTTGAATATCGAAATACCAAATATTTTCATCATGTTTTCAGTATGATCTCGTGTTGGAGTTTTCTCTGTAATATAAGTTTTCCTGTCTGCAAACAAACCGGCAAAAAGTAAACAGGATTTAACTTGAGCACTCGCAATAGGTAATGTATATCGAATTCCTTTTAATTTACTAACATGAAAAGTCATTGGTAATTTTCCATCATTACTCTCAATGTCAGCACCCATTTCTCTCAACGGATCAATAATTCTTTTCATTGGACGAGCATTTAAAGATTCATCTCCAATCATCTTTACATCAATTCCTTGACCTGCCACTAAACCAGCTAACAATCTTGTTGTAGTCCCTGAATTTCCGCAATTAATCGATCCGCTTATTTTCCTGTTCCATTTATTAAAACCCGGACTATCCACCTCAACTGAATATCTTCCAAGTTGAAATTTTATACCGAGTTTTTGCAAACAAACTATAGTAGAAAGAACATCAGCCCCATTATTTAAAAATTTTATCTTTGATTTTCCTTTTGCGAGAGCTGCGAATAATAATGTTCTATGACTTATAGATTTATCACCGGGAAGAGTTATTTGACCTTTTACAAATTTTGTCGGGTTTACTATTTTATTTCTTTTATTCATTTTCTCTCTTTTTATAGGATATTAAGATAAGTAGAATTTTTTAAATATTCTAATATTTTCTTATTTTCTTAGATTAATTTATGCTTATATTTACACCATATTATAAATTTAATATTTTAAAGGAGGAAATGTGAAAATAATAAAAAATTTCTTTGATAAATACCTTGACTATCTACTTATAGTGATTGGTTCATTATTGCTTTCAATCGCTTTAATGATTTTTCTAATTCCCAATAAGATCAATACCGGTGGTGTCTCTGGAATCGCTACTGTTCTTTATCACCTATATCATTTCCCGGCAGGAATAACAATGTTAATATTAAATATTCCACTTTTTCTTATCGGAATAAAAATATTCGGTAAAAAATTCGGAATTAAAACGATATGGGGAATTCTTTGGGTATCATTTTTTTGTGATTTTATTGATAAAATATTAAAAATTTCACCACTAACTGACAGCAGATTCCTTGCTACTATTTACGGAGGATTATTGTTAGGTGCCGGCTTGGGAATAATATTTCGTGGCCGTGGGACTACAGGAGGAACAGATATTATTGCCAGAATAATAAATAAATATTTTAATATCTCTTTAGGTTGGTCATTTATGTTTGTCGATACATTTATTATTCTCTTGGGTGGAATTGTCTTTGCTGATGTAGATTTAATTCTATTTTGCCTAATTGCCTTGGGAATTACTTCAAAAGTTACAGATACGATAATTGAAGGAGTGCTCTCTGAAAAAGGTATCTTTATTATTAGTAAAAATTGGAATATTATTTCTAAAAGAATAATGATAGAAATAAAAAGAGGTGTTACAGGATTTGATTCGGTTGGATTATATACAAATAGTAAAAAGAAAACTCTCTATTGTGTAGTTTCTCGTCGTCAAATTGAAAATGTTAGACGAATAGTAAAAGAAGAAGATAAAAAAGCATTTATAACGATCCAAAATATTTCAATTTTACAAGGTGAAGGATTTAGAAGTCAAACCGCAATTCTTGATGAATAAATATTTGAAAACGCAATTATGAAAAGATTTCACGCAAAGTTCGCAAAGAAGGAATAAGAACACAAAGAATTTATTATAGTTTCGAATAACTTTAAATTTTCCTTGTGTTCATTGTGGTTTGGTTTTCTTGTGTATTTATTGGTTAAAAAATTCCCAATACCAAATCCCTAATTCATAAAAGGAGAATAGACATCTGATTTTTTTATTCTAACTAATACATAATAATAATGTTTATTTAAATCCACCCATCTTCTTTGTATTTGAATATTATCGAATTTATATTTCACTTTTATTGCAGTTGCTTCTTCATAATTATCACCATTTTCATCAACATTTAAAATATTAACCGAATAAAAATTTATAGCCAAATTAGTCATAATTGCAAAAATTGCCTGTTCTTCAGCAGTTTTCCATGCATCATTTTCATTTGCCCTACTTTGATATTCCCCAACGCCATAATAATAATTCCCATCCTGGAAAAACGGTTTTTTCTTTACCCATTTCGGCATTGAAGAATTCTTTAAATTAACAAATTTTAAAACAATATCATTTGTTTTATCTTTTGAAAATAACTTGATGTACTCACTATTGATCACATTAGTTAAAAATGAAGACATAACATAAAGTTGATCTTTTATCTTTTTTAATGAATCAGGAGAAAAATAATAAAAATATTCACTATTTTTTTTATCATAATTTTGAAATCTATAAAGTATTCCATTTGCTACGCAATTATTATAAACACAATAATTCCTTTCAGCATCAATTACAGCTGTATAACCACCATAACTATAACCAACAATAGTATTTGGATAATTTTCCTGAAATAAAAACCAGTCGGGATATGAGGAAATGCCAAATAATTTTATCGAAGTAAAAAAAACATACACTAAAATTATTTTATAAATTATTTTCATTTTCTCTCCAATCATTAAATTAAGCTAAAATCTATTTACTATTGAATTAAATTTAATTATAACTTATCCTCAAACAAATATAAAAAATAAAAAAAGGGCAGTAACTAACCACCCTTTTAATAAGCGTATTTCTAATAAATTAATACTTTAATTAATTTCGAAGAAGATTATGGTGAAGGTTGTGGATTTGATTCTTCGTATTTTTCCATTTCATTGTTCAATTCATCGTAAGCTTGTGATGCTCTGAAGCGTTCATACAATTTTTTATTTCCGCTTTTATTCATTTCATCCAATAAAGATTGATTGAAAGTAGCGGGGTTAATAACCATTAATGTATAAATTGTAATTTTACCTTCTTTTTCAACCATAACTTCATCTTCCGGAAAAGAACCCTTTAATACAGAACTAGACATTACTTTAGTTGTTCTAGAAAATGCCTCGTTAATTTCAGAATCACCGGATGTACCAACTTCTTCTAAAAATGATTTGGATAATGTCTGTACTTTTGCTTCTAAAGCATCTGCTAAATTTGCTCTTGCATCTGTATAAGATTTTTTGCGAGCAATATCTTCGCGAGAACTTTCACCCTGTCCTACAACTGCAACAGCACCATTCTTATTAAATTCATTTGCTCTTTTTTGCATTTGTAAATAAGGGTTTTTTTCAGCAGAAACTTGTTTGCTTCCACCACAGCCAGTTAACAGTATCAAACCGAAAACTGCTAACATAAACAGAACTAAAACTTTTTTCATAACTTTCTCCTCTTTTAATTATTATATGTTAATTAAAAAAAAACTAATATCCAAATAAAAAATTTCAATTGTGATTTATAACACAATTAATTATTTTTTAATAATTTCTCATAATTATATACCTGTTTTAATGAATCAATAACAATCGGTGCCATACTTCTTTCTTTTACTTGTTTCAACTGTTCCTCAATTTCATCTTTTACTTCTTCATAACTCAAATTATCTTTTCTATCAACAATTTTTATTATATGGTAGCCATATTGTGTTTCTACTAAATCACTTATAGAACCAATTGGAGCGCTGAAAGCTACATCTTCAAACGATTTAACCATGCGTCCTCTTTGAAAATTTTCGTATAAACCGCCATTTTCTTTTGAACCCGGATCTTCTGAATATTTTTTAACTAATGTCTCAAAATCTTCTCCCGATCTTGCTTTTTCTAATACTTTTAATGCTGTTGCTTTTATTTCAACTTTTTCAGAATCAGAGTTGTTCTTTGTTAAAAACAATATATGCCTAACTGTTGCAACTTCCTTATTATAATTATCTTTACTCTTTTCATATCTTTCTTTAATCTTAGCTTCATTGATTTTTATTTCTGAAAAGATTACATCGTTAAAATATTTTTTTATAGTTAAGTTTTTCTTTAGATCTTTCTTAACATCATCAATTGTAGTGCCTTGTTTCTCAACCATAGCTCCAAACTTTTCTTCACCACCATATCGTGAATAAATTTTGGATAATTCATCTTCTAATTCTTTTTTATTAATCTTTACATTGTGCTTACCTGCATCAGCCAATAACAATTCCGTAGTCCCATATTGGCTTACTATTCTATCAATAAATTTTACTATTTGCTTGCTATCTCTATTAACAAAACTGGCAGTATCTCCACGCATTGTTTGAAATACTAATGGCATGACATCATGATTAACTACGATAAATTCATTTGTTTTTATCAATTCTACCGTTGTATCCGGCGCCATATATGGCGTTGTTTTTGCCATCACTTCAAAGAATTTATATTCTTCTGTCCCTTTTTTGTACTTTGGTCCGGAAACTTTTTTCCCACAGCTTATAAAAAATAAACCAAAAATGAGAAATAAAACTAATGCTTTTTTCATAACTCTCCTTTTTTTAAATTATTCTGTTAAATATTCTATTTTCATATCATAATTCCATTTATCAAAATATAGATTCCCGCCTTTCCATTCCAATTCGCCACGCTGAAAATCTACCGTTTCACTTCTTGGATAAATTTTACTCGGGAATAATGGTTTTGAATAATCATCATTAATTATAAGTCGATATCTATCAATATTCCCCAAGTAAAAATTGTGTATATTTTCGTCATCGGAAATTATTGTACCAAATGACTGATCTACCGGTATCCAACCAATTCCTTCAAGATAGAATTCTCCCCAATCATGCAAATTAATATGGCCAGGATGAAAATGCCACCCACTCTGCCATTTAACCGGAATACCATTATAACGAGCTAAAGTCATAAACAAAAGTGTTTGCATTCCACAATCGCCATGTTTATTCTTTAAAACATACATTGGTATATTCGGCATTGTAGAATATTCTCTTGCACTTGCCCATGGAATATTTTTATCTATCCAAATAAATATCTTTTTTGCCTTTAAATACGGATTTGTTTCGGTACCAATAATTTTTTTTGATAATTCTTTAATTTCTCTTGTAAATATTATATGTGTATTTCGCTCACTTGTATATTTTTTATAAAATTCTGTACTGTTTTTATATGGTTTTATATCTTTCAAATCTATTTTTTGATATTGTGCATAAGAAGTTAATGAAAATTCTACTTGAAATTCAGTTGGTTTACCTTTTACAGCAGGTTTTTCTAAATAAATAGTGCGTTGAAGATTTTCATTATCTGCTAACACATATTCTTTTACATTAGTTGAAATGAGTTTAATATCTTTTTGTCTATCATTTCCCTTCCGAGGATATGGTAACCAACAGCGAATATTTTCTCCTGACGGGACAGCATCAGCATCAACTGTAACAGTATATGTAAATTTAACCTTTGCAGGATTAACTAACTCTTTGTCAGTGTTTTTTACCAATTTTATTGTTTTTCTCGCATCATTTTCTAAGAATATTTGCCAATCATCTTTTCCCGGAGTTTTATCTATTTCTTTTTTCTTTGACTTTGCTTCTTCATTGATCCTAAACAAATTTGGTACAGCATTTGAAAAATATTTCTTTTTACCATTAATTATTTTCATTTCTAATGATTTTTCATTTTCCCATTCCAAAATTTGTTTATCTGTTACATTTGGAAAATATTTTTTGATCTCAGGCAGAATTTCATCAAGCGATTTATCAAAATCCAATTCAATACGATCCATAATTTCTTTTTTCATTTTCAGATTATATATCTCTCCCTCTGAGATTGAATTTGTATTGATTTTTGCATTTATCACTTTTTTTGCCTTTTGATATTCTCCATTATTAATAAATTTATCAATATTGTTATTGTTCCCACAAAAAGAAAACAATAGAAAAAAGATAATGGGCAATGTTTTTTTTATATTATTCATAGTATTATATTTAGATATTTTTATTTCCATAATAATGTTTAATTTATAAAAATATATTCTTTTAACAAAACATTTTATAAGATTTTTCTCTTTTACTAAAAAACCACAAATAGATTTTCAATCAAGATTGAATATGGAAACATTTCGCAGAGTAAAAATCAAAATATTATTCTTAATTACTCTCAACCTTAACTCTTTATTTTCGTCATTGCCTCTTTGCATGAAACAGTCCATATATATTAACTAAAATGATTTAAGCAATTCACAAACAAAATCCCAAAATTTTATTATTGAGGGAATGTATAATTTTTCCTGCGGACTATGTGGATTTTTTATTGTTGGTCCGATTGATATCATATCCATTCCTTCATATTTTGCACCAATCACTCCACATTCCAATCCGCCATGAACCACTTCTATCTTTGCATCTTTTTCAAATTTTTGTTTATATACATCTTTACAATGTGCTAATAATTTGGAATCGGTATTTGGTTGCCAAGAAGAATATCCTTCCCCAGATTTATATTCAGCTCCACCTAATTTTGCTATTGTTTCAATCTCTTTTGTTAAAGAATCTCTTACTGACATTTTGGAACTTCTCTGACTTGAAAGAATCTTTAATTTACCATTTTCAATTTCTATTGTTGCTAAGTTGCAAGATGTTTCCGGTAATCCTTTAAATTCTAAAGACATTTCCTTTATCCCGTGAGGTAATGCAATTAGTAAATCAATTGCCCTTTCAGTAGTTTTTACATCAAATGATTCCGTATAATTCTCATTACTTTCAATCAATTTAATTTTTATTGAATCTTCAGTTTCAGAAAATTCATTTTGAATTATATCTTCAACTTCATCAACAATTTGTTTAATTTTTTCATAGAATTCAGATTTAAAACTTATTATTGCATTTGAATCGCGAGGAATGGCATTATGAGCAGTTCCACCGGAAAGATCAACAATATTAAATAAACATTTTTCTTTAATTGACTGCAATACTCTTGCTAAAACTTTATTAGCATTCGCTCTATGAACAGTAATGTCTTGTCCGGAATGTCCACCCATTAATCCTGAAACTTCAATTTTATATAATAAATAGTTATCAAGAATTTTTTCATAATTAATTGGTAAAATAATTTCTGTATCTCTTCCACCGGCACATCCAATTGTAAATGTTCCTTCCTCTTCAGAATCTAAATTCAATAATATTTTTCCACTTAATAAATCATCCTTTAATGCATTTGCACCAGTTAACCCGGTTTCTTCATCAACTGTAAATAGAAGTTCTAACGGTGGATGATCAATGTTTTTATCTCTTGCTAACTCCAAGCCGAAAGCCAAGGCAACTCCATTATCAGCACCTAAAGTCGTGTGATTCGCATGCAACCAATTTCCATCAATTATATTTTCAATCGGATCTTTTGAAAAATCGTGTGACGAATTCGGTGTTTTCTCACAAACCATATCCATATGACCTTGGATTACAATTGTTTGCCTGTCTTCTAACCCTTTAGTAGCCGGAACTTTTATCAACACATTTTTGACCTCATCACGAACAGCTTTCAATTTATGCTCTTTTGCCCAATCCATTAACCAATTAGAAATTTCTTCTTCCTTTTTTGAACAACGAGGAATATTATTGATCTGCTGAAAAATTTCTAAAATGTCTTCTATTTTTTTATTCATATTAATCTCTCCATATTTAGAGTAAAATATACATAAATTATTCTTTAATCACAATATTTTAAACTAATATTTTTTGAAAATTGAATTGAAATTGCTTATGTGCTCCAAGTGAAAAAATTTGGAAATAAATTGACACGAATACACGAATAATAATTTATGCTTCGGGGAAAATGCTTGGAATTGGATAACAAAAAATAAAATTTAAAAGCCAATATTCGAGATAGTTATTTTTTTTATGAATTCACAATTAATTATTTTTAATATTTAATAATAATTCATAAATTTACAGCATGAAATTTGAATTAATAAAAGAATCTAAAACATTATCTGCACGCGCCGGTGAAATTTCAACTGATCATGGAACAATTCAGACACCAATATTTATGCCTGTTGGTACAAAAGCAACAGTTAAAACGCTGACAAATGAAGATTTAGAAAAAGCAAAAGCTCAAATAATTCTCGGCAATACATATCATCTTTATCTCAGACCCGGAATGGAAATTATGGAAAAAGCCGGTGGTTTACACAAATTTATGAATTGGAATAAACCGATATTAACTGATTCCGGTGGATATCAGGTTTATTCACTTGCAAAATTACGAAAAATCGACAATAACAAAATAACATTTAGATCACATATTGATGGTAGTTTACATGAATTCTCACCAGAAAAATCTATCGGTATTCAACGTACACTCGGGAGTG
The DNA here is from genome assembly GCA_034723415.1 of Fidelibacterota bacterium. Taxonomy (GTDB): domain Bacteria; phylum Fidelibacterota; class Fidelibacteria; order Fidelibacterales; family Fidelibacteraceae; genus TCS52. The sequence continues at coordinate 49,266 of JAYEOX010000109.1, read as the reverse complement.
ATATAATCATGGCTTTTGATGAATGCACACCATATCCATGTGATTACTCTTATGCCAAAGAATCATTGAAAAGAACTCACGAATGGGAAAAAAGATCAAAGGATTATTTCGATAATTCCAAGAATATTTATTCTCATTCACAAACACTTTTTGGAATTATTCAAGGATCAACTTTTGAAGATTTGAGAAATGAAAGTGTAAAATATTTGACTGATCTCAGCTTTGATGGTTATGCTATTGGTGGATTAGCCGTAGGCGAACCCAAAAAAATAATGTATAAACTAACTAAAAAAGTATGTGACAAATTGCCAAAATCTTCTCCAAGATATTTAATGGGAGTTGGCAAACCCGAAGATATTATAGAATCAATAGCAAGAGGAGTTGACATGATGGATTGTGTTTTACCAACTCGCAACGCCAGAAATGGAGCTTTGTATTCTTGGACAGGAAAAATAAATATTAAAAATGCGCAATATAAAAATGATTTTCGCCCTATTGACCCAAATTGTGATTGTTATACTTGTAAAAATCATTCCAGAGCATATTTGAATCATCTATTTCGCAATCAAGAAATCACCGGATTAAAATTGAATACAATTCATAACATTCACTTCTTTTTAGAATTAACTGCAAAAGCAAGACAATCGATATTAAACGATACATTTTTTGAATTTTATAATAACTTTTTCAATAATTATCGTGTTGAGAAAGATAACTATTTAAATAATTTAAAAAATAAAGAGAATTATAAAAATAAACATAAAAGCAATTAAATTAATTTTTTAAATATTTTTGCTTCTTTTTTTTTATTGATCTACTAATATTTAATGTTTTGTTTTTTAAAACAGAATAAAATGCATTTTCCGCATTCATAAATAATTTAGAGGCATAACGTTTTAAATAATCACTTTCATCTGGTTTTAAATTTTCCCAATTTTCGGCCGGATATTCATTCAAATTAATATCTCTAATAACTTTTTCAATTAAAATATTATCAGGTGATTTTGTTAAAAAATATTTGTTTGCTCTATCTGAACTTGGAATTAAATATCCTTTTTCAACTAAAATATCTGCAACATTATTTAAAGACAGTGGATTACAACCCATTTTTTCAGCAATATCATCTAACCCAGGTGTCTCTTTTCCATTAACAAATGATTTATGAATATTTAATAATAACATTATACCCAAAAAAGGATCTGAATATATTTTTTCTTTATTATTATATTTATTTAAATGCAACAACATCTTATTATGCTGTAAAACATAGGCAAATTCAGCACCAAGCAATATTAAAAACCAAGTTAGATATATCCATATTAAAAATAACGGAATTGTCGCTAATGATTTGTAAAAACTTGTAACAATTTCAGCTCTATTGATATAAAGATAAAATGTATTTTTAGAAAATTCCCATAACAATGCAGCAATAAATCCACCAAACGCTGCACTTTTAATTCTAACCGAAGCGGAAGGTATTATTAAATACAATAATGAGAAAGCTACGAAGCTAATAAATAATGGAACCAATTTCGTATATAACAATTGCAATACCCAGAACTCATGCAAAATTTGATCAAAAATTCCTCCGGCCGGATTTAAATAATTCACTAACCAAGCAGATATTAAAATTAATAATGGACTTGTAGTTAATACCACCCAAAAAGCCACAACTTTCTGAAAATAATTCCTTTTTTCCTTTGTATTCCAAATATGATTAAAGACTCTTTCTGCCATAACAAAAATTGCTGTCGCTGCTAATACTAAACTAAAAACTGCAATTAAATTAATTATACCGGTTGTTAATCCTTGAAAAGCCGTTGGAGAAATATATAATTCCAACCAATTACTTAACTGTTCATGAAACTCCGGAGCAATAAATGGGAATATGGTATTTTCTACATAATGAATAATTTCTTTACCAATACCTAAAACACCAGAGATACTAAACAATAAAACAGACAGTGGAATCAGAGATATTATAGTTATATATGCCAAACTTGCCGATTGTTCTAAACATAGATCACTATTAAATTTTTTAACAGTTAAAGAAATAATTACTTTTACTTTATATAAATATTTTTTAATTAGTCTTAACATTTTTAACCATATTTTTATAATAATTAATTTCCTTTTTTAAAGTATTATAAGAAAACAAAACTACACCAGATAAATTTTGATTGTTAACCAAATTAATTTTTTTAGATGAATTTTTGGGAGATTGTTTCCATATTCCTATTCCAACTAATACTTTATTATATTCCTCTTTATCTAAATTATTTTTTATATCTGCTAAAATATTATTAAATATTCGATTATTCTTTGTGTAATTCATCGGAACAACGAAATCTATCCAATCGTTTTTAATCCAAGACAGCCAATCTTGATAATAATTGTTTTTTGCAAATATTGGATTGGGTTTTACAGCAGCACTTATTTTAATTTTTTTATTATTTTGTTTATTGTATATACTAACTCTTTTTATTAAATCGTTAATTGCTTGAATGCGATATTCGGAATATTTCTTAAAAAAGGTATTTCTAAGTGAGTCATTTCGATAATATTTACCATCTATAGCAAAATCTTCAAAATTTAAACCGGTTTTTTTAGTAAACATTTCCGTCCCCTTTTTATTAAATCCCCAGTTTTTACCTTGTAATCGAACATAATCAAAATGTATCCCATCAATATCATATTTACTAATAATTTCTTTAATTAACAAGAACAAATATCTATTAACATCCGGATGAATTGGTGATAAATACGCACCTTCATAATTTTTAGGTGTTCTTCCCAAATATATTAACTCAGAATCATTTTGGCCATAATAATTTGTCTCTGTCCAGTTCGGGAACAATTTAAACAAATGATCTGAAGAAATCGCTCTTTTGGGATTTGATAATAAAATGTAAGTATTAAACCAAGCATGAATTTTTAAATTATTATAATGACCCACTTTACACACATATTCTAATGGATCGAAAGACTGTGGACTAATATTTTTATTTTTTTCTACTAAATCACTATTATAAAAAGCATCACCACGGCCACGAATTTGCACAAATAAATCAGTAATTCCATTATCCTTTGCAAAATCAATAAACTGATCAATTTCTTTTTTATTAATCATTGAATTACGGACTACCCATATTCCAACATGATCAAATTGCAAATTATTTTCTATATTACTACCATGTATAAAAAAACAAAAAAGGGCAATTATTAAAATTACCCGTTTTATCGATTTTATAAATATTTTATACACAACAATAATAAAAGTACTCTTAAAAAATTATATAATTTAACTAAAAAACTTTACTCTTTTGATTTTTTCTTTTTATCTTTCTTTTTATCTTTCTTTTTATCTTCCAAACTTATTGCATCAACAAGTTGAATTAAAACCACAGGAGCATTATCGTTAACTCTATTTCCTAATTTTATTATTCTTGTATATCCACCTTGCCTTTTCTCATAGATAGGTGCAATTTCATCAAATAAAATTTTAACAGTATCTTTGCGTCTTAAAAATTTAAAAGCTAATCGCCTCGCATGAGTTGTATTTTTTTTCCCATAAGTGATTAATCTTTCTGTATATCTTCTTAATTCTTTTGCTTTTGCATGGGTTGTTTTTATCTCTTTATGTAATAAAAGAGAAGAAGCCATATTAGATAATAATGCCTCTCTATGACTCTTAGTTCTACCCAATTTTAAACCTTTTTTATTATGTCTCATATCTATATATTCGCCTAATCTTAATTAATTATTATCGTCTAAATATTCTTTAATATCCATACCAAATCGTAAATCTAATTCATCAAGTTTTTGAATTAATTCATTCAAGGATTTACGACCAAAATTTCTATATTTTAACATACTATCTTCATCTCTTTGAACCAGATCACTAATGGTATTTATATCCGCACTATGCAAACAATGGTATGATCTAACAGATAATTCTAATTCATCTACTTTCTTATCTAACTTCTTTTTCATTTTAACTTTCTCTTCATCAATCTGTAATTCCGGTTCAATAATATCCGAAGTTTTTAAATCAATTAATTTTTCTAAATGATTAGTTAATAATTTTGAAGCATAAGATAATGAATCTTCGGGAGAAATAGAACCATTGGTATTTATCTCCAATATTAATTTCTCTAATTCTTCTTTGAGCCCTGATTGCAACTTTTCAACTTTATATGATACTTTTGTTACCGGAGAAAAAATAGAATCAATCCAAATAGTATCTACAGGAGCTTCAATTGTTTTATTTTGTTTTGCAGGATAATATCCACGGCCACGTCCAATCCAAATATTCATTTTTATTGTTTTATTCTTAACAATTTCCATAATATTCATATCGGGATTTAAAATTTTAACTTTTGGATTATCATCAATTAACATTCCGGCAGTTACTTTAACAGGACCTTTAAATTTTAAACTTAATTTAATCGGTTTTGAATCTGTTAAATTTATCTTTACCTGCTTAAGATTTAATATTATTAAAGATACATCTTCAAGAACACCATCGATAGTGGCAAATTCATGAAGCACTCCTTCAATCCTCATAGCAGTAATTGCTGAACCAGGTATTGAAGAAATAAGAATTCGTCTCAAGGCGTTTCCAATTGTTGTTCCAAAACCACGTTCTAATGGCTCGATTATAAATTTACCATATTTATCGGAATATGTATCTTTTTCAACATTGATTTTTTGGGGAATTTGAAAATTTGGCATTAAATGTTCCTTAATTTTTTATTTTGAATATAATTCAACTACTAATTGCTCATTTATTTCTATGGGCAATTCTTCTCGTTCGGGAATATGTAGAATACTTCCTACAAGTTTCGCCTTATCTAAATCAATCCAAGACAAAGTATTATCACTGCGAACATTTTTTACTGAATCTAAGATTAATTCCATTCTTTTACTTTTATCTTTCACACTGATAATTTGTCCGGGTTTTACTAGAAATGAAGGAATATTTACAATTTTACCATTTACTAAAATATGTCTATGAGAAACTAATTGACGTGCTGCTCTACGAGTCGGAGCAAATCCTAAACGATAAATAATATTATCTAATCTCATTTCTAACATAGTTAACAAATTATGTCCCGTTACACCTTTTTGCTTATCTGCTTTCTTATAATAATTTCTAAATTGCTTTTCGAGAACACCATATAAATATTTCAATCTCTGTTTTTCACGAAGTTGAATACCATAATCAGATAATCTTTTCCTACTTGTTGGTCCATGTTCACCAGGTGGATAACTTTTTCTCAATTTTGTAAATTTTGGTGATTCAAATGTCGGATAATTAAATCTTCTACAAATTTTTGCTCTTGGCCCTATATATCTTGCCATAAAACCATTCCTCCTAAACTCTTCTGCGTTTTGGCGGACGACAACCATTATGAGGTATTGGTGTTACATCCTTAATTGTTTTAATTGTTAAACCAGCAAGTGCTAATGATCTTATTGCCATTTCTCTTCCTGAACCTGGCCCTTTTACTTTTACATCAATCCTTACCATTCCTCTATTAACGGCCTCTTTTGCCGCATTTTCTGCTGCTTGTCCGGCTGCAAAGGCAGAATTTTTCCTTGAGCCCTTAAACCCTACTTTTCCAGCAGCTGCCCAAGAAATAGTATTCCCATAATGATCTGTTAAATTTATTATTGTATTATTATGAGTAGCTTTTATATAAGCTATTCCATCGGGACTTACCTTTCCTTTTTTCTTTTTTCTTCTTTTTACCTGTGATTTTTTATTTGCCAACTATTCCTCCTAATAACCTTATCATACCTTTCGTTTTTTCTTTACTGCTAATTTCTTCTTACCTTTTCTAGTCCTTGAATTGTTTTTTGTATTTTGCCCCCTAACAGGTAAACCGCGTCTATGTCTAATACCTCGATAGCAGCCAATATCCATCAATCTTTTAATATCCATAACTTTACTAGTTCTTGCAGTACCTTCAATATTATAATTGTCGGATATCGTTTTTCTTATAGAGGTAATTTGTTCATCATTTAAATTTTTAACCCTTAATTCGGGATCAATTTTTGCATCTTTTAATATTTGTGATGCGGATGTTCTACCAATCCCATAAATATAAGTCAATGAAACTTTAACCTTTTTTTCATTTGGAATATCTACTCCAGAAATTCGTGCCAATTTATTCTCCTATTTAACCTTGTCTTTGTTTATGTTTTTTATTTTCACAAATAACCCTGACTACACCTTTGCGGCGTACAATCTTACATTTATCACATATTTTTTTAACCGATGTTCTTACTTTCATATTTAATTACCTTCTTATTTATATCTATAAACTATTCTACCCTTACCAAGATCATATGGTGATAATTCCAATGAAACCTTATCACCAGGCAATATTTTAATATAATGCATTCTCATTTTCCCGGATACATGTGCTAAAACCTCATGCCCATTTTCTAATTCAACCTTAAAATATGCACTTGGCAATGCTTCCTTAATTATTCCATCCACTTTTATCGCTTTTTGTTTTGACATATTTACTTTGTTTCGTTCCTTAATTATATAATATAATTCATTAAAATCTTCGTCTTCCTCTTATCTTCCCAGATTTCATAAATCCATCATAATGACGGGTTAATAAATGTGATTCAACTTGTTGCAACGTGTCCAATGCCACTCCAACAATAATTAATAAAGATGTCCCACCAAAAAAACTTGCTAAACTATATCCGACATCTGTAATTTTCATTAGAATATATGGAAACACAGCAACCATAGCTAATGCTATAGATCCGGGTAATGTTACCCTTGTTAAAATATTATCAATATATCCTGCTGTTCTTTTACCGGGTCTTATACCTGGAATAAAACCGCCGTGTTTTTTCATATTATCAGCAACTTCTGTAGGATTAAATGCTATTGCAGTATAAAAATAGGTAAAGAACACAATTAACAACCCAAAAACTACCCAATAAACAGGATGATTTACATTAAAATATCTCATTCCACTCTGTAACCATTCAACATTTTCAAACCACATTCCAATCGAATTTGGAATAAATACTAAAGCTTGAGCAAAAATGATGGGCATAACACCTGCGGTATTCACTCTTAACGGTATATTTGTAGATTGACCACCATAAATTTTTCTACCAACTACTCTCTTTGCATATTGAACGGGAATTTTTCTCTTACCTTGCGTTAAATAAACAACAAATGCTATAATAATCACCATCACTCCCAACAACACAACATCAGTAAGTAACCATCTAACGCCGCTATTAATCAAAGTAATTTCTTGAATTATAACTTTTGGAAGACGCGACATAATATTTACCATAATAATAAGTGATATACCATTACCTATTCCTCTTTCGGTGATCCGTTCCCCTAACCACATTAGAAACATTGTTCCCGAAGTCAATGTCAACATCGTTAATAAAGTAAAGCCCAATCCAGGATATGGCACAACAGTCATTCCAGAGCCTACCTTTAAATTGACTAATAATCTTGATACTCCAAATGCTTGTAATGAAGCTAACAATACAGTTCCATATCTTGTAATTTGAGTGATCTTTTTCCTGCCAGCTTCACCTTCCTTCTGTAATCTTTGGAAATACGGAAACACCGATCCTAATAATTGAATTATAATACTAGCACTAATATATGGCATAATTCCTAAAGCAAAAACCGTTGCTTTTTTAAATGCACCTCCGGCAAACATATCGTATAAACCTAGTAAGGTATTTTGCATACTTTTTGCGGCAATTGCCAATGCGTTACTATCAATTCCGGGAATGGGAACATGTGTACCAACACGAGAAATAAATAAAATAAATAAAGTAAATAATATTTTTTGTCTTAACTCATGTATCTTAAAGATAGATTTAAAACTTTGCATCATAATACAATTACCTTCCCGTTAGCTTTTTCAATTTTTTCCTTAGCTGATTTACTAAAAGCATCTGCTTTAATCTCATATTCTTTATTAATATCTCCATTACCTAATATTTTCAAAGGAATACTTGTCTTTTTTATCAAACCATGCTTTTTAAGTACTTCCTTGTCAATTTTTTTCTTACTAATTACATTGATATCTTTAATATTTACTATTTCAAATACTTTTTTAAATCTTTTATTAGAAAAACCAAATTTTGGAAGACGTCTTTGCAAAGGCATTTGTCCACCTTCAAACCAACTATATCGTTTGGATCCACTTCTTGATAGGGCACCGTTTTCACCTCGACCGGCAGTAGAACCTTTACCAGAACCTTCTCCTCGTCCTTTTCTTATTGAATTTTTTTTATATCCTTTAGCAGGTTTTAACTTAGATAAATCCATTATATCTATGCCTCCTTAACAATTATCATATGAGAAACTTTATTCACCATCCCGCGAATTACATCATTATCAGTATGCTCAACTGTCTTTCTTATTTTACCAAGTCCAAGTGCTTTTATAGTAGCATTAATTTTCGGTTTTTGGCCTATCATACTTTTAATTTGAGTAATTTTTATTTTTTTACTTTTCTTCTTAGCCATTAAAAACCTCCTGCATAGTAATGCCACGTCTTTTAGCAACAGTAATCGCATCTTCTAACTCAATTAATCCTTTTAAAGTAGCTTTCACTAAATTATATGGATTAGGACTTCCCATAGATTTTGCTAAAATATTACTTATTCCAACTTGGTCCATAACAGCTCTTACCGGACCACCCGCAATTATTCCAGTTCCTTGTGATGCCGGTTTTAAATGAACAATAGCAGCACCATATTTTACCTGTATTTCAAATGGAATAGTTCCATTAACAATATTAATTTTTACAATATTCTTTTTTGCGTCATCTCTACCTTTATTAATAGCATCAATCACTTGATTTGCTTTACCAAAACCTACGCCAACATGTCCTTTCCCATCTCCAACAACAACCACGGAATTAAAACTAAATCTTCTACCTCCCGTTACAACATTGGCAACACGTCTTATTTTTACAACTTTTTCATCTTTTAATTCTAATTCTGATGGATTAATAGATTTCAAAATATATCTCTCCTATACTATAATTTTAATCCGGCTTCTCTACTTGCCTCTGCAAGTGCCTTTATTCTACCATGATATAAATAACCATTTCTATCAAAAACGACCTTTTTTATTTTCTTTTTCAGCGCTTTCTTTGCAAGGTCTTTCCCAACTTCAACACTCATTTCACTTTTTGACTTGTCTTCTAAAGATTGCCTTAAATCTTTAGAAAATGAAGAAGCAGAAACTATAACAATATTATTTGAATCATCTACAATTTGTGCACTAATATTTTTATTGCTTCTATAAACAACCAATCTCGGACGCTCTTTTGTTCCAAAAATCTTCTTTTTTATCCTAATCTTTTTCTTTAATCTTGCTCTATACTTCTTTTTATTATTATCTCTCATAAATCAAACCTTTAAATTATTTTAACCAACGCCAGTTGTTTTAGCCATTTTACCAGCTTTTTTATGAATTATTTCATCGATATATCTTATTCCCTTACCCTTATATGGTTCAGGGGGTCTTAAAGATCGAACCTTAGCTGCAACTTCACCAACTTTTTGTTTATTTGTTCCTATTACCGTAATTACATTACCTTTATCAACTTTAAAACTAACACCTACAGGAGAATCAATTAAAATTTGATGAGAATATCCAATAGTAAAAAAAAGATGAGTTCCTTTTCCTTTCAATTCTACCGAATATCCAACTCCAGTCAATATCAACTTTTTTTCATATCCATTTACAACACCTATAATCATGTTATTAATAATCGATCTGGTAAGTCCATGCAATGACTTATGTTTTTTAGATTCAGATGGTCTCTTTACCTCTATGTTATCTTTATTAACTATAACTTGCATATCACTATGGAATTGAAATTTTTCTTCACCCTTTGGTCCCTTTACTAATATAGTATTGTTTTTTAATTCAACCTTTATTTGTTCCGGTATTTGTATTATTTGTTTCCCGATTCTTGACATAATTATTCCTCTATTACCATATTTTACATAAATATTCGCCACCGATATTCTTTTTCCGAGCTTCTTTATCGGTCATAATACCTGACGAGGTTGATAAAATAGCAATCCCTAATCCATTTTTTACTCTTGGAATATTATTACTATTAACATATACTCTTAAACTTTCTTTACTAATTTTCTCTAGTTCATAGATAACAGGTCTTCCATCATTTTGATATTTTAAAAATAATCTTAAGATTCCTTGTTTGTTATCTTTAATTAAAATCACATCCTTGATGTAACCCTTATCTTTTAAAACTAAAGAAATTTTTGCTTTTAACTTGCTTGCAGGTATCTCAACCCAATTCTTACGAACCATGCAAGCATTTCTAATTCTTGTTAAATAATCAGCTACCGGATCTATCATAATTTACTTTCCCTTTTTACCAACTTGCTTTTGTTATTCCGGGAATTTCACCCTTTAATGCCATTTCTCTAAAACACAATCGACAAAGACCAAATTTTTTATATACACCTCTTGGACGTCCACACTTAGAACACCTGGTATATTTCCTTGTTGAAAATTTTGGTTCTTTTTTTGTCTTTTCTATCAATGATTTCTTTGCCATAATAGAGATTAACCCTTATTTTTTTTTTGTATTATCGGAAACCCAAATGCCAGTAGAAGTTTATATGCTTCTTCATCACTATCTGCATTTGTGGTTATTGTTATATTCATTCCCCTTACTTGATCAACTTTATCATAATCAACTTCAGGAAAAATTATTTGTTCTGTCAATCCAAAAGAATAATTACCATTTCCATCAAATGATTTGTTTGACAAACCATTAAAATCTTTAATTCGTGGAATCGCAACACTAATCAATCTATCAAAAAACTCATACATCCTATTTTTTCTTAATGTTACCATTAAACCCACAGAATCGCCTTTTCTAATTTTAAAATTACTAATTGCCTTTTTTGATTTCGTCAAAACAGGTCTTTGACCAGTAATTGCCATAACATCATTTATAATATTTTCAATTTTCTTTGGATCGTCTTTTTCCTCATTAAATCCGGCACTTACCGTGATTGCTTTAATTTTTGGAATTTCCATATTATTTTTATACCCAAATTCTTTCTTCATATATGGAACAATTTCTTCTTTATATTTTTTAATAAATCTTGGAACTAATTTATTCATACTCTTATTTTCCTTCACTTACCATTTCGCCTGTTTTTTTTGAATATCGTACCTTTTTACCATCATCAAGCACTTTTTTTCCTGTTCTAGATGCTTCCCCATTGATCACTAACATTGCATTGGAAGCATTAACTGAACCTTCTTTTTCAATTATACCGCCTTGTTGGTTTTGTTGACTTGGTTTAGTGTGTCTTTTTACTAAATTAACACTTTCAACAATTATTCTATTACTTTTTAGGAAAACTTTTAAAACCTTGCCTGTTTTCCCTTTATCCTTACCAGAAAGAATCTTTACAATATCGTTTTTCTTAATATGCACTTAAAACTCCTTTTATAATACTTCAGGTGCTAATGACACTATTTTCATGAAATTACTTGCTCTTAATTCACGTGCAACAGGACCAAAAATACGAGTACCGCTTGGTTCTCCTTGCTCATCAATTAATACTGCTGCATTCTCATCAAATCTTATATAAGTACCATCTTTTCTGCCTACTTCTTTCTTTGTTCTAACTATAACAGCTCTATAAATTTCACCTTTCTTGGCTGTTCCACTTGGTATTGCTTTTTTTACTGAAACAACTATAACATCTCCAATTGTAGCATATCTACGTCTTGTTCCACCCGGCACTTTAATACATTGAACTTGTTTCGCGCCTGTATTATCTGCTACTTTTAATCTACTTTCTACTTGAATCATTTCAAACTGCCTCTTATTCTTTTTAAATATTAGCTGATTTATTAATTATTTCTAGTAACCGCCAACTTTTATTTTTACTAATTGGCCTGCATTCAATAATTTTAACCGTATCACCCATTTTACAGTCATTGCTTGGATCATCAGCCATATATTTACTTCTTTTATTAATATATTTTCCAACCCAAGGATGTTTTATTTTTTGACTAATTTGAACTGTTATAGATTTATCCATCTTATCACTAACAACTATACCAATCCTTGTTTTTTTATTTTCAAATGCCATAAATATTTTTCCTGTTATTTTCTAATGCCACTGTTGATTTCATTAATTATTGTTTTTAACTGCGCTATTTCTCTTTTTATCATTTTAATTCTTATCGGATTATCTAATTGCTGTAACGAATGTTGAAATTTTAAATTCATTAATGCATCCTCATTATCTGATAACTTGATTATAACTTCCTCTTTATTCAGTTCTTTTAATTCGCTTTTTTTCAACATTCTATCCTCCGTATTCTCTTCTACTTACCAATTTCCCCTTTATTGGTAATTTGTCAATTGCTAATCTTACAGCTTTCTTTGCCAATTCTTCAGACACACCTTCTAGCTCAAACAAGATCCTTCCAGGTTTCACAACTGCTACCCAAAACTCAGGACCTCCTTTTCCTTTTCCTTGTCGTGTCTCAAGTGGTTTTTTACTAACCGGTTTATGTGGAAATACCCTAATCCACATCTTCCCGGTTTTCCTAACTATTCGTGCTATTGCAACACGAGCCGCCTCAATTTGTCTGCTTGTAATCCAACCATCTTCTAATGCCTTTAAACCATATTGGCCAAAATTCACTTCAGCTCCACGAGTAGCATTTCCAGCTCTTCTACCTCTGTGTTGTCTTCTATATTTAACTTTTCTTGGTATTAACATAACAATAACCTTATAATAAATAATTTTTAAATAGTCTGGTCTTCACCATTACAGATCCATACCTTAACTCCAATACAACCATAGGAAGTAAATGAAGTTACACTTGCATAATCTATTTTTGATCTTAAAGTATGTAATGGTACTTTCCCTTCATGTGCATTTTCCACTCGTGCCATTTCAGCGCCACCTAATCTACCTGCTAATCGAATTTTTATACCAACAGCTCCCATTCTCATTGTATTTTGAATAGATTGTTTCATAATTCTTCTAAATGATATCTTTTTCTTTAATTGATTTGCAATATTCTCACCAACAATATATGCATCTAATTCCGGTCTCTTTATTTCAACTACATTAACTTGCACATCTAATTGTGTCAGTTTTTTAATTTCTTCTCTTAATTTATTTACTTCTTTTCCTTTAGACCCTATAACAATACCCGGCCTTGCAGTATTAATTCCAAGTGTAATCAATTTTGATGTTCTCTGAATTTCAATTTTAGAAACACTCGCATCCTTTAATCGACTGCCAATATATTTTCTCAGCATTGTATCTTCTTTAATTTTATCTGCAAAATTCCTTTCATCAAACCAATTAGATGTCCATTTTGTAGTTATTCCTAACCTAAATCCATATGGATGTGTTTTTTGACCCAAGATTTACTCCTTTTTTCCAATATTATCTTTTTCATATTTTGGCAACTCGACTTCTATTGTCAAATGACAAGAATGTTTTCTAATAAAATATGCTCTTCCCATTGCTCGTGGCCTAATTCTCATTGAATTTCTTCCAGTTGGTCCTTTATTAACAAAAGCTAATTTAATTATTAATTCTTCAGGATTTATATCACCGCCATCATCTTTATTAAGAATATTTGATACCGCAGAGTGAAGAACATTTTCTGTTATCCTTGCTGCTTTTTGAGGCATAAAATGAAGAGTGTTTAATACTTGCTCTACTTTTTTACCTCTAATTTGATCCAACAATGGCTTAATTTTTTTAGCACTTTGTGAAACATATTTATTTACTGCTTTACCTTCCATTATATAATATCCCTTATCATTTTAAACTCTATCTTCCGTTTCTTTAATCTTTGAACCTCTTTTAGAATGCCCTCTAAAAATTCTAGTAGGAGAAAATTCACCGAATTTGTGCCCTACCATATTTTCAGTAACATATACGGGAATAAACTTTCTGCCATTATGTACAGCAAAAGTAATTCCAACAAAAGCTGGCAATATTGTTGATCTTCTTGACCAGATTTTTATTACTTTTTGTTTACCCGATTTGGACATTTTTTCAACCTTTTTTTCCAATTTCGAATCAATATATGGACCTTTTTTAATGGATCGTGACATGAATATTATCCTCTTTTATTTTTCTTTTTCCTACGACTTACAATATATTTATTTGAAGAATTCTTTTTCTTTCTGGTCTTATAACCTTTGGTAATTTTTCCCCATGGAGTTCTTGGATGCCCACCACCAGAGCTTCTACCTTCACCACCACCCATTGGATGATCAACTGGGTTCATTGCTACACCACGAACTTTAGGCCTTTTTCCTCGCCAACGATTTCTGCCTGCTTTACCTTGTACCACATTATTAAAATCACTATTGCCAATTTTTCCTAAAGTAGCAAAACATTCTTGCAATATTTTTCTTATTTCTCCAGATGGCAATTTCAATGATACATATTTTCCTTCACTTGCAAGAATTTTTGCTCCAGCACCTGATCCCCTTGCAATCTGTCCGCCTTTACCAGGTTTCATTTCAATATTATGTACTGTATATCCCGATGGAATATTTTTCAATTTTAATGAATTTCCTATCTTAATAGGAGCATTTTCACTTGCCATAACTCTATCATTTATCTTAAGATTATCTGGTGCTAATATGTATCTTTTTTCTCCATCTTCGTAAACAAGTAAAGCAATATTAGCCGATCTGTTCGGATCATATTCTATTGCAACTACTTTTGCTGAAATATCAAATTTATTTCTTTTAAAATCTATAATTCGATATTTCCTTTTATGACCTCCACCTCTACGTCTACTGGTCATTCTACCATTATTATTTCTACCACCTGATGAAGATTTAGATTTAGTTAATCTTTTCTCTGAAGGTTTTTTAGTTAACTCTTCATATTTTAACGTCGTTTTGTAACGAAGTCCCGGTGTTTTTGGTCTATATTTTTTTAATGCCATTGATAATTCCCATAATTTATACTGCTAAATCACCTTCAAATAAATCAATTTTTTGATCTTTTCTAATGGTAACTATTGCTTTTTTCTTACTTGATGTCTTACCAGAAGTTCTTATTACTTTTCCACCACTTCTAATTGTCAAACTTTTTGTTTTTCCATGTAAATTTATTACTGCCACCCTTTCAACTTTTACATCAAATCTGTTTTCAACTGCTATCTTTATTTGATGTTTATTGCTTTTTTTATCCACTTGAAATGCATATTTATTTTCTGTATCAGAAAGTGCTGTAATTTTTTCTGTTAATATCGGTTTTTGAAGAATATGTCTTTTTTTCAAATTCAATTTATCACCTATTTTCCCCATAGAGAATTAATTTTCTCTATTGCTGCTTTTTCAATTAATAGTATTTCATTATCAACAATATCGTAGGCAGAAACAAATTCCGCTTTTGATAAAAATAATTTAGGTATATTTCGTGAAGCTAAAAGAATATTTTCATCTAACTCACTTACAAGTATTGTAACTTTTTTATCTAATATTTCTAAATTTTTAAAAATTTCAATAAGTTCACTCGTTTTATGAGATTTTAACTTAATAGAATCAATAACTATCATTTCTTTGTCTTTTAACTTGTAACTAAATGCACTTCGTCTTGCTAATACCTTTAATTTTTTTGATATTTTTTTACGGTATTTGTGTGGAGTAGGACCAAAAGTGGTTCCACCACCGACCCATATTGGAGAAGAGTTACTTCCGGCACGAGCCATGCCACTCCCTTTTTGCTTTCTCGGTTTGCGACCGCCACCTCTAACTTCTCCCTTAGTTTTTGTTTTATGCGTTCCTTGTCTCATGTTTGACAATTCGGCATTAATAGAAAGATACAAAGAATGATCGTTAGGTTCTATCTTAAAAACCGCTGAAGACAATTCAACTTTTTCTTTTACTTTATTTCCATTACTATTTACAATATCATATTTCATTATTATACCCTTGCCTTAATCACCTTAAGAATACAATTTTTTGCACCGGGTACTGAACCCTTTACAAATAATAAATTTTCTTTTTTGTCTATTTTAACAACATCTAAATTTTTGATAGTTACTTTTTCATCACCTGTATGTCCTGGCATTTTCATACCTTTCCAAACTCTTGATGGATCAGAACTGGCACCTATTGAACCTGGAGCTCTTAATCTATCACTTTGGCCATGAGTTGCTTGACCACCGTGATGTCCGTGTCTTCTCATAACACCTTGAAAGCCTTTACCTTTAGAAGTCCCAGTTACATTTATTTTATCGCCAAGATTGAATATTTCAACAGTAATCTTATCACCAGTTTTATATTTCTTTTTATCTAATATTAAAAATTCTTTTAGTATTTTAAGCGTTTTTCCTGCTTTTTTTAAATGTCCAAGTTTTGGCTTGTTTAGACGATTATCTTTTACTTCCTTATATCCTAATTGAATAGAAGAATACCCATTCACTTCTTTGGTTTTAACCTGTGTGATATAACATGGCCCAGCTTCTATTACAGTTACTGGAATATTTTCACCATATTCATCAAATATTCTAGCTTGACCTATTTTTTTTCCTATTATTCCTTCCACAATCTACACCTTTATTTCAATATCTACACCAGCTGGCAAATCTAATTTCATCAATTCATCAATTGTTTTGGTTGTAGTATTTAGTATTTCAATAATTCTTTTATGTACTTTCATTTGAAATTGTTCTCTTGCTTTCTTATTTACATGAGGTGACTTCAATACAGTATAAACTGATCTCTTAGTCGGCAAAGGTATCGGACCTGAAATCACGGCACCTGTTGACTTTGCCTTCCTCACTATTTTCTCTGTTGATTTATCTAACAGATTATGATCATAAGATTTAAGAGCTATTTTAATTTTTTGTCCAGCCATGATTTATCCTTTTACTCAATAATTTCTGTTACTACACCAGCACCTACTGTTCTACCACCCTCGCGTATTGCAAAGCGTAATTCCTTCTCCATTGCTATCGGCTCTATTAATTTTACATCAATATGTACATTGTCGCCGGGCATTACCATCTCGCGTCCTTCAGGTAAAAATATCTCACCTGTTACATCTGTGGTGCGAAAATAAAACTGAGGACGATAACCTTTCATAAATGGTGTGTGACGTCCACCTTCGTCTTTCTTTAATACATATATCGATGCCTTGAATTCTTTATGTGGGGTTATCGAACCTGGTTTCGCTACTACCATCCCTCGCTTCAAATATTCCTTGTCTATGCCTCGCAATAATATACCTGCATTATCTCCTGCCTGACCTTCATCTAATAACTTGCGAAACATCTCTATACCTGTTACTACTGTCTTCTTTGTCTCTTCTTCTATTCCTACTAATTCTACCGCATCTCCTACATGTATAACACCTCGCTCTATCCTGCCTGTACCTACTGTCCCACGGCCGGTTATCGAAAATACATCCTCTATCGGCATCAAAAAATCCTTTTCTACATCTCGCTTCGGCTCTGGTATAAAACTATCTACTGCTTCCATTAATTCAAATATACATTTTGTCTTCTCAGGATCTTCAGGATTATTTAATGCTTCTAATGCACTCCCTCTTATTATTGGGGTGTCATCACCTGGAAATTCATATTCATCTAATAACTCTCTTAATTCCATATCTACTAAATCCAATAACTCATCATCATCTACCATATCTACCTTATTCATAAATACTACCATAGATGGTACATTTACCTGACGAGCCAATAATACATGTTCTCTTGTCTGGGGCATCGGGCCATCTGCTGCACTTACCACCAATATCGCTCCATCCATCTGAGCCGCTCCCGTTATCATGTTTTTTATATAATCCGCATGTCCCGGACAATCTACATGTGCATAATGCCTGTTGTCTGTATTATATTCTACATGCGCTGTCGCTATTGTTATACCTCGTTCTCGCTCTTCAGGAGCATTATCTATACTATCAAATGACCTTACATCTCCCTTACCGTATTTCTTATTCAATACATACGTTATCGCTGCTGTCAATGTCGTTTTACCATGATCTACATGACCTATCGTACCTATATTGACATGCGGTAAACTTCTATCATACTTCTCTTTTGCCATAACTCTATCTCCTATATTTTCCCATATATTTTTTCTAATAATTTATCTTCTATTGATTTTGGAACTTGTTCATAATTGTCAGATTGCATCGTAAATATTGATCTTCCTTGTGTCAGTGATCTCAAATCAGTAGAATAACCAAACATTTCAGAAAGTGGGACATTGGCATTTACAACTTGCACATCATTTCTTGGGTTTATTCCTTTTATTTTCCCCCTACGAGAAGATATATCACCCATCACATCACCTAAATATTGTTCTGGAACTGTTACTTCCAACGACATAATCGGCTCTAATAACACTTGTTTAGCTTTTCTTAAAGCTTCTTTTGCTGCTAAAGAACCGGCTACTTTAAAAGCCATCTCAGATGAATCTACTTCATGATAAGAACCATCAGTTAATTCTACCCCGACATCTTGCACTTCATATCCAGCTAAAACACCAGATTTACAAACTTCTTGAATTCCTTTATCAACCGATGAAATATATTCCTTTGGAATTGCTCCACCTTTTATTTTACTCTCGAATGTATATCCCACCCCTCTTTTATTTGGAAATACTGACATTACTACATGAGCATATTGCCCCTTTCCACCAGTCTGTTTAACAAATCTCTTATTGATTTCAACTTTCTTAGTTATTGCTTCTTTATATGCAACTTGTGGATTCCCAACATGTGCATTTACATTAAATTCTCTTTTTAATCTATCAACGATAATCTCTAAATGCAATTCCCCCATTCCCCAAATAACTGTTTGTCCTGTATCTTTATCACTTTTAATTACAAAAGTCGGATCTTCGTCAGACAGCTTAGTTAATCCATCAAATAAAGCTTCTTGATCTGCTTTCGATGCAGGCTCAATAGCCACACTAATTACCGGCTCGGGAAAAACCATTTTTTCTAAAACAATACTACCATTTTCATTTGTTAGCGTATTCCCTGTTTGAGTATTTTTTAAACCAATCACAGCAACAATATCTCCGGCATATGCTTCTTTAAGATCTTCTCGTTTGTTGGCATGCATTCTAAGAATACGAGCGACGCGTTCTTTTTTATCGGTAATTGTATTATAAATATATTCTCCGGACTTTAATACTCCGGAATAAATTCTTAAATAAGTTAATTTTCCTACATACGGGTCAGTCATTAGTTTAAATGCCAAAGCAACCATCGGGCCATCAATATTGGATTTAACTTCAACACTTTTTTGAGTTTTGGAATCAACCCCTTTAATATCTTGTACATCAAGTGGTGAAGGTAAATAGTTTATTATCGCATTAAGTACTTCTTGAATTCCTTTATTTTTAAAAGCCGAACCGGCTATAACAGGAATAATATCACCCTTTAAGGTACCTTCTCTAAGTGCACTAATTATTTCTTCTGTTTTTAACTTTTCACCATTTAAATACTTTTCTAACAATTCATCATTATAAGAAGCAACTTCCTCCAATAAATGATAACGATGTTTTTCTACAACATCCACCATATCTTTCGGAATATCTCCATACTCAAATTCAGATCCAAAAGATTCGTTATTATATAAAATTGATCTCATATTAATTAAATCGACAATACCTGTGAACAATTCTCCTGTTCCAATCGGTAAAAAAATTGGTAATGGATTAGATTTTAATCGTTCTTTAATCATATTTACAACATAATAATAATCAGCGCCTGTACGATCCATTTTATTTACAAAAGCAATTCTTGGCACATTATATTTATCTGCTTGTCTCCATACTGTTTCTGATTGCGGTTCAACACCCCCGACTCCACAAAAAATTGCTACTGCACCATCTAAAACCCTCAACGAGCGTTCAACTTCAGCAGTAAAATCAACGTGCCCCGGAGTATCAATAATATTAATACGATTATCACCCCAATCGCATGTAGTTGCAGCGGATGTTATAGTAATTCCACGCTCTCTTTCTTGTTTCATCCAATCCATAACAGCATTACCATCATGAACTTCCCCAATACGATGAGAACGACCGGTATAATATAATATTCTTTCAGTCGTAGTCGTCTTACCGGCATCTATATGTGCCATTATCCCGATGTTGCGAAGTTTTGATAGTTTTACTAATTTCATCTTATTACTTTTTTATTCTTATCCAAATTGAGCAAATGCTTTATTTGCTTCAGCCATTCTATGTACATCATTTTTCTTTCTTATTGAATTACCTTCATTTTTAGAAGCTTCCATCATTTCACTTGCTATTTTTTCAGCCATACTATTACCTTTTCTTGCATTTGCAAATTGGATAATCCAACGCATTGCTAAGGCATATCTTCTATTATGGCGAACTTCTATTGGTACCTGATAAGTTGCTCCACCAATTCTTTTTGATTTTATTTCCAAAACAGGTGCGACATTATCTAAAGCCTTTTGAAACAACTCTAAACTATCTCCTTTTGTTTTTTCTTTAACAATATCTAAAGCATCATAAATAATATTTTCTGCGATACCTTTTTTACCATCATTCATTAAATTATTAATAAATTTTGATATTATCTTTGAATCATACTTTGGATCTGATAGTATTTCTCTTTTTTGTGGTCTATTTCTTCTTGACATTTAATTTTTATCCTTATTTAGGTTTTTTGACTCCGTAACGAGATCTACTACTTTTTCTATCAACAACACCTGCAGTATCTAAAGTACCTCTTACAATATGGTACCTAACTCCCGGTAAATCTTTTACACGGCCGCCTTCAATTAAAACAATAGAATGTTCTTGTAAATTATGCCCTTCCCCCGGAATATAAGCACTTACTTCTATTCCACTTGTTAAACGAATACGAGCTACTTTCCGTAGAGCAGAGTTCGGTTTTTTAGGTGTAGTTGTATATACACGAGTACAAACTCCTCGTTTTTGAGGACTTCCCTTAAGTGCGCGCACTTTATGTTTTTTGACAATTTTTTTTCTACTTTTTCTGACCAATTGATTTATAGTTGGCATAATTTCCTCGTTTTTATAATAGCTAATAAGTATAATACAATATTTAACAAATTGCAACCATTTTATTATTTTTATATACTTTCAATACTTGCTTCAGTTTCGACCTCTTCGTCATTATTGTAAACTTCTTTTTCTTTGATAAAAATATTATTATTTTTCTTTTGTCCTGTCCCAGCGGGAATTAATCGTCCCATTATAATATTTTCTTTCAATCCTTTTAGATAATCAGTTTTTCCCATTACAGCTGCATCAGAGAGAACTCTTGTTGTCTCTTGAAATGATGCCGCTGAAATAAAACTTTCAGTATTTAATGATGCTCTTGTAATACCTAATAGTAAATTATCAAATGTAGCAGGTTTTGCATCTTCATACTTTGCTTGTTCTTTTTTGCTTTTATCAGCATTGATTTTTCTAACTTCATTAAATGAATACAATTTACCTTCTACTAAATCAGTATCACCACTTTCAATAATTATAACCTTATTTCTCATGTCCTCATTAATTTTATGAACTTCTTGTCTATTGATCCTATCACCACTTAATAATTCTGTATCACCTGGTTCATTAATTTTTACTTTTTGTAACATTTGTCTAACGATCACTTCAATATGTTTGTCATTAATACTTACACCTTGCAACCTATATACATGTTGAATCTCATTTAATAAATATTTTTGAACTTCAAATATTCCATTGATCTCTAAAATTTTTCTTGGTGGTATTGCTCCATCACAAAGAGGTTCACCTGCACGAATATAATCACCATCATGTACCAAAATATGTTTGCCGGGTGGAATTCTATAGGTATATACTTCATTAATTTCATTTTTAATTCTTAGAGTTTGAACACCTCTTGTAAGTTTATCAAATTTAACATATCCATCTACTTCACTAACTATTGCTTCATTTTTAGGGTTTCTTGCCTCAAACAATTCTGAAACTCGAGGTAGTCCACCGGTAATATCATTACTTTGCGATCCTTCTTTAGATTGCTTAGCCAAAGTTTGTCCCTGAGTAACTAAATCTCCATCATCAACAATAATAGAAGCTCTTTCTGGCATATTAATTGGTTTACCAATCTCATTGCCATCTTTATCAACAATTGCAATACGAGCTGTTTTATCCCTATCTTTTGATGCTATTATTTGCCATTCTTTATGTCCCATGGAATCTGACACTTCATCAAAAGTTACATTTTCAATAAAATCAATATATTTAACATATCCTGAATATCGAGATACTATATGGTCATTATACGCATCCCAATCATATAAAATTGTTTTGGGGTTTATTTTTTCACCGTCTTTAACATTTAGCTTTGCTCCTTGAGGAACAGTATATGAAGCTAATTCCCTATTATTATCATCAATAATTGATATCTTCCCATTTCTAGTCATTGCAATATTTAATTTTCCATCAGAAATATTTAAATTGCTTGAATATTTTACAGTTCCATCATATCTTCCAGGCTGATGAGATTCTTCTATTAATCTGCTGGCAGTTCCACCAATATGGAATGTTCTCAATGTTAGTTGAGTACCAGGTTCACCAATTGATTGGGCAGCCATAATACCAACTGCTTCTCCAATATTTACTAAATTATTAGTAGCTAAATTATTGCCATAACATTTAGCACATACCCCCTCTTTTGCTTCACAAGTAAGAACAGATCTAATTCTAACTGATTCTACATTACTGTCATTAATTTTGCGGGCAACATTGTCTTCTATTAGCTCATCTGCTTCAGCAAGCACCTCATCTGTAATTGGATCAATCACATCATCCAGCACAGTCCTACCATTTATTCGTTCATAAAGTGTTTCAATTTCATTATCGCCTTCTACCAATCTTTTGACATCGATTCCATTAATTGTTCCACAATCAACTTCTCTAACAACAACATCTTGAGAAACATCAACTAATCGACGGGTTAAATATCCGGCATCAGCTGTTTTAAGAGCAGTATCAGATAATCCTTTTCTTGCTCCATGAGTAGAAATAAAATATTCAAGAACCGATAATCCTTCTTTAAAATTAGAAATAATCGGCGTTTCAATAATTTCTCCTATTCCACCACTTAATGCTTTTTGTGGTTTATTCATCAGACCACGCATTCCTGCTAACTGCTTTATTTGATCTTTAGAACCTCTTGCGCCAGAATCAGACATAATAAATACAGAATTGAATCCTTCTTCATCTTTTTGTAATTTACTATCCATTGAAGCTTGTACTTCGTCTGTTGTTTTAGACCAAGCATCAATTACCTTATTGTATCTCTCATTTTCAGTTAGTACACCCTTTCTTCGTTTTGCATTAATAGTATCAACGATTTTTTGTGTTCTTGCAATAATTTCAAATTTATCTTCTGGAATACGGACATCATCAATAGCAATAGATACACCTGATTTTGTTGCATATAAAAATCCTAAATCTTTTAATTCATCTAAAAATTCTGTGGTTTTTTCTTTACCAACAATTACTATACAATTACTAATTATATCTTCTAATTTCTTTTTTGTTATTAATTCATTATAAAATGGCATTCCCTTTGGAATAATATTATTTAAAATAATCCGACCCATAGTTGTTTCTAATATGTTTTGTTCATAAAATAATTTAACTTTCGCCTGAATTCCTATTCTATTATTCTCGAAAGCAAAAATCGCCTCATCAATTGATGAGAATATAGTTCCTTCACCTTCTTGTTTGCTTCTCATTCCAGTTATATAATAAATACCTAAAACCATATCTTGTGTTGGAATAGTAATTGGCTTTCCACTTGCCGGATGTAAGATATTATTATTTGACATCATTAACATTTTGGCTTCGATAATTGCTTCGTAAGACAATGGAACATGAACCGCCATTTGATCTCCATCAAAATCTGCATTAAACGCCGAACATACTAATGGATGTAATCTAATAGCTTTCCCATCTACTAATATCGGTTGAAAAGCTTGAATTCCTAACCTATGTAGCGTTGGTGCTCTATTTAGCAATACAGGATGATCTTTAACTACATATTCTAAAAGACCCATAACCTCAGGAGATCTTTGTTCAACCATAATTTTCGCATTTTTAACATTTGTAGCATATTCACGCAGTAATAATTCATGAATTATGTGAGGTTTAAATAATTCTGTTGCCATTAATTTTGGAATTCCACATTGATGCAATTTCAATTCAGGAGCCACAACAATTACAGATCTTCCTGAATAATCTACTCGTTTACCTAAAAGATTTTGACGAAAACGCCCTTCTTTACCATTAAGCATATCACTAAGTGATTTTAAAGGTCGTCTCGTTCCGGATCTAACTGCTGTCCTTCTTCGTTTATTATCAAATAATGAATCTACAGCTTCTTGTAACATTCTTTTTTCATTTCGCAAAATAACATCGGGTGCCTGAATGCTAATTAATTGTTTCAATCTATTATTTCTAATGATCACTCTACGATATAGATCATTTAAATCGGAAGCAGCAAATCTTCCACCTTCCAATGGAACTAACGGTCTAAGCTCTGGTGGAATTACCGGCAATACTTTCAACACCATATTTTCAGGTCTGTTTAAGTGTAACATATCTGAATCGTCTTCGTTGTTTTTAAATGCTCTAACGATTTTTAATCTTTTAATAATAGCTGTCTTTTCTGTTTTAGACTTTGTCTTTTTTAATCTGTTTTGTAATTCTTCAAGTAATTGGGAAATATCAATTTTACTTAATATTTCATCTATCGCTTCTGCACCAGTTTTTGCAATAAATTTATCTTCATCAGAAATGTCTTCTTTTGAATTTTCACCATATTTAATTGATAAATCAAAATAGGTTTCTTCATCTACTATATCATTAATTTGGAGTGCTTTCTCCTTATTACCGGAATCAATTTTTGCTTTGCCTGATTGAGTTACAATATATGATTCATAATATATTATTTGTTCTAATTTTTTAGCCGAAATTCCCAGCAAGTGCCCCAATTTTGAAGGAATTGACTTTAAATACCAAATATGAACAACTGGCACAGCCAATGCAATATGTCCCATTCTCTCTCGACGAACTTTTTTCTGCGTAACTTCAACTCCACATCTATCACATACAATTCCCTTATACCTAATTCTTTTATATTTACCACAATGGCATTCCCAATCTTTTACCGGCCCAAATATTTTTTCACAAAACAATCCATCTTTTTCGGGTTTATAAGACCGATAATTAATCGTTTCAGGCTTAAGAACTTCCCCATGAGATTTATTCAATATAGATTCTGGAGAAGATAGTTTAATTGCAATTTTTTCAAAACTTTTTTTTGCTTGAAAATCTTTCTTATATGTTAAATTCAAAACTATTCCTTATTATTAGATAATTTTTATATCATTTCAATTTCAATGCCTAATCCTTGTAACTCCCTTAAGAGAACATTAAAAGATTCTGGCACGCCAAATTCTGGCAAATTTTCACCTTTGACTATGGCATTATAAACTTTTGTTCTGCCACTTACATCATCAGATTTGACAGTTAATACTTCTTGCAAAGAATGAGCTGCGCCATATGCTTCTAAAGCCCAAACTTCCATTTCACCAAAACGCTGTCCACCCATTTGCGCCTTACCACCAAGTGGTTGTTGAGTAATTAATGAATATGGTCCAGTTGAACGAGCATGGAGTTTATCTTCTATCATGTGAGCCAATTTCATCATGTAAATATATCCAACCGCAACAGTTTTATTAATTTTTTCACCAGTCTTTCCATCAAATAATACACTCTTTCCTGTTTTTGGTAAACCAGCTTTTGATAAAATATTTTGTATATCTTCATAACTAGCGCCATCAAAAACCGGAGTTTCAAAATAGGTATTTAGCTCTTTTGCAGCCCAACCAAGCATAGTTTCATAGAGCTGCCCCAAATTCATTCTAGATGGTACTCCCAATGGATTTAGGATGATATCAACCGGTGTTCCATCAGGTAAATATGGCATATCTTCTTCAGGAACAATTATTGATACAACACCCTTGTTTCCATGACGACCAGCCATTTTATCTCCAACTTGAATTTTTCTTTTATCGGCAATATATGCTTTTGCTAACTTTAAAACACCAGGCTGCAAATCATCGCCAGCCTTAATTTTAAACTTCTCATTTTCAATATTACCTCTTATTTCCTTGATCTTAGTCTGATAACTTCTAATGAGTTTCACAACTTTTGTATATTTCTTTTTATCTTCTATCCAAGGTTCTTTTAAATCAATTATTCTTAAATCAACATTACGGAAAAAATCTTCGCTCCATTTTTTATTTTTTGCTAGTAATGAATTACCCGCTTTACCTTTTACACCTAAACATTTTTCTTCTTTAAGGATATTCATTATCTTATCAACAAATTGATTATGAATATTTCCAATTTTCTTTTTAAGTACTATATCTAATTCTTTTAGTAATTTCTTTTCTTCTTTTCTGGAGCCCTTTCCTTTTCTATTAAAAAGTTTTGTATCTATTATGGTTCCTGAAGTTCCATGAGCTGCTCTTTTAGAAGCATCTTTAACATTACTTGCTTTCTCTCCAAAAATTGCTCTCAACAATTTCTCTTCCTGAGTTGGATCTGTTTCACCTTTCGGCATAACTTTACCAATTATTATGTCATCAGCTTTAACTTTGGCACCAATTCTAATTATTCCATCTTCACCTAAATCTTTTGTGGCTTCTTCTGAAATATTTGGAATTTCACGAGTTAACTCTTCACCACCCATTTTTGTCTGCCTTACTTCAAGTTCAACTTCTTTAACATAAACCGATGTAAAAACATCATCTTTTACTAATCTTTCACTAAGAATTATTGCATCTTCATAATTATATCCATACCAAGGCATAAAAGCCACTAAAACATTTCGTCCTAATGCTAATTCACCTTTATCTGTTGACATTCCATCCGCAATTGGGTCACCCGCTTTTACTTTTTGTCCCTCTTTAACCAAAGGTATTTGATTTATTGCAGTATTTTGATTTGTTCTTTTATATTTCTTTAATTTATATTCTACTCTTCCTTCATTTTCATAAAAATCTAACTTATCATAATTTTTCATCTTAATAATAATTTTATTAGCATCCACATATTCTACTTTCCCATCAACAGTAGATGTTAATACAGCTCGACTATCTGCTGCAATTTTTCTTTCTAAACCTGTACCTACATAGGGAGTTTTCGGTGATAATAATGGCACTGATTGTCTCTGCATATTACTTCCCATTAAAGCACGGTTAGCATCATCGTTTTCTAAAAATGGGATTACACTAGCGGCAGAACTTATCATTTGCATAGGATTCACATCCATATAATCTATTTTATTCGGCGGAACTACTGGATAATCTGCTTCATGACGACATTTAATTTTGTCACTTTTGAATTCACTATTACTATTCAATTCTGCATTTGCCTGAGCAATTATATTACGATCTTCATCATCTGCAGATAAGTAGTCCACATCATCAGAAACGAATACTTTCCCTTCATCTTTTATCACTTTTCTATATGGACTTTCAATAAATCCTAATCTATTTATCACTGCATAATTTGCTAATGATGATATTAATCCAATATTTGGACCTTCAGGTGTTTCAATTGGGCATAATCTACCATAATGAGTATAATGAACATCACGCACTTCAAATCCGGCTCTTTCTCTCGTTAAACCACCTGGTCCTAATGCAGACAATCTTCGTTTATGAGTTAATTCAGCCAAAGGATTTGTTTGATCCATAAATTGTGACATTTGGGATGTCCCAAAAAATGTGTTAATTACTGAAGTAATTATTCTACTATTTACTAATCCCTGCGGAGTTAATTCTTCAGCTTTATTTACATTCATTCTATCTCTTATTGTCCTTGCCATTCTCATAAATGAAATTGCAAACTGATTAGCGAGTTGTTCACCAACTGTTTTAATTCTTCTGTTACCAAGATGATCGATATCATCAGAAAGTTTATCTCCCCTTCTCATATTAATCAAATATTTTACAATATAGATCATATCATTTTGAGTGATAACTGTACTCTTAAGCGAAGAATCAAAATTAAATTTCTTATTCATTCGATAACGACCGACTTCACCTAAATCATATTTCTTTGGACTAAAAAACAATCGTTCTACAAATTTATCGGCAATTTCTATTGAAGGTGGCTCACCATTTTTTAAATTTCTATACAAATATATTAGCGCATCTTCTTTTGTCGGCCCGCCTTCTTCCAATCGTTCTTTTGTAATTTTATCTCTTTCTTTGCGAATAGAATTAGTTAACAGTTTATAATCAATTTCTTTATCAGGATCTACTATTTCAATTTCAGTAATATTAAACTTTTTTAACTTATTTAAGTGTGTTTTTTTAATTTGAATGCTTTCATCTTTAGTTATACCAGCCTCAATTATTACCTCTCCAGTAGAATCATCTATTACACTAGTAACAATATTTTGACCTACAATTTCGCCATTAACTTTAACTTTTTTAAGCACTTCAAATTTACTAAGAATTTCATAATCTGAACTAAAACCCATTGCTCTCAGCAATATCGATACTGGAAATTTTTTCCTTCTATCTATTGTAACATAAATTGCATCAAAAATGTCAGTTGTAAGGTCGATCCAAGAACCACGCATTGGAATAATTCTTGCATTATACAAAATTGTTCCATTAGGGTGACGTGCTTCATTAAAAAAGACACCTGGAGAGCGCTGTAATTGACTAACGACAACCCTCTCAGCTCCATTAATAATAAAACCGCCTCGTTCTGTCATGTATGGAATATTACCAAAAAATACTTCTTGCTCAATACTTTCAGAATAAGTTCCTGGTTCAGCTCCCTCTTCGGCAATTCTTAATATCAATTTTGCTTTCAAAGGAACAGAATATGTTATTCCACGCTCTAAACATTCATTCTCAGAATATCTCGGTTGCCCAATAGAATAATTGACAAAATCCAAAACAAATATTTCATGATTATCTGCAATTGGAAATATTGAACGAAACGCTTTTTCCAAACCAATATTTTCTCTTTTATCAATTGGTTTATTAGCCTGTATAAATCGATCAAATGAATCATATTGCATTGAAAGCAAATTAGGAATATCAATTATTTTTTTTATTTTTGAAAATGATTGTCGTTTAACAAATATGTTGTTTTTTCTCAAAAGAAAACTCCCTCATATATTATAGATATGATAGAAATAAATGACCACATAATTATATGGCGGTCTCATCAATTATTGCAAATTCTATTTTTCGCATTAATTGCATCATAATTTATTACTATGACCTATTTTAATTCTATTGTTGCTCCAGCTTCTTCTAATTCTTTTTTTATATTTTCCGCATCAGATTTTGCAATTTCTTCTTTGATCTTTGCTGGTGTAGCTTCAACTAAATCTTTTGCATCTTTCAATCCTAATGATGTAATTTTTCTAACTGCCTTAATTACATTAATTTTCTTTTCACCAAAACTGGTCATTATCACATCAAATTCAGTTTTTTCTTCTTCTGCTTCGCCACCTTGAACAGGCGCAGCTGCTGCCACCGGTGCCGCCGCAGTTACTCCAAATTTTTCCTCAATCTCAGATATTAATTCTGAAATTTCCAGCATATTTGAATTTTCTAAATACTTTAAAACATCTTCTCGTTTTATTTCTGCCATGACTTTCGTCCTCCTTAATTCTATTAATTATCTTTTTTATCTTTTAACGATTGTAATACACCTACTATTTTCTGCATTGATGATTGCAAATCACCTAATAAATGACTTATCGGATATGATAATCCACTTAACAATTTTCCAAACAATTCATTTTTTGAAGGTAAAACCGCAATTTGATCAATCTTCTCCTTTCCAAACAATTCCCCTTCAAATATTAAAGCTTTCATCTCTGGTTTGCCTACTTCTTTATGAGCTTTCTTAAAATCCATTAATATCTTAGCTGGCGTCACACTATCTTCAATACCATATATTAAAGCAGTCGGCCCTGTTAATATTTCTTCACTATCAAAATCGTATCCTGCTTTTTCTAATGATAATTTGATCAATGTATTTTTTGCAACTTGCATCTTTATATTATTATCAAACATTGTGGATCTAAGATCATTGATTTGTTCAACATTCAACCCTATGCAGTCAGAAAAATAAATGGCTTTGGAATCTTTAATATACTTAGCTATCTCTTCAACTTTAGCTATTTTTTCTTTTGTTGGCATTTATTCCTCCTCTAATTCAATACTGAATTTTTATCAATTCTAATACCAGGTCCCTGACTAGATGAAAGTGTAATCTTTTGCATATACTGTCCTTTTAAACCTATTGGCTTTTGTTTCATAACTGTCTTTATCATTGTTCTTAAATTGTCAACTAATTTCTCTTTATCAAATGAGGCTTTACCAATAGCAGAATGTACAATACCATACCTATCAACTCTAAAACTTATCTTTCCGGCTTTACTATCTTTTACTGCATTTCCAATATCATTGGTTACTGTTCCACTTTTTGGATTAGGCATTAATCCTTTAGGTCCTAAAATTTTACCCAATTTGCCAACATATCTCATAACATCTGGTGAAACTATCAGAACATCAAACTCAAACCATCCTTCTTGAATTTTTTTAATATATTCTTCTAACCCCACATAATCGGCATTTGCTTCTTCAGCTTCTTTAACTTTTTCACCTTGAGTTAAAACTAAAACCCTGATTTTCTTCCCAGTTCCATGTGGCAAAATTACTGTTCCTCTTACCATCTGATCCGAATATTTAGGATTTACTCCCAAATTTACTGAAATCTCAACTGATTCATCAAATTTCGCTGTTGAAGTTTTTTTAAGTAAATCAACACCTTCAATCACATCATAATTTTTTAATCTATCTATAGCTTTTAAATTGCTATAGTATCTACGACTATGTTTCATTCTTTCAATCGCCTCCACTATTCTTCAACTAATATTCCCATACTTCTTGCAGTTCCTGCAATCATTCGGGCTCCTTGCTCAGCTGTATGAGCATTAAGGTCTTTCATTTTTGTTTTTGCAATTTCTATTAAATCTTTCTTTTTTACTTTTGCAACTTTGTCTTTTTGAGGTTCACCTGAACCTTTTTCTATATTTGCTAACTTTTTTAATAATACCGCTGCCGGTGGTGTTTTAACAATAAAAGAAAAAGACCTGTCCTTATAAACAGTAATAACAACTGGTATAATCAAACCCATCTTATCTTTTGTTTTCGAATTATATGCCTTACAAAACTCCATAATATTTACACCATGTTGTCCAAGTGCCGGCCCAACTGGTGGAGAAGGATTTGCCTGCCCTGCCGGAAGTTGTAATTTAATTATTGCTGCTACTTTTTTTGCCATAATATCCTACCTATTTTACTAATTCTACTTGTAAATAACTTAATTCAACTGGAGTAGCTCGGCCAAAGATACTTACCATCACTTTAAGCTTTTGTTTCTCTTCATTTATTTCTTCAATTACTCCATCAAAATCTAAAAAAGGACCATCGATTATTTTAATAGGATCTCCAACTACAAGTTTTGTTTCCAAGGATTCTTTTCCATCCTTTCTTTGAACTTCGCCTAAAATTCGACGGACTTCTTTTTGACTTAGTTGTTGAGGATGTCCCTTTGACCCCACAAAACTTATTATTCCAGATAAATTTTCTAAAAAATATTGTGTCTTTGGTGTTAATTCCATTTTTATCATTATATATCCGGGGTAAAAAACCTTTACACGAGACTTCTTTTTCCCATTTTTCATTTCTACTACATTCTCGGTTGGTACTAAAACTTCTTCAATGTAATCTGACAACTTGTTTTGTTCAGATTCATATTCAATTCTTTCAGCAACCTGCTGTTCTTTTCCTGAATATACTCTCAATGAATACCAATTCATAAATAATAACTTCTTACTTTATATTATAAAATTTACTGCTTTGTTTAGAACAAGATCTACAACAAATAAAAATATTGCCAAAATTATTGCAAAAACAATTACCACGGTTGTAGAACTTTTCAATTCTTCAAAAGTCGGCCAACTGACTTTCTTCATTTCAAATTGAACCCCGATTAAAAAATCTTTTATTTTATTTATCATAATCTCCTCAATTATTTTTGCAGGTCTGGAGGGATTTGAACCCCCAACAGCCGGTTTTGGAGACCGGTGCTCTTCCAATTGAACTACAGACCTATCAAAATTTATTTCGTTTCCTTATGTATTTCATGTGAACGACAAAATTTACAATATTTCTTATATTCAACACGTTTTGGATGTAGTCGCTTATTTTTAGTTGTAGTGTAATTTCGTCTTTTGCATTTCGTACATTCTAATGTAATAATATCTCTCATTTTATATCCTTAGATAATCTATTTTACTCAATAATTTCTGTTACTACACCAGCACCTACTGTTCTACCACCCTCGCGTATTGCAAAGCGTAATTCCTTCTCCATTGCTATCGGCTCTATTAATTTTACATCAATATGTACATTGTCGCCGGGCATTACCATCTCGCGTCCTTCAGGTAAAAATATCTCACCTGTTACATCTGTGGTGCGAAAATAAAACTGAGGACGATAACCTTTCATAAATGGTGTGTGACGTCCACCTTCGTCTTTCTTTAATACATATATCGATGCCTTGAATTCTTTATGTGGGGTTATCGAACCTGGTTTCGCTACTACCATCCCTCGCTTCAAATATTCCTTGTCTATGCCTCGCAATAATATACCTGCATTATCTCCTGCCTGACCTTCATCTAATAACTTGCGAAACATCTCTATACCTGTTACTACTGTCTTCTTTGTCTCTTCTTCTATTCCTACTAATTCTACCGCATCTCCTACATGTATAACACCTCGCTCTATCCTGCCTGTACCTACTGTCCCACGGCCGGTTATCGAAAATACATCCTCTATCGGCATCAAAAAATCCTTTTCTACATCTCGCTTCGGCTCTGGTATAAAACTATCTACTGCTTCCATTAATTCAAATATACATTTTGTCTTCTCAGGATCTTCAGGATTATTTAATGCTTCTAATGCACTCCCTCTTATTATTGGGGTGTCATCACCTGGAAATTCATATTCATCTAATAACTCTCTTAATTCCATATCTACTAAATCCAATAACTCATCATCATCTACCATATCTACCTTATTCATAAATACTACCATAGATGGTACATTTACCTGACGAGCCAATAATACATGTTCTCTTGTCTGGGGCATCGGGCCATCTGCTGCACTTACCACCAATATCGCTCCATCCATCTGAGCCGCTCCCGTTATCATGTTTTTTATATAATCCGCATGTCCCGGACAATCTACATGTGCATAATGCCTGTTGTCTGTATTATATTCTACATGCGCTGTCGCTATTGTTATACCTCGTTCTCGCTCTTCAGGAGCATTATCTATACTATCAAATGACCTTACATCTCCCTTACCGTATTTCTTATTCAATACATACGTTATCGCTGCTGTCAATGTCGTTTTACCATGATCTACATGACCTATCGTACCTATATTGACATGCGGTAAACTTCTATCATACTTCTCTTTTGCCATAATTCTATTCTCCTATATTTTTTCTTTTTTTCTAACAAAGCCCATGACCGGATTTGGACCGGTGACCTCTTCCTTACCAAGGAAGCGCGACTACCAACTGTGCTACATGGGCAATAAAAAAAACTTATAATCAAGAAACAATTTGACTATAAGTTAGTTTTTTTGTTTCCTGGTAATAATGAACTTCTATTGTTCTCCCAGATAATTTCAATCAACGAAGCGAGTGATGAGAATCGGACTCACGTAGTTAGCTTGGAAGGCTAATGTTCTACCATTGAACTACACTCGCTAATGGGCCAGGATGGATTTGAACCACCGTAAGCTACTGCTGTCAGATTTACAGTCTGATGCCATTGACCACTCGGCCACTGACCCAATCAATAAGCCACTAGCCGGAATCGAACCAGCGACAAACGGTTTACAAAACCGTCGCTCTACCAACTGAGCTATAGCGGCACTGAATTCAAAAAGCTAATAAGTATAACAAATGATTTTCAAAAAAGCAAATAATTTCTTAATATTTTTATTAATTTCCAATATATATTAAAAAATATTGTTGGAGAAGTTCAATTATTTCTCTATCTTTGATTATGTTATTAAAAAAAGGAGAATTTATTATAAAATTAAAATTACACCAATTCGATCTGCCATTAAAATATAAATTCGGTATTTCGCGTGAAACAAGAACAGTACAAAAAACTGTCATTGTTGAATTAATCGATAAAGATCTCCACGGTTACGGAGAATGCGTTGCAAATCATAAATATTATAAATTTACCGTAGAAGATATTTTCAGCGATCTAAAAAATATTGAAAAAAAACTAAATAATTTTGATTTACATATTCAAAAACCAAAAGATATCTGGGAAAAACTATCTGCAGAATTATCACACAATCCATTTGCTCAGAATGCATTAGATATGGCAATGTATGATCTTTGGGGAAAAATTCACAATAAACCAACTTATGAATTGTTAAACTTAAATCCAAAAAATAATCCTTATACCGATTATACAATTGGAATTGATACCATTGACATTATGGTAAAAAAACTAAAGGAATATTCTGACTGGCCGATTTTCAAGATCAAATTAGGAACTGAACACGACATCGAAATAATGAAAGAGTTGAAAAAACATACTAAAGGTACTTTGAGAATAGATGCAAATTGTGCCTGGAATGCTGAACAAACAATAGAATATTCAAAAGAGTTGAAAAAATTAGGTGTTGAATTTATCGAGCAACCATTACCTGCAGATGACTGGAGCGGAATGAAGAAAGTCCACGAAAAAAGTGCTTTACCGGTCATTGCAGATGAAAGTGTGATAAAAGAAAATGATGTTGAAAAATGTTATAAATATTTTCACGGTGTAAATATAAAAGTCGTAAAATGTGGCGGGCTCACTCCCGCATTGAGAATGATACGAAAAGCACGAACTTTAAATATGAAAGTAATGGTTGGTTGTATGACAGAGTCAACAGTTGGGATTTCAGGCATTGCTCAATTATTACCTTTATTGGATTATGTCGATATGGACGGACCGCTTCTGCTTGCAAAAGATATTGCAACAGGTGTAACAATTAATAAAGGAAAAATATATTATTCAAAAATTCCCGGAAATGGCGTAATTCTAACTGAAATAAATTGATAGAATTCTTTGAATAGAACTCAATAAAAATTTAAACTTTTATTGTTAGTAACCGTCAGTTATAGTTTATTGCTATAATTTATATTTTTGCACAACTCAAATTTATTCATACTTATATTTATAATGATAGTGATAATAATGGTAATATTTACCATATAATAATGACTTTGATGTTACTTCATTAATTACACCGCCTATCAATGGTGTTTTTGTACTTTGCATAGTTTCAAGAGTATGTTTAATTAATTCAATATCTGTTATTTCTGAACGAGCGACGAAAAATAGTCCATCAACAAACTTACCAATTAATATAGGATCGGTTACAGCGAGAACCGGTGGTGCATCAAAGAATATTTTGTCATATTTTTCACTTAACTCTTTAACCAAATCTTTCATCTTTTGAGAACCAATTAATTCAGATGGATTTGGGGGAATATTACCTGATGGCAAAATTGAGAGATTTTTAATATCTGTTTTTTTAATTGCTTCGTCAAATGTGCTTTTCTTTATAATTAATTCAGAAAGTCCGGGACTTCTATCAACATTAAACATTTTATTGATCACCGGTTTTCGCATATCGGCATCAACTAATAATGTTTTGTGCCCAAATTGAGCAAATGAAATAGCTAAATTTACTATGGTTGTAGTTTTCCCTTCTCCTGAGGTGGAAGATGTAACTGCAAATGTGTTTAATGTCTTATCTATTTTTGTTAATTCAATATTAGTTCTAAACGACCTGAATGCTTCAGAAATTGGTGACCGTGGTTCTTGATATG
Organism: Fidelibacterota bacterium; assembly: GCA_034723415.1. Classification (GTDB taxonomy): domain Bacteria; phylum Fidelibacterota; class Fidelibacteria; order Fidelibacterales; family Fidelibacteraceae; genus TCS52. Next base: position 13,150 of record JAYEOX010000109.1, on the reverse strand, counting down.
TAATTAATTTACTTCTTAGATATTCACTATCTGATATATGTTTTTTCCCTTTACTTATACCTATTTTAGGAATAACTGAAAGCACGGTAACACCCAATTTTGTTAGATCTTCTTTGCCTTTTATTGTATTATCAAGCGATTCTTTTATAAATGCAATTGCAAATCCAATACCAAGTCCAAGAATTGCACCAATTAGAACATTCATTTTTTTCTTTGGTTTTATCGGATCAATATTGGGGATCGCCTTGTCAATAACATAAATTGAACCAATTTTGCTGGCTTCACTTATTCTCGATTCTTCATATTTTTCCTTCATCATTATGTATAACTTTTCATTTACCTGCTGAGTTCTTTTTAATCTGATAAAATCTATATTTTTTCTAGGTAATTTTTCTAACTGACTTAAATAATAATCGTTTAATTTTTTATATTCCTTTACTCTTGCCTTTAAACTAATTTTTTGAGTTTCTAATTTTAAAATGTTTTCAACGATATCCTGATTTGATTTAAATGGACTCTCCGGTCCGGGGATATAACCTGAATTTAAAAGTAATTTTGTTTCTTTAGTTAATCGTTTTTGTAAATTTTTTATTTCATCTTTTATCGAACTAATATTTACAGATGATCCCTGCATTTGATTTTCAATTTCAGCTAAGTTAGCTTCCTTGCTTGCGATTGTTTGTTTTAAGAAATTTATCATCGGATTTGCAACTCTGAGTGTTTCATTTAACAAATCCTTTTCTTTATCAGATAAATTTTCTTTCAAATGTTTTATCTGGGAAATAGCTATTTCTAATTCTGCTTTTGCTGTGAAATATATTGATTCAAATTCTGAAGATTTTTCTATCATTATTTTTGAATTTTCTTCAAGATTTACAACTCCCTCTTTTTGTTGGTATTGTTGTAATTCATTTTCACTATCTGATAGTTTATTTTGGATCTTCTCTAATTGTTCCGATAAAAAACTTTTAATTCTGCCACTCGAACTTGCTGCTCTTTCCAAATCGTTTTTTACATATTCTTTTACAAATGTATTGACAATAATTGCGCATTCATTCGGATCTCTCGATTCTATCGAAATATTAATTGTTTGTGTTTCACGAGTTGTTTCGACACTTATTATTTCTTTTAATCTTTTAATATAGATATTGTTCATATCTATTGCTTCAGCACCATTTCCATTATTTTTAAATATTGAAAAAAATCTTTGTTTTAAACTTTTCTTATCCGGATCTGCTCCCTTTTTAAATAAATAAAGAGAATCCAAATTATAATTATTCTTTAATGTAGAAACTGTTCGTTTGGAAAGAGAACGAGATTTTAAGATCTTCACTTCATTATTTATATCAAATCGAGAATTTCCCATAGAAGAAAATGGATTAATAAAGCTTTGGTTTTGATTCTCAATTAATAATAATGATGAAGATTGATAGATATCCGGTGATCTTAATGTATAAATTAAAGTTAATGATATAATAACTAAAAATGAGATAATTATTATCCATTTATTTCTTAATATTATATAAATTATTTCTCTAAGATTGAGTTCTTCTTCAACCCCACTAATATTATTATTTTCATCCATATATTTTATCCCTTTTATTTTTAATACTTAAGATAGAAAAAAATATTAATAAATGCTAATATATTTTTCTATTTCTACTTTTTTGTTTTTTCAATTATTGATTTTTTATTTTTTAGGATGAAAGATTTTGTATCTTCATATTTATTTTTGATGTTTCCATCTAATATCTGTGATTCTATCATTGATTTTATTTTTCCAACAAGCGGTCCTGGAGCGATATCAAAAATTTCCATAATCTCACCACCGCCAACCGGAGACTGAAAATTCCGCAGTTTATCTCTTTCTTCTACTTCAACTATCCTTTTTTCTACAAAGTTAAAATTATTCATAAAACTTTTAACTTTATGTTCATTTTTGGATGTAATGTCAGCTCTACATAATGAAAGTAGATCCTCTATATCATCACCGGCATCTACCATTAATCTGCGAACTGCACTATCGGTAACGATGTTGCTGGCAATTGCTATTGGCCTCAAATGTAATTTAATTAGTTTAATAATATACTTATTTGTTTTTGTAGATAATTTTAATTTCCTTCCTATACTTTCAAACATTTTTGCTCCGACATCTTCATGTCCATAATAGGTCCAACCCGTGCCCTTTTTATAGTGTTTTGTCAAAGGTTTGCCAATATCATGGAATAGTGCTGCCAATCGTAAAATTGGATTGTCGGTATATTCGGTAATATTATCAACAACTTCAAGTGTATGTTTAAATACATCTTTATGAAAATGCCCGTTTTTATTTTCTACACCGGATAATTGTGAAATTTCCGGAAAAAGTATTTGCATCAAACCACTTTTTTCTATCAATAATAATCCTGTAGATGGTTTCGAAGATGATAATATTTTAAGTAATTCATCTCTAATTCGTTCAAAAGAAATAATTCTAATTCTTTGAGAAGTGCTGATTATTCCATCAAAAGTATTTGTTTCAATATTATAATTAAGCTGAGTTGAGAATCTTATTGCTCGTAACATCCTTAATGGATCATCAAAAAAAGTAGTTTCCGCATCTAATGGAGTGCGAATGATCTTTTGTTTTAAATCTTGAATTCCATTGAACGGGTCGTAAAAATCACCTAAAAATGATGGACGAATATCAACAGCCATTGAGTTGATCGTAAAATCCCTTCTCTTTAGATCTTCATTTAATTCTGTATAAGTTATTTCCGGCTTACGAGAATCATGTTTATATACTTCCTTTCTTGCAGAAGTTATTTCCAAATTAATATCATTTAATGGGATCATCGCCGTACCAAATTTTTTATATTTAATAACGGTTTTGATAGAAAAATGTTTTGCGATCATGTCGGCAAATTTTATTCCGTCGCCAACTACAAGAATATCGAGATCAGAGGTTGGTTTATTTAATAAAGTGTCACGAATTATACCACCAACAATATAAACAGGTATATCGTTTTCCTCACCAATTTTACCTATTCCAATTATTATGTCTTTTATTTTTTTGTTATTTATAAGTTTGATTATATCAATTTTCATATTTTAAATTTTATTCTTCTTTATTTTCAAATGAATTTATTTCATAATGTTATAATTTATTCAAATATTTAAAAATAATCAATTAAAAATTTTTTTCTTTTTAATGGAAACCCCAAAATTTTTCAGAATAATGTGGTTTGTTTTATTGAACTCTTTCAGAGTTCTGTTTTTTACTAGTTATTTTACTTCTACAGGTTACACCTGCAGTTATTAACATTAAATCACTTCGCGATTTTTTATACATTTATATCGTTTTATTATTAAAATCTGCGAAGCAGATAAATTTTAATAACTACCAATGAAATCGGTAGATAAATATCTACAAATAAAAACCCTGAAAGGGTTGAAATCGTTGTTTTCTTACTATTATAACAGACAAAATTTGAGAAACTTTTTGAACAACAAAATCAATATAATTTATTATTTATCAGCAATTTATATCTACACTTCTTAAAATTCTCGGGGTGTTTTAGAATTTTTTTCTTTTTAAGTATCTCTATTTTATTGTGATAATTTTTTAGGAGTAGTCATTTTAACGAAAAATTCTTTTATTTTTAATATATTTGATTTATATTTCATTATGATTGATGATAAAATTATTTAAGAGGTTTTAAATGAAAATATTAGTTGTAGGCGGTGCCGGATATATTGGATCTCATGTTGTTGCCGATCTTTGTGAAAAAGGGAACGATGTATTTGTTTTTGATAATTTATATTCCGGTTCTGTCGAAAATATTGATAAAAAAGCAAAATTTATCATGGGAGATGTTAATTCAGAAAACGATCTGGATAAATTATTTAAAATAAAATTTGATATCGTTTTTCATTTTGCAGCATTAAAAGCAGCCGGCGAATCTATGGACAATCCTGAAATATATTCGAAAAATAATATCAATGGTACAATTAATCTTTTAAATACAATGGTAGCTCATGATGTAAAAAAAATAGTGTTTTCATCATCCGCCGCTGTTTATGGTTATCCTGAATATCTACCAATCGACGAAAAACATCCGATAAAACCGATTAATTATTATGGCTATACAAAAAAAGTTATTGAAGAAATTTTAAATTGGTATGGGAAATTAAAAGGAATAAATTATGCTGCTTTAAGATATTTCAATGCTGCCGGATATGATATTAATGAAAGAATAACCGAAAGAGAAAAAACAACTGCTAACTTATTACCCATTGTCTTAGAATGTGCAGTTGGATTGAGAAAAAAAATTAACATTTTCGGTAATGATTATAACACACCTGATGGTACGGGAATTCGTGATTATATTCATGTAAACGACCTTTCAATTGCTCATTTAAAGGCAATGGATTATCTAAATAAAAACAACGATAATTTAGTTTTAAACTTGGGAACCGGTTACGGTTATTCGGTTTTAGAAGTAGTTAAAATGGTTAAAGAAATTACAGGTAAAGATATAAAATATTCTATTGTTAACAGAAGAGCGGGTGATCCGGCAAAATTAATTGCTTCATCTGATCTTGCGAAAAAAACGATAAAATGGGAAGCAAAATATTCCGATTTGGAAACGATCTTATCTAGTATGTGGAAATTGTATTCAAAATTGGAAATTAAATAAATTGCCACGAATACACGAATAATAATTTGATACTTCTTGTCCGCCTGCCTGTGGCAAACAGGCAACAGGCGGAGATACTTGAAATTGTCTGCCACCGAAGTTTTTACGCAAGCGGAAGTTGTGTTTGAAATTGGGAAAATTAACCACAAGGAACACAAGGGAAACACAAAGAAAAATTAGAAATTAAATAAATTGCCACGAATAATAATTTGATACTTGATACTTGATACTTGATACTTGATACTTGATACTTGAAATTGTCTGCTCATTGCAGAATGGAAAATTGGGACACAATCTCCTAAATCCCTAAACATTCTTTTGTGTTTTCTCGTGGTAAATCTAA
>JAYEOX010000109.1:0-8028 GCA_034723415.1 Fidelibacterota bacterium | reverse complement strand
TTGATACTTGATACTTGATACTTGATACTTGATACTTGAAATTGTCTGCTCATTGCAGAATGGAAAATTGGGACACAATCTCCTAAATCCCTAAACATTCTTTTGTGTTTTCTCGTGGTAAATCTAAATTGCTTTTACGAAATCAAATTCAACTATTCTTTATTATTTTTTTTTATATATCTTTTAAATGGTTCGAAAATATCTAATGGAATAGGAAATACTGTTGTTGTACTATTTTCATTCGAAATTTCCATTAGTGTCTGTAGATATCGTAATTGAATAGCGGATGGATGTTTATCTAAAATTTCTGCTGCATTTGACAATTTTTTAGACGCTTGAAATTCACCTTCTGCGGCAATGACTTTTGCTCGACGTTCTCTTTCTGCCTCTGCCTGTTTTGCCATCGATCGTTGCATTTCTACAGGGAGATCCACATGTTTGATCTCTACATTAGAAACTTTGATCCCCCAAGGATCTGTCTGTTTATCAATAATTTCTTGTAAAGCATGATTTATTTTCTCTCTGTCTGATAACAACTCATCCAATTCACTTTGTCCTAAAATTGATCGTAAAGTTGTTTGAGCAAGTTGTGAAGTTGCGAAATGAAAATCTTCTACCTGAACAATTGCTTTTTGTGGATTGAGAGCACGATAATAAATTACAGCATTTACTTTTACGGAAACATTATCCTTTGTGATAATATCTTGTGACGGAACATCCAGAACAATAGTTCGCAACGAAACCTTAACCATTTTATCAATTATTGGAATTAATAAAATTAAACCCGGACCTTTAGTATTGATCACTCTACCTAATCTGAATATAACACCTCTTTCATATTCCTTAAGTATTTTTATTGCCGATGAAAGGAACATAACAAGCAAAATTATAATTGTGCCTATACTTAAAAATGAACCACTAAACATTTTTTCTCCTTTATTTTTTATTAAATATTATTGTATTTATTATATTTTCTCTACTTTTAATTTCATGTTTTTTAATTCAATTACTTTTACCCGTGATGATTTGAATATTTTTTCATCAGAGTATGCTCTCCATATTTCACCATTTACATAAACAGCTCCGCCTTCAGAATTTATTTCCGTATCGGCATTTCCTTCCATACCGATCAATCCATCAATTCCTGTGACCTGTTTATTTTTATAGGCCTTAAAAGCTAACTTAAATAATAATAAGAAAAATGCTGCCGAAAAAATCACAACAGGAATAATTATACTCCAAGAAATTCTAATTAATGGATTAAATGAGTCAATTAACATAGCTGATCCTATTATCATTGAAATTATTCCTCCAATTGTTAACATTCCAAAACTAACAATTTTTATTTCCAAAATGAACAAAATAATTCCTAAAATTATTAAGGCAATTCCGGCATAATTTACAGGTAATATCTGTAGTGAGAAAAAAGCCAATAATAAGAATAATGTGCCTAATACTCCCGGAAGAATTACTCCCGGATGCGATAATTCAAAGAACAGACCATAAAATCCTAAGATCAAGAAAATATAAGCAATATTAGGGTTGCTGAGAATATCTAATAGACGATATTTCCAGTTCATTTCTTTATAAATTATCTCTTTATTTTTTGTCTGTAAAGTTATTTTTTTATCTATTAGCTTTACTTCTTTATTATTCAAACTATCCAATAACGATTCTAAAGTTGGTGCAATGAAATTAACAACATTTAATTTTACTGCTTCGTCTGCCGGTATTGATACGGATTTAATTACAGCATCTTTTGCCCATTCAATATTTCTATTTTTATCTTTTGCGATGGATTGTATATATGCGACTGCATCATTTATGACTTTTTCCATTTCAACATTTGCTGAATCAGATTTTGATTTTTTTCCGAAAATTCCACCACCGACATTTACAGGATGAGCCGCACCGATGTTCGTACTTTTCGCCATTACTGCTATATGAGAAGCCATTGTAATAAAAACTCCGGCTGAAGCCGCTCGAGCACCGGAAGGAGCTACATATACAATTATTGGTATATTACTATTTAATTCCGCTTTGATAATATCATGCATAGAAGTCATTAATCCGCCCGGCGTATCAAGTTGAATAATTAAACATTCGGCCATTTCATCTTCGGCTTTTTCGATTGAAGACATAATAAATTTAGAAGATGCTGGATTTATTACACCATCAATTTCTACAAGATGAATATTATTTCCTAATAAAATAGTTATTGAAAATATTAAAATTAAAATTATTTTTTTCATAATAGACCTCATTGTAATATTTAACTTATTAAAGTTAATAAACATTATTTAATATAAAAATGAATAAATTAAGAAAATCTGTAATTTAAAATTCAAAACTAAAAAATTTGCAATTTACAATTGTTTCACTCAAATCCACACTCCACAAATTTTTTTCTTTCTCCTCTTTACTTTTTACTTTCTGCTTTCTGCTTTTCCAAATAACTTTCAGCATTATCTAATCTTTCACCAACAGGTGGATGTGAGTAATAGAAAATTTTAATGAGTGAAGTTGGATAAGCATTTGATAGATTTCTGTTTGCTAATCCGGCCATTGCAGTGATAAACGCCCTTGTGTTTTGTGAATGCGAAAAAGAATAATTATCTGCTTGGTTTTCAAAATGACGAGAAAGAAAATTTACAATCGGTGAAATAAAAATTGTATTTAGAAAAGAGAATGATAAAATAAATATTGGCAATGTTGTCAAATTTGCATCTAATGATGTTAAAAAATCCGGGAAATATTTTGTTAAAAAGATATTAATGATGAAAAATAACAATAATTGGAAAATCGATCCGATAAAAATATTTTTTAACATGTGTTTATGTTTATAATGCCCAACTTCGTGAGCAATTATTGTCTCCAATTCATCTACATTCATTTTTTCTAAAATATTGTCACCTAAAACAACTCTTTTTGTTCTTCCCATTCCGGCTAAAAAGGCATTCTCTTTTTTTGTCTGTTTACTCATATCTTCTTTAAAGAATCCTTTAATTTTTATATTTTCCATTTTTAATATTTTACTTAATCGAGAAGTTAACTTTTCATCTTTGATTGGAGTATATTTATTAAATATCGGTAAAATGACAATAGGAAAAATTGTTGCTAAAATAGTAGATACAAATATCATTAAAATTGCACCGTAAAGCCACCAATATTCCGGTGTAAAATGAAATAGTAAAAATAATAATCCTAATAATATTGGTGTTAAAATTAGCTGAACAAAAAATCCTTTAAAATAATCCCATAACCAGCTTTTAATATTCTGATTGGAGAAATTATATTTATGCTCAATTTTATAAGAAGAGAGAAAGTTAAATAAAATTTCCAAAGGGAAAAACCAGATCATAAAAATCAAAATATAAGTAACAAATTTTAAAATTGAATTATTTGGTAAAATCTCTGTTAATGGTTTTGCAAAGTAAAAATAAAAAATAATAATAAAAATCAATGAAATTATATTTTCAATAAATCCGACAAAGCGTTTTTCACTTTCATATTTTTTGGCTTTTATCTGTAATTTTCTGTTTAATAATGAATGGATTTTATTTGTCATTTTACTCCTTTTTATTTAGAGTCAAATTATATCCAAATTAATTGTAAATTGCAAATTTAAAAATATAAATGATGAAGTTAATTATCAATTATAAAATTAAAAATATATAAATACGTGTCAATACATCATATTTGTGTCATCTGCGTTCTAAAACAAGTACCAAAAATCATTAAATCGAAAATTAAAAAATCATTTGTATTTTCAATATTTTTTTATCATATTATTTAGATTGTTAAAATTATAAAATATTAGAGGAATAAAATGAAACGAACATATCAACCAAGTAACAGAAAAAGAAAAAACAAACATGGTTTTAGAAAAAGAATGTCAACAAAAGCAGGCCGTGCGATACTATCAAATAGAAGAAAAAGAGGTCGTAAAAGATTAACAGTTTCTTCATGAATTATTTTTTAAAGAAAAGTGAAATCTTATCGAAAAAGAGTGATATTTCACAACTTTTTCAAAATGGAAATTCAGTAAGCGGAAAATATACAAAAGTGATTTTTTTTAAATATAACTATAGAGCAGTTCTATTTACAACAAAAAAAAAGTTCGGTAATGCTGTTAAACGAAATAGAGGCAGAAGATATTTAAAAGAATTCTATAGACAGAATAAAGAACTGTTCAAAACAAACTATTTGTATGCTTTGATCTTGTTAAAAATTCCATTAAAAAATGTTTTAAATGAAATATCGGAAGATTTAAAAACAACATTAATAAAAATACAATGAAAAAAATATTGATCTTTATAATTAAAATTTATCAAAATGTGGTTTCACCATTTACGAAGCCAAGTTGTCGTTTTCTACCAACTTGTTCAAATTATTCGATCGAAGCGATTGAAACACATGGATTTTTTAAAGGATCATATTTATCTATTCGCCGCATTTTAAAATGTCATCCATTTCATGCCGGTGGATATGATCCAGTACCCAAAAAAGGAGAATAATTTTGTTTAATAAAAATACTATTATTGCATTTGTAGTTATTGCCATTATTTTGTTTATGATGCCAAAATATAATGAGTGGTTAAATCCCGAGCAAGCTCGACAGGATTCATTAAGAGCAGTTGCAGAACAAAATGCTACTACTTCTAAAAAGCAAAATAACATACAAAAATCTACTGAAGATGTCGAAAAAAATAACCTCGCAAAAAGTCAGATTAGTGAATCAACGACATTGGATTACACTAATATTTCCGATAATAATTCAACAGCAAAATCAATAGTGATCAAAAACAAAAAATACACATTGACCTTGTCAAATTTAGGCGGTGGAACAATAAAACAATATGTTTTTCACAACTATTTTACGTGGAATAAAAAGCCGATAAGATTACTAAAAGAAAACGGGCAAACAAATTTAGATGTTTCATATACAAATAAATATCAAGAAAAAATTAAATTTGATGATGTACCATTTCATTCTAATAAATTTGCTGAATATGAAAATCTTGATACGGTTGAAACAGATGTCCCGTTATATTTGGAATTCAATTTAACTTTAAAAAATGGAATAACAATTACTAAATATTTCACTTTTTATCCCGAAAAATATGAGATTGATCTAAGAGTAGATATTCAAAATTATAGGAATAAAATACCAAATTCAGAATACAATTTAAATTGGGATACCGATTTTAATATCACGGAGAAATTGGAAAAATCTGATTTGCAATATAGTTATGTTTATTCAAAAGTAGGGGAAGAATTAGTAGAATTACAGCTTAAGAAAAAACCGGAAAAAATTAAAACAGACGGAAGCACTAAATGGGTTTCGTTACGATCAAAATATTTTACAAGTGTAATAATTCCAACTTCAAAAGACGGAGTATCAGCTACTATTTCAGGAGTTAGAGATGATAAATCTCGTGATTTTTCAGCATCTATTGCAATGAGATTACCTAATGCAAATCAACACTCTGATAATTTTAAAATTTTTGTCAGCCCACTTGATGAAGATTATTTATCGAGTTTTAATATTGGTCTGGAACAAATGACGATTTGGGGATGGAAAATAATTCAACCTATATCAATCGGTATTATGTGGTTATTAAAATTCCTTCATAAATTCATTTCAAACTATGGTTTTGTTTTGTTAGTATTTTCAGTGGTTATAAAACTAATTGTTTATCCACTTACACATAAAAGTTACGAATCAATGAAGAAGATGCAAGCATTACAACCGAAATTAACAGAAATAAAAGAAAAATATGGCAACAACAAGCAACAATTAAATAAAAAAACAATGGCAATGTATAAAGAATATGGAGTAAATCCACTCGGCGGTTGTTTACCAATGCTTTTACAATTGCCTCTACTTATTGCATTGTTTAATGTTTTTAGAACAACAATTGAATTGAGAAATGAACCGTTTATTTGGTGGATAAAGGATCTAAGCAGTCCCGATATAATTTTCACTTTACCTTTTAATATTCCAATGTATGGAAATACTGTAGCAGTTTTACCATTTATTATGGCAGGAATGATGGTAATTCAACAAAAACTAAGTGGGACCTCATCAACGAATCCACAACAAAAGTATATGATGTATTTTATGCCAATATTTATGCTATTGATCTTTAATAATTTTCCATCCGGATTAGTGCTTTATTACACACTATTTAATTTATTAACTATTTTACAACAGAAATATATGATAAATCCTTCAGTTGAAAAATCTATTAAGAAGAAATTTGGCGAAATAAAAACCACATCAAAAAAGAAATAATTTCAGTGTGAAAAATAAATATTTATTTGATGATACGATTTGTGCAATTGCCACTCCGGTTGGCTTAGGTGGAATAGCAGTTATAAGAGTATCCGGTAAAAAAGCACTAAATTCATCTCTGAAAATATTAGAAATTGAAAATCTAAAACCTCGGATGGCTACTTATACTCAAGTTACTGATAAAAATACTAAAAGTGTAATTGATTCTGCCGTTGTAACTTACTTTAAATCACCACATTCATATACAGGTGAAGATGTTGTAGAAATTTCATGTCACGGAGGAATTACAACTCCAAACAGAATTTTAAAATTATTGCATTCAGTTGGAATTCGTTTAGCAGAACCCGGAGAATTTACAAGACGAGCATTCATAAATGGTAAACTCGATCTATTGCAGGCAGAAGCTGTTGGTGATGTAATAAATTCCATATCTGAAAATAGTCAAAAAATTGCTGAAGATATTTTAGAAGGTCGATTATCAAAACTGATCAATAAAATAAAAGATAAACTGGTCGAGATATCATCTATTTTAGAATTGGAATTGGACTTTTCTGAAGAGGAAATAAATCCATTACCAAAAGATGAGATAAATAAAAAAATCAAAAATTCTGTTCAATTACTTGAAGAATTATCTAAATCCTATAACAGTGGAAAGATCAAAAGAGAAGGTGTTTTGATTCCAATTGTTGGCAAGCCGAATGCAGGAAAATCAAGTTTATTGAATGCGCTATTAAAAGAAAACAGGGCAATAATTTCAAATACACCAGGAACCACTCGCGATTCAATAGAAGAAGTTTTTAAACATCATGGGAATTTATTTCGACTGGTTGATACAGCCGGTTTAAGATCAGCTAAAAATGAAGTCGAAAAAATTGGAATTGAAAGAACAAATTTAATAATAAAAAAGGGCGATATTATACTCTTAATTTCAGATGTAACTCAATTTGATTCGGTAGAAAATGAAATTAGTAATATTCGTTCATTGACAGATGTGCCAATAATTGTTGCATTAAATAAATCCGATCTTTTAAAGGGAAAAACAGATATTGTAAAAAATGATCAGATGAAAATCCTGATCAGTGCAAAATATGAGAAGAATCTAGATAAACTATTAAAATTACTTTCCGAAACAGCGGAAAAAACTTATAAAATCACAAGTGAATCCGTTGCAATTTGTCATCTGCGTCATAAGCAGGCAATTGAAAGTGCAATTGATTCACTCAATAATTCAATAAATGCTATTAATGAAAATATGTCAAATGAGTTCATCGCTTTTGATATACAAAATGCAGTTACAAGTTTAAATGATATTACAGGTCAAACTACATCTCAAGATGTATTGAATAATATCTTTTCTAATTTTTGTATTGGAAAGTAAATTTAACCACAAGGAACACGGAGAATCACAAAGAAAATTTAATGCCAGCCCGTTCAATTGCAGACAAAATTGCAAAGAGAATAAAAGACGTAATAAATGGGGACCGTATCTCTAACAATTATATCACTTAATTCCTCATTTTTTAACCAATAAAAAAAGACGACAAATAATTTGTCGTCTTTTTTATTCATTTATCTGCTAAATAATTATTTAGCGAATAATTATTTCAACAATACCATCTTTTTAACTTCAGAATTATTATCAATAGATAATCTGTAAATATAAGTACCACTTGCATAGTTAGCACCATCAAATACTACTTTATAAGAATTAGCATTTCTGAAACCATCAA
>JAYEOX010000108.1:0-12775 GCA_034723415.1 Fidelibacterota bacterium | reverse complement strand
AATTTGTTAAATTATAAGTAATGAAAAAAATGAATAACATATACTGGGATATTGTAAAAGATGTAGCTGATGAAAGTGCAATTGATGAATATAAAGCTTTTAAAATATGGGAAGAAATAGTTGGAAGAAGGGTTTCAAATGTAACGACTCCTATTAAAATAATAAGTGGAAAAATGATCGTCAAAGTAAAAAATAGTGTTTGGAGAAATGAACTTGTAATGTTAAAAGAAGAGATAATAAAAAAATATGAAAACAAGTTAGAAAAGAAGATAATTAAAGATATTAAATTTGTATAAAGTAATTTATTTGCAAAGAGAGAGGAAATGACAAAACAGAAAGAAACATATCTATCCAATAAAATTACAGTGTTAAAGGGGCTTGAAGCAGTAAGGAAAAGACCGGCAATGTACATTGGAGATACAAGTAAAAGAGGGTTGCATCATTTAGTTTATGAGGTTGTTGATAATTCTATTGATGAAGCATTAGCTGGTTATTGTTCACATATAGAAATTACAATTCATAAGGATAACATGGTCAGCGTATCTGATGATGGTAGAGGAATGCCGGTAGATATTCATCCAACTGAGAAAAAACCGGGTGTTGAAGTGATAATGACTCAGCTGCATGCGGGAGGGAAATTTGATAAAGGAAGTTATAAGGTTTCCGGAGGTTTGCATGGCGTTGGTGTTTCAGTTGTAAATGCATTATCAAGTAAATGTATTGTTGAGATCAAAAGAAATAAAAAGATATATCAGCAAGAATATAAAAAAGGCTACCCGAAAAGTAAATTGATAGAAATTGGAAAGTCAAAAGAAAATGGTTCAAAAGTAAGTTTTATGCCTGATGAAACAATATTTCCGAAAATTCAATTTGATTTTGAGGTAATTAGTGAAAGAATGAGAGAGCTTGCGTTTTTAAATAAAAATATAAAGATTACAATAACAGATGAAGTAAATGATGAGTCAAAAACATTTCAATATAAAGGTGGAATTGTTGAATTTGTGAAATATATTAATGAGACACGTCATCCGTTACATCCTAAACCTGTATTTATTTCTGCCGAAAAAGATAAAGTCGAAGTTGAATTTGCTTTTCAATATAATGATAGTTATTCTGAAAATTTCTTTTCTTTTGTAAATTGTATAAATACGGTAGAGGGAGGGACTCATTTAACCGGCGCGAAAACAGCAATTACTCGGTCTTTAAACAATTATGCCTCAAAAAATAATCTTTTTAATAAGATGAAAAAGGGAAATTTTTCACTAAGTGGAGATGATACTCGTGAGGGAATAATTGCAATTATTTCGATTCGAGTGCAAGAACCACAATTTGAAGGGCAGACCAAGACAAAACTTGGAAATAGTGAAGTCAAGGGAATTGTAGATAGTATTATTTCAGAAGGAATAAATGAGTATTTTGAGCAACATCCAAGCGTTGCCAAAAAGATCATTGAAAAAAGTGTTTTAGCAGCGAAAGCAAAAGATGCAGCCAAGGCTGCTCGAGAACTTACTCGTAGAAAGAGCATTCTTGATGGTAGAAGTTTACCGGGGAAATTATCAGATTGTTCAATAAAAGATCCGGAATTAAGTGAAATTTATATTGTTGAGGGTGACTCTGCAGGTGGTTCAGCAAAGCAGGGAAGAGACCGACGATTTCAAGCTATTTTACCATTAAGAGGAAAAATTCTGAATGTTGAAAAAGCTCGAATGGATAAGATATTGAAAAATAATGAAATTCGTGCAATGATAACTGCACTTGGAGCTGGGATTGGACAAGAAGAATTTGATATTAGTAAACTAAGGTATCATAAAATAATTATTATGACAGATGCCGATGTAGATGGAGCTCATATTAGAACATTACTGTTAACTTTTTTCTTTCGTTACATGGGAGAATTAATAACGAGTGGACATATTTATATTGCTCAACCACCGTTATATTCAGTTAAAAGAGGAAAGAAACAACAGTGGGCTTTTAATGATGATGAGATGAATAGCATAGTTAAGAGATGGAAAAAAGAGAGTAAAATTAAGGTAACAATTTCTCGTTATAAAGGATTGGGTGAAATGAATCCTCATCAGTTATGGTCAACTACAATGGATCCGGAATTTCGTACCGTGAAACAAGTAACTCTTGATGATGCTGCTGGAGCGGATAGAATGTTTTCTATATTGATGGGTGAAGTTGTTGAACCGCGAAGAAACTTTATTCAGAAGAATGCAAAATATGTTAAAAATTTAGATGTATGATAAGAGGTTTAGGAGTTTAGAGGTTTAGGAGTTTAGAGGTTTGGGAGTTTAGGAAGAGAAGCCACGAAAAATACAAAAAAACACGAAAATTATGAACAAAAAAATAAAATATAAGAAGGTGCGATTTTGGCGAATGAAAGAACAATTCAAATAGATATTGAGGAAGAATTAAGAGACGCATATTTAGATTATTCTATGTCGGTAATTGTCTCACGAGCGCTTCCTGATGTAAGAGATGGGTTAAAACCTGTGCATCGGAGAATACTTTATGGTATGCATGAATTAGGGTTACAACATAATAAAACATATAAAAAATCAGCTCGTATTGTTGGTGAAGTGCTTGGAAAATATCATCCTCATGGCGATATGTCAGTTTATTTTGCAATGGTGCGAATGGCTCAAGATTTTGCAATGCGATATTTGATAGTAGATGGACAAGGGAATTATGGTTCAATAGATGGTGATAATCCGGCGGCGATGAGATATACTGAAGCAAAAATGCAGAAAATTGCTGCTGAAATGTTAGATGATATTGATAAAGAGACAGTAAAATTTGTTCCAAATTTTGATGATTCGTTGACAGAACCAACAGTACTTCCAACAAAATTACCAAATTTATTGATTAATGGTGCATCAGGGATTGCAGTTGGAATGGCAACAAATATTCCCCCTCATAATTTAAACGAAATAGTTGATGCTCTTATTGCTTTAATTGATAATCCCGACCTTGATATTGACCAAATACGGGAATTTGTGAAAGGTCCTGATTTTCCAACTGGTGGATTAGCTTTTGGGTCAATGGGATTAAAATCTGCTTATGAAACGGGAAAAGGTAAAATTACGATGAGAGCAAGAGCGAGTGTAGAACAGATTCGCAATAATAGAGAACAAGTTGTAATTACTGAAATTCCATTTCAAGTAAATAAAAGTAAACTTTTAGAGAAAACAGCTCAATTGATCAGAGATAAAGTTATTGAAGATATAAGTGATTTAAGAGACGAATCAGATAAAGATGGAATCAGAATTGTGTTTGAATTAAAAAAAGATGCGATTCCGGAAGTAGTAATAAATAATCTATATAAACATACACAGTTGCAAGGAACTTTTGGTATTATTCTATTGGCGTTAGTAAATGGAATTCCAAAAGTTTTGTCTTTAAAAGAAGCATTGATGCATTTTATTGATTATCGACATGAAATTATTGTTAAACGGACAGAATATAATTTGCAAAAAGCTGAAGCTGAAGCACATATTTTAGAAGGATTAAAAATAGCATTAGATAATATTGATGAAGTTATTGCAATAATAAAAAAATCTGCCAGTGCTTCAGATGCAAAAAATAATTTAATAAAAAGATTTGAATTATCACAGATCCAAGCTCAAGCAATTTTAGATATGAAGTTGCAAAAATTAACCGGTTTGGAGAGAGAAAAAATTATACAACAATATTTGGAATTATTGAAATTAATTGAAAAATTGAACTTTATTTTGGATAATAAATCTAAACGAATGGAAATAATGATAAATGAATTCAAAGAAATTAAAAGGAAATATGGAGATGAAAGACGAACAGAAATGATTGTCGATAGTGAAGATTTTACTGTGGAAGATATGATTGCTGATGAAGATATGGCAATAACTATCACGCATAAGGGATATATAAAAAGAACCGCTGTTAGTGGCTATAGAGCTCAAAGAAGAGGAGGAGTTGGTAAACGCGGTGCCGGAATGAAAGATGAAGATTTTGTCGAGAACTTGTTTATTGCTTCTACTCATGAATATTTACTATTCTTTACAAATTTTGGTAAAGTATATTGGCTAAAAGTTCATAAAATTCCATTGTCAGGTAGAGCAACTCGTGGTAGAGCAATTGTAAATTTATTACAATCTGAAAAGGGTGAAAAAGTTAGAGCTTTTCTAAATGTAAGAGAATTCTCTGAAGATAAAAATATTATTATGGCAACTAAGAACGGAACGATAAAGAAGACAGTATTATCCGCTTATGGTAATCCTCGTATTAATGGAATAATTGCTATTAATCTTCGAGATGGTGATGATTTAGTTGGCGTAAAAATTACAGATGGGCATCAAGATATTATTTTAGGATCAAGAGCCGGAAAGGCAATTCGCTTTCACGAAAAAGATGTTCGTGAAGTTGGAAGAAATTCTACCGGTGTTAGAGGTATTACATTAGCTGGATCAGATGATGTTGTCGTTGATATGGTAACTGTAAGTCGTGAAGATGTAACTGTTCTTGCTGTTAGTGAAAATGGTTTGGGAAAACGCACAGCAATAAAGGATTATCGTGCGCAACATCGTGGTGGAAAAGGTGTAATAACGCTGAAGACAAATAAAAAAGTTGGTAAAATGATCGCATTAAAAGAAGTAGTTGAAAAAGATGATCTAATGCTAATTTCTAATAAAGGATTGATGATCAGAATGCCAATAAATAAGATAAGCACTTATTCCAGAAATACACAAGGAGTAAAACTAATTAACTTAAAAGAAGACGACAATTTGAGCTCTGTTGCTTATGTTGCCGAATCGGAAGATGAAGAAGGTGAATAAAAATGTCATTACAAAATTATATTGATAGGATAAATATAATAAAAAATAATATTCAGAAATATAGTGTTACTCCAAATAATGTAAAACTTGTTGGTGTAACAAAAACATTTCCAATTGATAAAATGAAAACCGCTATTGAAGCAGGCATAAAAATAATTGGTGAAAACAAAGTTCAAGAAGCACTTGCTAAATTTAAAAAGGAAAGTTTTCCGGGGATTGAGAAACATTATATTGGGAAGTTGCAATCAAATAAAGTTAAAAAAGTTGTTAAAAATTTTGATTATATTCACAGTGTTGATAGAGAAAAAATTGTTAGAAAAATTGATAAATTAAATACAAAAATTAAATGTTTGATTGAAGTAAATACTTCCGGTGAAGAGAGTAAAGGTGGAGTTGAACCAAGAGAATTAGAAGATTTTATATTACAAATTCAGAAATATAAAAATATTCAAATAATTGGTTTGATGACAATTAGTCCATTAACAGAAAATAAAAATGAGATTAGAAAATCATTTAGACAATTGAAAGGACTTTTAGAAGCGAACAAGAAAAATGAAACGGATAATATTCACTTTAATGAATTGTCAATGGGAATGACGAATGATTATATAATTGCTCTTCAAGAAGGAGCGACAATGATAAGAGTTGGCAGAGGCATTTTTGGAAGCAGGGAATAATTATTAGAGATATTTTAATTAATAAAACATAATATAAAATGAAAAAAAATAAATACTGCTGGATACATATTACAGATAAGAATTTGAATAAAATCCCAAGTTTACCAAATAATTGGAAATTTTATCAAACAAAAAAATATTTAAGTCCAGGGGAATATTTTTCTAAGATAAAAAATTGTGAAAATATCATTGTTACTGAAAAAAATAATGAAGTAAAAGAACATGAAATATTTTGGGTTAAGGATCACATTAATAATTCCGGTTTTAATCCGTTAATTGGTAAAAATAATGAAAAATATGGCCCACGATTCCCCGATATGTCATTCCCTTATCTAATTGATAATAAAATAAATAAAGTGGTTAATATTAGTTTGTTATCAAAAATTGTTATTGTAGCAGGAGAGGTAAATTATAATGGCGAATTGTTATTAAATAATTCAAATATGGTTTATCAATCGATAATTGCTAATCATCAAAAAAGACCTTTTTACGGATTTATTATTTCAAAAAATAATGGAATAAAAGATTTTCTTAAGTTAATTGAAACAAAATCTTAATAAATAAACAGGAGGATATTATGCACAAGAATTCAATGAACAAAGTGATATTAGTGGGGCATTTAGGACAAGATCCGGAGCTTAAATCAACCTCTACTAATATTCATGTTGTGAATATTAGTGTTGCAACTAATCAGACATTCAAAAGAAAAAATGATAATGAATATACAGAAAGGACAGAATGGCATCGATGCGTTGCATTTGGTAAAACTGCAGATTATATTGCCAACTACCTTTCAAAAGGTCGTTTGGTTTATATTGATGGAAGGTTACAAACTCGAAAATGGCAAGATAAAGATGGGAACGATAAATATACAACTGAGGTAATGATAGAGACGATTACAATGTTAGGAAAAGGTGATAATTCGCAACAAAATTTTCAAAAACAAAAAACAGAGTCAAATGACAGCCAAGCAGAAGATGACGATCTGCCATTTTAATTAATAAAAATATTTTGGGTTCAAATGACTAAAATTGTAACTCGTGTTATTGATTGTTGGGTAATTAATCGTAGTTTTCCAGAATTAAAATTTTTAATAATGAAACGCAATGTTGGATTGCAATATGAAGGAATTTACCACTGTGTTCATGGTAAAATTAAGAAAAATGAGAGTGCTTGGAAAGCTGCATTAAGAGAATTAAAAGAGGAGACAGGTTTAATTCCAAATAATTTTTATGTTGCAGATTTTACAAGTAATTTTTATGAAGCGGATCAGGATCGTTTTAATCTTGTTCCAGTATTCATAGCTGATGTAAAAAATGTTTCTGTAAAATTGAGTAAAGAACATAGTGAATATAGTTGGTTAACTTTTGAAGAAGCGATAGAACAAGTTGCTTGGGAAAATCATAAAAAGGCGATAAAAATAATAAATAAAATGTTTACAATCGATTTTCCACAGAAAAAATGGTTAAAAATTAAATTTTAAATTTTTATTAATTCAAAAAAATCATTAAATTAAATAAAATTATTATGGTGATAATATGGAAAATGAAGAAAATAATATTCTATGTCCGGTATGTGGTAATAGGATTACAAATAATCCAAAAGATAATATCTTTCAAATTGAATCTATTGATTCGGATTTCAGAATTCACACGGTTCAAGATGATTTATTAGACGACTGGTTATTAATGTGTCACAATTGTTATTATATTGATCACGATTTTTCTAATGTACCTGATAACTTAAATGAAGTTAAAAATTATGTTGAATCCATGGATTATTTAGCAAACTTTACAGATAATAATCCAACTACTTATGATTTATTTAAAAATTATTTAAAAATATTAAACATAAAGAAAAGTTCTGAATTTTTACTCGCTGATTGTAATTTAAGAATTGCGTGGTTAAATGATGATGATAAATTACCGGATAAAGCTAATGAATATAGGGAGACGGCTATTCAATATTTTGGGAGAACTTTGTTAGAAAGCAAAAAATCTGATAAAAATAGTTCGATGTTATATTATTATATTGCTGAATTAAGTCGTAGAAAAGGTGAATTTGGTAGAGCGAAGAAAGCTTTAAAAAACATGGATAGATCTATTAAAGAAATTAGCAAATTATTCAAATTTCAAAAAAAATTAATAGAAGATAAAAATTCAAACAATGTTAAATTACCAAAGGGGGTAAAAAGTTATGAAACGTTATCCTGAATTTGAGGCACTTTTATTGGAACAGGAAGCAGGCGCTACGACTTTATTATTTAAATATATTCATGTTTTAAAAAGATTCTTTACTGAAAATGACAATTTGTCATTAAAAGCTAAAAAAGAAAATATGAATTATTTTTATGAAAAAGTTATAAAGGCACATCCATTGGTGGCTCTCTTTCCAAATCTTAATCATTATCTTAATAACAATAAAGGTGATTTAATAAGATTGTTAAATGATTTTGAGAAAAAAATAAATGAAAATATTGAATTAACTATTAAAGAATCATTAAAATTAATTAAAAAAAATAATAAAATATTTACATTTAGCCATAGTTCAATTGTAAGAAAATCAATTATGAATGCAATAGAACAGAAAATTCCTATTTCTGTAGCAACAACAGAAGCTCGTCCTGTTTGTGAGGGGACTGCACTTGCGAAATTTTTGTCAACCATTGATGTTCCGGTTTCTTTATATACAGATGCCGCAATGGAACGTGCGATTGATTCAAGTGATATTATATTTGTTGGTGCCGATTGGTATTGGGAAGGCGGGTTTATAAATAAGGTCGGCACTCATTCTGCATTGAGAATTGCTTATGAGAGAGAAGTTCCATTTTATATACTTGCTGATTCCAGTAAGGCAATGAACATTGCTCCATCCGATTGGTCAAAGGATAAACACAGTTCAACAGATATTTTAAAGGAATCAAAAGAAAATATTACAGTTTTTAATCCATATTTTGAATCTATTTGGTATAGGGGAGTTACCGGGATTATCATTGATGGCAAAGTAAAAAATTTTGATAAAAAGGGTAAGTTGAAGTTATAATAATAAATGAATTTCTTTAAGATTTACACAATTTTATAGAAAATATTTTTACTTGTGAAATTTTTACTTTGTAATATATTTTATCCAATTAGGAGAAATTATTTATGACACATAAAAATAAATTAAAATCAATAAAAGAGTATGAAAATCAGGATGAAGTATGGAGCTATTTATTACTTAAAAGTAAAAATTTGAGATTAACTCGTGGTAATAAATTATATTTGGATATTTTTTTAAGTGATGCAACCGGAATGATCGCCGGTAAAATTTGGGATAATGCGAAGGAGATAAATGATAAAATTGATGTTGGTATGGCGGTTGGTGTTAAAGCAATTGTTGAAGAATATAATGGGAAAAATCAATTAAATATTGAAAAGATAGTAGGAATAGATGAATCAGAATTTGCAGATAAAGGATTCTCTTGGAAGTTGCTTTTACCAACTACAGAAAAAAATGTTGACCAATTATGGGAAAATATTCAAAAAGCAATTGAAAATATAAATAATCCATTTTTAAAAGAATTAGTTAAAAAAATATATTATCAGAAAAAAGATGATATTTTAAAATTTCCGGCAAGTATGAAATTGCATCATGCTTTTGTTGGAGGTTTTATTGAGCATATAGAATCGGTATTAAGAATGGGGCTTATTGCTATTAAAAATTATGAAGTAAACAAAGATTTAATTGTGACCGGAATTTTGCTTCATGATATTGGTAAATTAAAAGAATTAAGTGGCTTTCCTAATAACATTTACACAGATGAAGGAAATTTTTTAGGTCATATTGTAATTGGTTATTCAATGATTCAAAATGCGATAAAAAATATTGATGATTTCCCTGAAGAGCTGGCTTTAAAAATTGAACATATTATACTTTCTCATCAAGGAAAATACGAATATCAATCTCCAAAGAAACCTGCATTGCCGGAAGCAATTATTGTGCATTATCTTGATGAATTAGATGCTCGAATGAATATGTATGATCAAGCTGTAGAAAATGATGTTGGTGATAATAACTGGACTTCACTTAGTAATTATTTTAGAATTCCACTTTACAAGGATAATCATAAAGATAATGGAAAAGAAAAGAAAAAAAATATTTGAATTATTTAAGCGTAATAAAAAAATTAGTGAAGTAGGAATATTTCTTGCATTATTTTGGGGACTTGGATTTGCCTTTTTATATATTCCCAATATTGAATTTCTTACTCTTATTACATTTTTATCCGGATTGCTTTTTGGATTGAAACGAGGATTAATTGTAGCAATAATTGGAGAAATTGTCTTCAGCTCATTGAATCCATTTGGGAGCAGCTTAGCTTTTCCGCCATTATTATTGGCTCAAGTTGTCGGTTTTGGTATTATTGCCATCGCCGGTTATGTTTTTAGAGGATTTACACAATATTTTCAGGAAAATAAAATTGCATTCAGTATATTATTAGGTGCTGCAGGATTTATATTGACAATTATCTATGATTCATTGACAACACTTGCATTTCCAATTGCTTCAGGATTCGGTTTCAAACAAATTATTGCAACTTATATTGCCGGGATTCCATTTAGTGTGATTCATATTGTAGTTAACACATTGATATTTTTCATTATTTTACCTAAAATATTGGAATATGTGATTCAACATTTGCCGGAATATTTTCCCTCAGATAAGTTTCACGCAAAGTCGCCAAGGCGCGAAAAATATCTCTCACAAGATACTCATTTAAGTGGGCAAGCAAAGGAAAAAATAATAGAATAGAAATTTCTATTTTAAGTTATGGAGAACCTGATACAAAATTGAATATTGGAAATGTTTATGGATGTAAATATAACAAATATGAAAAAAATTAATTACTTTTTAAAATATTTTTTGGGATAAAATGATTATTCAAAAAATAGTAATAATGTTAAAAATAATATTTAAAAAAATATTCATTCTATTGTTTGTTTATATATTATTTTTTAATATTTTATTTTCACAAGAATTAGGTATTGATACTTATTCAAAATATTTGACATTTTCTCCCCATGATAGAGAAGTGAATACAATTTACCCAAAGAATTGGATCTCTTTTGGAGAGTGTAAATTCCCAAAGGATTTTGATTCAACATATACTTTTTTGAAATGGGTGCAAGCAGATTACGCTTCATCTGAAGTATTAGTAAAATATAGACCGATAACGAGAGATAAGAAATTAATGTTCGCAAGCGAATGGCTTAATTATAAAGGAGCTTCACCAACTGATAGATTTGGTTTTTGGGGAAAATTAGTAACCGATAGATCTGTATTAAATTATTCACGAATAAATTTTCATCCTAATATTCAAGTGTCAAGCAATCTTGTAAAATATGATTTAATAACTCACAACTTATCTTTTGATCATAATTATGGTAGTAAGTATTTGAATTTATTTGGATCATTAAAGATGATTGATGTAAATAAAAAAAATATAGATTCTACGCTAATAGGTCATCATTTTTACACAGTTTCAAAATTAGGAAATTCTTTTTCACTTGGGAATCTGAAATTTAATATTTTAGGTGAAAATATTGATTACTGGTATGATGATGAATATGAATATTTGTGGGATATTGAGTCCGGTCTTACAATTGATTTTGGAAGGATAACAGCTAATGCTTTTGCAAAATACTATTCCAATGATAAAATTTATACTCAAATGAATATTATTTTTAAAACACGACCATTAAAAATTAATTTGTTTTATCAGACTAAAAAAACTCCATTTGAATTGAATAAATATTTTTCTGATATTAATTTTATGGATAAAATGATCGGCGGGGAAATTGAATTAAATATTTCCAATAGAATTTTTGATATCAAGTATTCAGGATCTATTTACTCGCAATTAAATAATTCCAATTCAATATTTTATCAGAATGATTCTTTAATATTAGTTGAAGAAAATAAAAGTTTATTCTCTAATGAAGAATTATTTGCAAGTATCAATTTTAATTATTTTAAAATATTTTCACAATTTAATTATAATTTTACCAGTAACTTTAATTATAATTTTTATCATCCGGATATTATAGATCTTCATACAGGAATAAAAAGTAAATTTAAATTATTTGATAGAAATTTATTGGTAAATTCAAGGGTTGAAGGAATGTATCAATATCACAGATATCCAAATGATGTAAAATTTAATTCAGCTTTGTTGCGCTATATTCCAATTTATCAATCTGATGATTTTTATTCCGGTAATTGGACAATGAACGCTTACTTTAGTGGAACTGTTCAAACATTTACAATAGAATTACAGGTGAGAAATATTTTAAATAGTTATGTTTATTCTGCTCAAAATGTTTTTCCAAATCAAAGATTTACTCAAGTTACTGTTTATTGGAGTTGGAAGAAGTAGGATGTGAATAATATTCAGAAATTAAATAATTTGCTTGCATAAAAAGAATTATTTTTATATTATTTAAAGCTTTTTAAAATTGCAAGGGCGCTTAACTCAGTTGGTTCAGAGTACCTGCCTTACAAGCAGGGAGTCATTGGTTCAAGTCCAATAGTGCCCACAAAAAAACAAGTAGAATTATGAAAAGTAATAGTCAAAGAAAATGGTATTTTTTAATTTTATTATTACAAACAGGAAGTCATTGGTTCCCTGCCCACCAATGTTTTGTAGAATAAATTTTTCAATATTTTGTAGGCAGGCGGGAAGTCCAATAGTGCCCACAAAAGGGAAAAATTAAAGATATTCTATATTTTGGAAAAATGAAATATTTTTAAGACCTAATGAATTATTTAATTTTTGCATAGTTAGATTTAGTTACAATATCTTAGTTAAATTATCATTCCTTCTTAGAGAATTTCTAACAGAAGTTATGTAAAGATTAAAAATTTAATTGAATTGTGTAATATTTTAACTTTTCGCTATTTCATTTAACTGTTTATTCAATAATTTTTTCTTTACAAAACTTAATCTGTCAGTAAAGAAGACCCCATTTAAATGGTCAGTTTCATGCTGAATAACTCTCGCCGGCAGATCAACAAATTCCTTTGTAATGGTTTCTAAATTTAGATCTTGATATTTTAAAACAATATGTTTTGATCTAGTTACTTTTTCTGTAATACCGGGAATTGATAGACATCCTTCTTCTTCGAATGTCTTTTCATCCGAATATTCTATAATTTTAGGATTAATAATGATCAAATCATTTTCTGATTCAAGTGCATATTTGCCTATTATTGCTAATGACAGATCAAATCCAACTTGAT
>JAYEOX010000107.1:0-12859 GCA_034723415.1 Fidelibacterota bacterium | reverse complement strand
ATTTAAAAATTCGG
Organism: Fidelibacterota bacterium; assembly: GCA_034723415.1. GTDB lineage: Bacteria > Fidelibacterota > Fidelibacteria > Fidelibacterales > Fidelibacteraceae > TCS52. The sequence goes on along the minus strand of JAYEOX010000107.1, from coordinate 12,845 downwards.
TAACTTTCTTTTTATTTATTGATATTCCACCTTGTTTGATCAGGCGTTTTGCCTCCCCTTTTGACGATACTATATTGGCATCTTTCAAAATTTCCGGCAATAACACTTTTTCACTTGAACATTTGTATTCCGGTATATCATCGGGAATATCTTTTTTTATAACTAATTTATGAAATGATTCCGCAGCTTTTTTTGCGTCATCTTTTGAATAATAACTTTTAGTAATTTCAAAAGCTAGATCATGTTTTACATCACGTGGATTTTTACCTTTTTCTAATTCCTGCTTTATTTTTTCAATTTCGTCAACACTCAAATCACTTACCAAAGTAAAATAACGAATGATCATCTCATCAGGAATTGATAATATTTTTCCATACATATCATTTGATTTTTCTGTTAATCCAATATAATTATCCAAAGATTTAGACATCTTATTTACACCATCTAATCCTTCTAAAATTGGAAGTGTAATAATTACCTGCGGAACTTGATCATATTCTCTTTGAATATCTCTTGCCAACAATAAATTAAATTTTTGATCCGTACCACCCAATTCAATATCGGATTTAACGGCAATACTATCATAAGCTTGTGCAAATGGATATAATAATTCATGAACAGAAATCGGGACACCTTTTTTATATCTGTTAGAAAAATCATCTCTTTCAAGCAATCTGGCAATTGTAGAATTCGATAATAATTTAATCACTTCTTCAAAAGACAATTTATTCAACCATTCAGAATTGTTCCTTATTTCCAGATCTTGAGTATCCAAAATTATTCCGGCTTGCTCAAAATAGGATTTAGCATTTTCTTGTGTCTCTTTAAAGGTCAAAGCCGGTCTAGTTTTATTTCTTCCACTCGGATCACCGATCATAGCTGTGAAATCTCCCACGATCAACACAGCTTTATGCCCTAAATCTTGAAATATGCGCAACTTTTTTAGAACAACTCCATGTCCAATATGTAAATCCGGACGACTTGGATCTGCGCCTAATTTAATTCTTAATGGTTTTTTATTTCTAATACTTTTAACTATTTTTTTTTCTAATTCTTCTTCAGGAATTATCTCTTCTACACCTTTACGAATTAAATCCATCTGCTCGTTTAATTTTGGAAAATTCTTTATCATTCTTATCATTCCTTAATATTTATTATTCAATTGTCTTTCCATTGATCTTTTTGCATCACGTTTAGCTATATCTTGTCTCTTATCGTGTAACTTTTTCCCTTTAACTAAAGCGATTTCTATTTTTATATGATTATCTTGCCAGTAAACTTTTAAAGGAACGATCGTTAAACCCTGTGTATCAACTTTTTTCTTCCATTTCTTAATTTCCTTTTTATGAAGTAAAAGTTTTCTTAATCTTAAAGGTTCGTGAGTTTCATAACCCGCGTGAGAATATTGGCTAATATGAGATTGTACTAAAAATAATTCCCCCTTAATAAATCTGCAAAACGATTCTTTAATATTCATTCTGCCTTCTCGAATTGATTTCACTTCCTTACCAATTAATAAAATGCCGGCTTCAAGTGTATCAATTATATGATAGTCGTGAAATGCTTTCTTATTTTTTAATACAATTTTTCCCATAGTTTGTAATTTAATAAAAAACTATTACTAATTATAGATTTTTTTTATAATAACAAAAATAAATTATTATAGAAAATTTTAACTCAAAGAAAGTTGCTTTTTAATCAGAATTCCCATTTAAGATCAAGCCGGCAAGACCAAAACAAGTGATTAAAAAGCTTCCACCATAGCTAATAAATGGCAATGGTTTCCCTGTTACCGGCAGCAGTCCGATTGTCATTCCTATATTAATAAATACATGAAATAATAATGTAGTGGCACCACCAATAATTAACATCGCACTAAATTTATCAGAATTTTTAAAAGCCATTCTATACCATCTAAAAAACAATGTAAAAAATAAAGCTAAAATTATAAAAACGACAATAAATCCAAATTCTTCTGAGATCACTGAAAAGATAAAATCAGTATGTTGTTCCGGCAAAAATTTTAAATGTGTTTGCGTACCGCTAAGGTAACCTTTTCCCCAAAATCCGCCGGATCCAATTGCAATTTTTGACTGAATTACTTGATATCCTGCTCCGCGTGGATCTAAATTTGCATTAAATAGAGTTAATATTCTCTGTTGCTGATATGGTAAAATTCTATCCCAAACGAATGGTGTGATTATTCCAACAAGAATATTTCCAACAAACACTCCGGCAAATGTCAGCAAATTGGAATGATTAAAAAATATCACTACTGCTAAAATAACTCCCCAGATATAAAATACAGTTTGATTAAAAGCAGCAAAAATTGTAATAATTGGAGCTATTAATAAAAAGATATAATATAACCTAACACCACTTGCAAAAAGCATTCCACCAAATATCATCAATAAAATAAGTGAAGTTCCCAAATCAGGTTGTGCCAAAACAATCCCCATGGGAATTAAGGATATTATTAACGGAGGCAATACATAAAAAAAAGAATGTTTTGAAATATTTGTTTCTGTAAAATATTTTGCTAATATTATAATAAGAAAAAATTTCATATATTCAGAGGTTTGGAATTGGATAACCCCAAGTTTTATCCATCTGTTTGTACTGTCGGCATTTCCAGATGTAAAAAATGGTAAAATAATTAAAATAATTCCTGCAAAATATATAAAAACAGCATACTCTAATAACAATTTCTTATTAATAGAATAAACAATAATAAAAGCAATTATTCCAATACCAACCCAGATCATTTGTTTAATAAAAGCATTGGAATCAGAAGAAGTTTTATAAATCGTAGCGCTATATATTGATAATAAACCAACGGTTATTAATGAGAAAATTATTATTATACTATAGATATCGATTTCAGTAAATTTGTTTATTATAGATGAATGTTTATTTTTCATTATTATGTAAATCCCAATAATATTTATATATTTTTTTTGCTATTGGAGCGGCTGTTTTACTTCCACCTTCTCCATTTTCTACAAAAACAACAACTGCATAGGGAAAGGATGGCTTTCCGGAAAAACTAATAAACCAAGCGTGATCCTTACCATGTGGATTTTGAGCCGTTCCCGTTTTTCCATGAAGATCCAAATTTTCGATATTTGAATATCGAGCAGTACCTTCATCTCCCTGCATTACTCTTCTCATTCCTTCTCTAACAATATTCATTGAATGTTCAGATAATTCTTCTATTTTTTCTTTTGGATATTTTTTTGTTTCTAACTTATTCTTTTCATGGTAGTAAATAGCTTTTACTAAATGAGGCTGAATATCAAATCCATTTGAAGCAATTGTCGAAACATATTGAGCCAGCTGAATTGGTGTAACTAATATATCACCTTGGCCAATAACAAAGTTTAATAAATACCCTTTTCCCCATCTACCATAAGTTTTTTTCATATATTCTCTATCGGGTACATTGCCACTTTTTTCATCCGGTAAATCAATGCCAGTTGGCTGACCAAATCCCAAAATTTTGCTATATTTTATCCAACTATCAAAATCTAATTTCAATATTAAATTATAAAAATACACATTGCAAGAATGTTCAATTGCATCATACATATTTTCTGAACCATGCCCACTGCGATCCCAACAATGAAATATTCTTCTTCCAAATCTATAATAACCCGGGCAATTGAATGTAAAGTATGGAGATATTACATCTTCTTCTTGAGAAGTGATCACAGCTACTAATTTATAGACCGAACCCGGTGGATATTCTGCTTGGATTGCTCTATTATATAATGGATATTTAGGATTATATACTATATCTCTCCAGTCCTTATCAGATAAATTACTTGAAAATATTTCGGGATTAAAGTCGGGCATTGATGCCATGGCTAATATTTCACCATTAAGATAGTTAATCACTATAGCAGCTCCCGATGTGTCTTTTATTAATGATTCCACATAACTTTGTAAATCCCAATCTAAAGTTAAAATCAAATCGTTTCCGGGTATTGGTTCAATTCTTTTTGAATATTCTTCACCAATATTCTGGCCAACAGCATTTATTTTCATATATTTAACACCATCTTGACCTCGCAAAATATCTTCATATTCCTTTTCAAGCCCTTTCCAACCAACTATATCTCCGGCCTTATATTTTTTACTTTCTTTTGCTTTTAAGTCCTTTTTTCCAATTTGATTTGTATAACCGATTACATGAGCAGCATTTGCTCCTTTCTTAATTTTCCTTACCGGCTTTGCAACCAGATCTATTCCTTGTAACTCTAATATATGTTCATACAAATAAGTCAGTGTTTGATAATCAATATTTTCCTTTAATACTGTAGGAAAATAATAACCTATCATATTTTTGTTCATTATACTTTTTAATTCAGATACAGGTTTTTGGAAATATTGTGATAATTTATCCCATGTTCTGGGGTATTCACTAATTTCAGCAGGATAAACTACTAAATTATAACTAGAATTATTGTATAAAATTACTCTATTATATCTATCTAACATCTTCCCACGAGGAGCTAAAATGTCAACTTTTCTATAAATATTCTCAATAGATTGAGAATACAGATCATAATATTTTACTACCTGCAAGTCATATATTCTTATAAGCAATATTAAAAATAAAATAATCATTGTTATTACAATTATAATAAATCTGTTAGAATTTAGATCATTCTGAGAACGCATAATAATTATTATTCTCTATTTTTTTTATAATAAAAAGCTAAATAATAAAAACCAATAAATAATATACCGGAATATATAAACTCGGGGAGGCAATAATTCACAAAAACCTCATTAAAAGAAAGTCCGACACCTAATAACGAAATGAAGTTGAAAATTATAAAATAAAAAAATATTAATAAAAGTTCTATAGTGAACAATAAAATATTCTGGAGCGACTTAAATTTTTGTAAAATTTTGACAACTATAAAAACCAAAATGGTCTTTAACAAAGGAGATAATCCAATTAATGGAGTTAACATTAACCAATCCTGCATTAAACCAAATACAAATCCTAAAAATATTAAAAATACAGGGCTTACATACAAAGCAGAGATCAATAGTGTAATTAATATTAAATCAGGTTTTACTCCTAATATTTCAATATATTCATTAAAAAATATTTGTATTAGGAATACTCCAATAAAAATCACTAATGTTAAAATTTTCTTCTTCATTATTTTTTTAATATTAATATTTCGCTAATTTTATAAAAATCAACACTAAGTTTACCTTTCAATATATAAGTAAAACCATTAGGAGAATTTTTTACTTCTTTTATTACACCAATAGTAATCATAGGTGGATATATCTCCGAGAATCCTGAAGTTACTACCAAATCTCCCTTTTTTATCAAAATTGAATTGGGAATATCGTTAATAATAAATTCTTTTCCGCCATACCAATGAAGAATACCCTTTGCATCTGATGGGAGTATTTTTGCGCTTATATAAAAATTCATATCCGTAACTAATTGAACTAAACTCGTTTTATTATTTACAGCAATTACTTTCCCAACAAGACCATCCGGAACAACAATAACATCATTTTTCTGAATATTATTTATTTTCCCTTTATCTATTAATATTGTATTAACATTTTTGCTAAGTCCTTTTGATAATATTGTAGCAGGCATTAATTCATAATTTGATCGTTTTTTAAAATTTAGGATCTTTCGTAATCTATTATTTTCTTTATCCAAATTCTTATAATTTGCAGTTTCTATATTTAACTTGACTAATTTTTCTCTTAATATTTGATTTTCTTTAGAAGTAGAAACCAAATTTTTATAATTAATCATTGGTCGCTTTATTGTGATAATTGCGTCACCAAAAACTAATCTTATATTATTAACCGCGGAATGATTATTTTGTAATAAAATAAAAAATGAAATTATTACAAAAACAATTGTAATAATTGTAAAATGATTATCAAAAATAAAGTCATAAATTTTCTTTAACATTTAAACAATAATATCAGAATATAATTTTATGTTTTCCAATACCTTCCCAGTGCCTTGAATAACCGTAAGTAACGGTTGTTCGGCAACATTCACAGGTAATCCGGTTTCTTTTCTTATTAATTTATCTAATCCATTTAATAATGCTCCGCCACCGGTTAATATTATTCCTCGGTCTAAAATATCAGATGATAGCTCAGGAGGTGTTTTCTCCAATGTTTTTTTAATTCCAATAACAATACTTTTAATTGTTTCCTCCAGACTTTCTGCAATTTCATTTGAAGATATTTCTACTGTTTTTGGTATTCCATATACTAAATTTCGACCCTTTACAGTAATGATTTCCCCTTTGTTTTTCATTGCAGAACCAACTTTCTTTTTTATCTCTTCAGCAGTTCTTGCACCAATCAACAAGTTGTGTTTTTTCCGAAAATAGAGTATAATATTATTGTCCATTTCATCACCGGCAATACGAATTGATTCTTTGGATACAACTCCATTCAAAGCAATAACTGCCACTTCGGTAGTACCGCCGCCAATATCAATAATCATATTTCCGACCGGTTTACTAATATCTATTCCCATTCCAATTGCTGCAGCAACCGGTTCTTCTACTAAAAATACTTGACGAGCATTAGATTGCTCTGCACTCTCTCTTACCGCTCGTTTTTCTACCTCGGTAATTCCCGAGGGAATACATATAACCATTTTTGGTCTGGAAAATCTAGAAATTCCCATTTTTTTAATAAACCCACGTAACATTCCATCTGTCATTTCAAAATCGGCAATAACGCCATCTTTTAAAGGACGAATTGTTCTTATATTTGGATTTGTTCTACCTATCATTGCTTTTGCTTCCGCTCCAACTGCAATAATCTTTTTGGTTATTGTGGATTGTGCTACAATTGAAGGCTCATTGATCATTATTCCTTTATTTGTCATATATACCAAAGTATTTGCAGTACCTAAATCAATTGCAATATCACCTGAATTTTTTTTAAAAAACGAAAATTTCATATTTTTTCCTATCTTTAAATGTTACATTATATGTTTTCAACAAATTAACCCATTTGAAAATATATAATAATTTATTAAAATAATAAAGAAAAAATTAATAAAAATATTATTTTTATATTTAGATATTCTTGTATCAATTTAACACTAATAATATAATCAATTTTCAATCACTAATTATTGAAAAACTCTGCTATATTTTTTCTTTTGAGCCACTCAAGGGAATCGAACCCTCGGCCTATGCTTTACGAAAGCATTGCTCTACCAACTGAGCTAAAGTGGCACTATTTTCATCATTGAAAATACAATTTCAAAAACGAAAAATCACTAATAAAAAAGTTTATTAATAAACTTTGGAAGTTTTAATGACTTTTCCCAATAAATCAATGTGCTTCATACCAAGAATCACCAATTCCAATATCTACCTTTAACGGAATTATTAATTTATAAGCATTCTCCATGTTGGATTTTACAATTTTATTTACTTTTCCCAATTCGTCCGGATGAACTTCAAAAACTAATTCATCATGAATTTGCGAAATCATTTTTGATTGTAATTTTTCCTCGTTAAAGACATCACTTATTTTGATCATTGCAATCTTAATAATATCGGCTGCAGTTCCCTGAATTGGCATGTTTATTGCCACTCTTTTCGCAGCTTCTCTTAAATTATGATTTTCACTATCTACATCAATGATCTGTCTTTTCCTTCCAAATAATGTAGTTACATATTTTTTGATCTTTGTTTCTTCAATTATTTTATCAATAAATGTTCTCACTCCGGAAAATTGTTCAAAATAATTATCTATTATTTCCTGAGCTTCTTTTATTGGAATATTCAATTCATTTGAAATTCTATATGGACCGGCGCCGTACATTATTCCAAAATTTATCACCTTTGCCGTGCGTCTCATATTTTTTGTAACATCTTTCAAATCTACACCATAAACCAAACCGGCAGTAGAGCTATGAACATCCACATCGTTTTGGAATGCTTCAACTAATTTTTCATCTTCTGACATATGAGCCATTATTCTTAACTCAACTTGGCTGTAATCTGCAGAAAGAATTTTCCATCTATCTTTTTGAGCAATAAATGATTTGCGAATTTCCCGCCCTATCTCTGTACGAATTGGAATATTTTGAAAATTTGGATTTGTAGAACTTAATCTGCCTGTAGCTGCAACGGTTTGATTAAAAGAGGAATGAATGCGATTGGTCTTCGGATTTTTCAATTTCGGCAACGCATCAACATAAGTGGATTTTAATTTTATTAATTTTCGATAATCCAATATTGTTTTTGGTAAAATATGTTCATCTTTCAGCTTTTCTAAAACGAATTCATTTGTAGAATATCCGGTTTTTGTTTTTTTGATCACCGGTAACTTTAGTTTTTCAAAAAGTATATAACTCAACTGTTTTGGACTTTTAATATTAAATTGCTCACCCGCGCTGTCGTAAATTTCTTTCTCTAATTTTTCTAAATCTTTTGTTAATGAAATACTCATTCTTTTTAGAAAATCAACATCTAAATATATACCGTTTTTCTCCATTTGAATTAAAGCGCTAATCAATGGAATTTCAATATTCTTGAAAACATTATCTAAATTTTCGTTTTTAATTTCTTCATTTAGAATTTTATATAATTGAAATGTAATGTCTGCATCTTCACAAGCGTAAAAAGATATTTTGCCCAGCTGCACTTTTTCCATTGTTATCTGTTTACTTTTCTTTTTTCCTATTAATTCTTCTATCGACTGCATTTTATAATGTAAATATTTTTCTGATAAATTATCCAGTTTGTATGAATAACTTTCAGGATGAAGCAAATATTCTGCAACCATAGTATCAAATTCTATTCCTTTTAAGATGATATCATAATTAGATAATACAATTGCATCGTATTTAATATTTTGACCGACTTTTTTTATCTTAGTATTTTCTAATATTGGTTTTATTTTTTTTGCCACGAATTGTATATCATCTTCAGCAAATAAATTTCCTTCTTTATTAAAAAAGTTGAATGGAATATAATATGCTTCCCAATCTTTCCAAGAAAATGACATACCAACCAAATTTGCAAGATGTGGATTTTTGTTATCTGTTTCGGTATCAAAAGAAAATATCTTCTGTTCTTTCAGCTTCTCAATAAATGTTATAAATTTCTCTTTTGTGTCAATTGTTTGATAATTTTGTTTCTTCGGTTTACTATTTTTTTCAAGGTCCAAATGCTCTATTAGTGAATAAAACTCCATTTTTCGTAAATATTCAATCAACTTTTCATTATTATATTCACTAAATTTAATATCATTCCAATCAGAATCGATCTTTACTTGAGTATCAATTGTTACTAACTCTTTACTTAATTTCCCAAGTTCACTATTTTCTAATAATCCCTTGTGAATACGAGCATTTGTTTCCTTTTCTACATTATTAAAAACATTGTCAAAAGAACCATATTTTTTCAGTAACTTCACAGCTGACTTTTCACCAATTCCGGGAACTCCGGGGACATTATCAGAAGAATCTCCCATCAAACCCAGCATATCAATTACCTGATCCGGTTTAATTCCCCATTTTTTTTCCACTTCTTTCGAATCATAAATTATCAATTCTTTTTTTCCGGTTGCCGGTGAATATAGATAAATATGTTCGTTGATCAGTTGCATAAAATCCTTATCACCCGAAACGATAAAAACATCCAATTTTTCTTTTTCGCCTTTTACAGCAAGCGTGCCAATAATGTCATCTGCTTCAAATCCCGAAAGCTCCAAAGATGGAATATTCATTGCTTTTAAAATATCCTTTATCCAATTAATCTGTGGACGCATTTCAAATGGCATTTTTTCACGAGTTGCTTTGTATTCCGGATACATTTTATGACGAAATGTCTTCTCTTTTGCATCAAAAACAACTGCGAGATATTCCGGTTTCTCGTCATCTATTATCTTCAAAAGAGAAGTCATAAAACCATAAGTCGCACTTACATGTCTTCCATCACTCGTTACCAATGGATTACGGATCATCGCAAAATGAGCACGATAAGCAATTGCCATTCCATCAATCAAAAATAATTTTTTTCTACTGATATCTTACCTCATTTTTATTATTTAAATATACGATAAAAAATTTAAACTCGGAAAAGTAATTTTCACATAATCGATTCTCACTTAAACGGATTTCTCGAATTCGCTCAAGCATTTCTTCAAAGTAATCTATGCCAAAATGTCTTATCTGTTTGAGTCTTTCATCATCCATTGCAAAACCTTTGATAATATATTCGTGCAGAATTTCTGTTGCCCATTTTCTGAACTCTGTTGCTCTGTGAGAATTTACACGATAACCTACAGCAGTAATTGCTTTTAGATTGTAATATTTAACTTCCATTTCCTGTGTTTTACCTTTGATAGCACCGTGCTTTGTGGTATGTCGGAAATTCCGACACACCCGTTGTTCATCTAATTCTCCCTCTGCAAATATTTTTTGCAAATGTTCTGTAATTGTAGATCTCCCTTTTTCAAAAAGTTCAGCAATTAACTTCTGAGTAAGCCAAAGTGTTTCATCTTTAAAAAATACATCAATATTTACTTTGCCGTTTTCGGTTTGGAAAATTACAAAGTTTGAAAGCTTCGTTAATTGTGAATTATTTTTTTTCATTTTTCCCTCGTTTTGTGGTAATAATAATTGAAGAGAGTAGTTTACTGATTTCGATTATGTCATTATGTATTGAGATGTAATAGTTTTCTTTTAAATATTCTGATTTATACAATAGTTCTCCAATAGTCGGTTTCGTTAGCTTCTTTCTGCGTGTTCTGCTTCACGAACCATTGCACCAATAGCAGTGCCACTTCGTAATAATTATTTACTTAATATAAATTCATTTTTTTCAATTAGAAATTTATACATTTTTACAATTCTTATAGCAAATATTAAGAGCGTCAAAAGATATTTCCTGTTTTTTGAAAGTTATTCCTGTATCTTTCCTCACTTTATGGTGCAACCTGAACCACTTTTAACCCTTCATCATCTATCAAAAACATATAACTACTATAATAAAATGAAGATACAGAAACCGGATTTGTAGTCATTTTTACATTACCTAAAATATATGGATTTGCTGGATCTGTAATATCAATAACAAACACTCCTTTCTCTTTATCTATTAAATAAATAAAGTCATAATCTTGATATACATCTTCCTTTGCACATAAGCTATAGGCAAATCCCTCTGTTTGACAACTTGCAATTTCATAAGGAGATGCAGGATTGGAAATATCAAGAATTAACAAACCTTCTTCCCCATTAGCAACATAAATATAATTGTTGATTATGTTCACATCATTTATGAGTCCTGAAGTTGGGAAATTTGAAACGAGCGAGGGACTGTTAGGATCAGAAATATCAATAATATCAAGACCACCTAAACCTCCTGTAATATAAGCATAATTGCCTTCAACGATAACTTTTCTTGCAAAATGTCCAGTACTAAAATTTTTTACGAGAGATGGGATAAATGGATTAGAAACATCTATTATTGAAAGGCCATCTTCTCCAGATGCAATATAGACATAGTTACCTTCAACAAATACATCTTTAGGAATTCCTGTTGTTTGGCAACTTCCTAATATAGTAAGAGAATCAGATAAATCACGTGGAGGCACATTAATCAAAGAATCAATATCTACAATATATAAACGACCTGGACTTTGAATACCTGTATGGGTAGTTACATAAGCATATTTGCTTGTAGTAAATACAGAAAGGGTTCGGTCAGGAAGACCCCCCTCATTATATGTCATACCTTCTGGCGAACTTGGATTCACACAATCAATAATAGAAAGCCCATTATATTTATCTGTAACAAATGAATACCAATTTGTTTCACTTGATATAAAAATTTCTGACGCGTCTCTTCCTGTATCAAAATTACCAATAATTCCCAATCTAATATTAGTTGAATCTTTATTACTGTAGTCAGAACATGAATCACCTTTATAAGCTCTTATTCTATAATAGAAAGTACCACAGGGTTGTTCAATATCATCAAAAAAATAAGTAGCATTACTACTTAAAGTTACATATTCCGTTTCCCAACTTGTCCCCCCAACTTTCTTATCAATATAAAATCCTCCTTCACCTATACTATTGTCATCCCAACTAATTTTGATTTTGTTAACATCTAATTTACTTAAAATAAGATTAGACGGTGATGGGAACATATTATCTATCATATCAGTCTCAACCGATGACGAAACATTCTCACTATTATAAGCATAAACACGATATTGAAGTTTACTATTTATCTCTGCACTCTCATCTGTCCATTGAGTTATATTTGAATCAATAGTTTCATAAGCTAAATCCCAATTCCCATTCTCTATTTTCCTATCTATCTTAAAACCTTCTTCCCCATTGGAGTTATCTGTCCAATTAAGTTGTACTTCATCTATCGCAATACTCTCATAAGTAATATTTGTAGGTGATGGGAATATGTTATCTATTACATTAGTCTCAACCGATGACGAAACATTCTCACTATTATAAGCATAAACACGATACTGAAGTTTACTATTTATCTCTGCATTCTCATCTGTCCACTGCTTTACATTCTCACCAACTATTCCATATCCTGCTATCCAGTTCCCATCCTCTAATCTCTTATCTATCTTAAAGCCTTCTTCCCCATTGGAGTTATCTGTCCAATTAAGTTGTACTTCATCTATCGCAATACTTTCATAAGTAATACTTGTAGGTGATGGGAATATGTTATCTATTACATCAGTCTCAACCGATGACGAAACATTCTCACTATTATAAGCATAAACACGATACTGAAGTTTACTATTTATCTCTGCACTCTCATCTGTCCACT
>JAYEOX010000106.1:8379-12871 GCA_034723415.1 Fidelibacterota bacterium | reverse complement strand
TGTTGAAGACAGTTTATGGAAAAGTATAGAAGATTTAATTGCCTCAAAGGTAGAAAAAACAATAAGGACTCCTCAAAGAGAAAAGTTGTTTTATTTTATTCATATTCCATTAGAAAAATTTGAGGATTTTAAATATGCTAAAAATATCATGTTTATCACTACTTTGGATAATAATGATATAGTATCGAATTTTGTCAAAACTGCTATTCCGGAAAAAGGAATTAAAATGATAGAATCAGGAAGCAGAAATCTTTTTAATGAATATGATAAAATTGCACGTCGACAAAATTTTATGGTATTAGCAGCAAATAATAAAAAAGATTTAATATCATATTTAACAAATAATGGAACAGATATTTTTGAATGTCTTAGAAAAGGTTTTATTAATAGGCAATTTAAGCAGGTATATTATAAGGCAGAACAGAAAGAGCTATCTGATCAATTATTTAAAAAATATGGGTTTAGCTTTAGAATTCCTAACGATTTTGAAATACTTGAGGAAAATGAAAGTGGTCATATTATTCAATTAGGTCGTTCTAATCCAAATAGATGGATAACAATTCATTGGGAAAAGGGTGGATTTAATAAAATATTGGATGTTAAATGGGCTTGGAAAATGAGATATTGGTTAGGTAAAAATATTATGGGCAAAACTTATATTGAGAAAAAATTTATTACTTCCAGATTAATAGAATGGAAAAATAGATCTGTAAATAATATAAGAGGTATTTGGGCTCATCCTGTGAAGACAATGGGAGGACCATTCTCGAGTTTTTATTTTTATGATGGAGTCACTAACAGAACATATTTTTTAGATATAAGTATTTGGGCTCCGGGACAAGATAAAAATGTATATTTACGACAAATGGAATTAATGTTGAGTACTTTTTATACAAAATAATAAAACAATATTTAAATTATGAATCAAAATGAAAAATCCGTCAGTGAAAATACTAACGGATTTTTTTTATTTATTTTAGATTAGTCTAGAAGTACCAATTAGAATAAAGGGAAATTCCCAATCCTTTAATATTTTCACTCGCTGTTACATAACTTTCAGAAAAGTTATATCCAACAAATCCCATTTCATTAACGGAATGAATGTAAAAAGAGGCATCCCAATTTTTAGTTAAAAATCCGAAACCGGTTTGAAAATGTTTGTTATTTTCTATTCTTTCAACTTTGTAGTTTAAGAAAAACCATTTTACCGGAAAAACATCAAAGGAAATGAATAATCTTGATCTGTCTTCGTAACCGATACCTTTATTAAGAAAAGAAGTAAATCCGGTTTTAATAAAAATCTGGTCAATTGGTTGGTAAGTAAAGATCATATTCATTTTACTTGAAATATTTTCAGAATATGTAAAAGCAGAATCAATTGTTGTTTCAGAAAAAACCATAATAGAATCTATATCAATATTTTCTGGGTCAAGATAGGTGCCGGAAACTGATAGTTCTTTTTTTATCATATTTCCAGTTTTAAGTTTTGCTCCGATATCTTGAAAAGAAAGTTGAATATCCAGATCATTTTTCAAAAATGATGGCATTTCAATAGGAATATATTCATTTAAATGAAATCTCATTCCAACACCAAAATCAAATCCGGTAGATATTTGTGCAATATTTGTCAGGTCATTTGGCTCGGCAATACTTACATCACTTAATGTATCACCGGCAATAACATTAAATGTGTCTAATGGAGCTGTAATAATCAAATCCATACCAAAACTATCACCTGTTTCTTCATCAATACTAATGGTTATATTACGAGCTTTAACACTAGCATATAAACCTGAATACATATTAATATTAAATCCAAATCTTAGATCAGGTAGTTCAATACTTTTAATATTTGGTAGTGAATAAAATGAACCTAATCCAAATGTAGCTTTGCCGTATGCAGAAACTTCAAAATCACTTTTTGCATCAGTCAATGGATTATTAAAGCTTAATCCTGGTGTTCTGTTACCTTGAAATGGAATAGCTAATACTTCACCGGGTAGTGTTCCTTTTTCACTTACATACGCACCAACATTAATAAAGAATGAACTGAAAACAAGAGGGAGTTTGACAGAAAAAATAGATGGTAATTCAATATTTGTTTTTAAGCCTAATCCATCTGTTTTAAAAAGTGAAACGAAATCGTCCAATTCATCTTGTGTTAAAAGGCGACCATCATTAAAATAAGTATTAACTGTGTTTACGGAAAATGACGAATTCCATACATTGAAAGAAATGTTTGGAATTGGTGTAACAATTAAAGATAAATTAGTCAATGTTTCTGCTTTAATTCCAATATTTGCCGGGTTTTGTATGTTTGATATTGAAGTTCTTGTTTTACGACTGAAAATAATATCAGATTTATCTAATGTGATCAATCTTTGGCGATGTTTTTTCTTCATTCTTAATTTTGTCAAATATTTTTTTTCTCTTTTTGACAAGGATTTTTCTTCAGCTTTCGAATCATTTTGTGTATTATTAGAAGTTTGTATATTGTTAGAAGTATCATTAATAGGTGATTCAATAGGTTGCTCAGTATTAAAATCATCTATAGAATCTTGATTGGCAGAAAGGGAATCATAAGACGATTTTTTATATTCTATAATATTGGGATTTTTTTCTTCTAAGGTTTTCGCTTTATTTTGTTGTTCAATTGCTTTCATAGTAGAATCTAATTCATCATAAGCAGCATCAGCTTTTTCTCTCACATTATCTATACTATTTTCTTGAGCTGTTAAATTGAGTATTAAAGAAAATAATAATAAAAAACCTATCAATTTAAATTTAATATTTTTCAATAAAGTATTCATATTATTCACCTCCTTGAGATAATGAATCAGCATCAATTAAGGCGGTAGCAGTACCATGTAACATTAATGTTAACGAATCGGTGGAAAGAAATGTGGATGGTTGTCCATCTGTTCTTCCTTTTAATAACACATCGTATTTCATATATCCGCCTTCCTTAAAAAGTTCGGCATCATCTTTTGATAATAAAATCTCATTTGTACTTGTATCTAATGGCTCAATATTAAATGTTGCCAAATGATGAACTTTATCCGTATCGTTGAAAGAATTAACAAAATATAGAGTATCTTTTGCAAAATAAACTTTTGTCTCAGCACCAAAATCAAATTTATTATCAATTTTTGCTGTTATTGAAGCTGATAATTCTTCGGGTAGATCTTCAACTGAGTCAACTTCCATGTTATCAACATTCATCATTACAGAATCACCAATAGTAAATTCTAAAGGCAACTCAAATCTTAAATTACCTGTAATCTTTTGTGTAACATCAATAGTACCTTGACCATTAATTAGCGAAGATCCTGAAACAGTTATGCTATCTGGAAAAATATTTATTAAATCTTCAGGGTTAGGGATATTAATTATAGGATTTTCTGTAATGTTTTGCGAAATATTAATAGTTGCAGAATCGTTATTTTCTTCATTGAATGCTGCGAGTTTTAAATTTAACCATATTGGGATGTCAATACCTGATTCAAGAGTTATTAACATTTCTATGTTAGAAAAATTTATTCCCTCCATTTCTTCAGGGATATCATCTATAGCAGTACTAATCGGATCAATATCTATTTCCATAGAATCAATTATTCCTGAAACAGATGAAAAATCTATATCGTTCATTGTTAAATTAACAGAAATATCATCACTTAAATCAATTGTTTGAATAATAGATGTATCCAGTCGTACAGAACTTGTATAGTGAATTACTTGAGGTATTCCAACTGTTGCGTCACTAAATTCAATTTGATAATTTTCAAGTAATATTTCATCAACAACCGGATTAGAACTACCATCCAATTCTATAGTTGAAGTTAGAAGGTTATTATTGTTATCGAGGATTTCATCTATTTGATAGTTAATGTCAGCAGCAATTCCTAAATTATTTGCAATAGTCATAGTCAATTTACCAGATGAAAAGTCAGCATTAATAATTTTAGTTGTTTCATCTATTTCTATTGAATCTTCTGTAGTTATTGCTTCTTGAGAAAATTTTCCGGTTATTTGTGAGAATGATATTGGATCGGTATTATTATCTCCGTGAATGGAGAGCTCAACTTCTACATTATCCGTAGAATTAATAGTAGCATTATCTTTTGAAATAGTTTTTACTGAATATTTATAAGCGACTTTAGGATTATTAATATCATCGAATTCAAGTTTATAATTTTCGATATTATAGGAATTATTTGAAATATCATTACCAAGAATAGCAATTGAATCGGTTGAAAATGATTGATCAGTTGGTGATTTTAAATTATTCAATGTTAATATCAATTTAGAATCTAATGATAAGTTGTTGGTAATGTTTATCTCCAAGGTTCCTTTATTAATTGTTGCACTTTGAATTTTGTTGGAATTTGAAATGTCCATATCTACTTCTGTAGAATCTTTAATTGATTGAGAGGGTATATTTGCAATTGCAGATGATACTTTCAGATCTTTTGCTTCAGCATTAACTTGAAAA
>JAYEOX010000106.1:0-8279 GCA_034723415.1 Fidelibacterota bacterium | reverse complement strand
TCAAGTTGAGCATTTCCAAGTTGAGTGTTTATTGTTTTTGTTATCGGGTCAATTGTAATATCATCAATACTTTGAGTAAATGATTGTGGATCGAAATCATCAAAAGCAAGCTGATCTTCAACACTAATGGTATCAATTTCAACAGTATCTCTGAAAACATACCAATTTTCGATTCCATCTCCGTTTGGATATGTTTCACTGGATATTGTTCCATCTTCTACCAGCGATTTGAATAAAGAATCTGCTGTGAAGGTTACTTTTGCCATAAAAAGATCAAATGACGTCTCATATTTGAACATTTCAACTTTATCCGGAACTTTTACACATTGAATTGTTAGAAATAAAAAGAATAACAAAAACATAGTTATCCCTTTTGTTTTCATTTTAAATTTCATTGTTATTTCTCCTTAATTTTAATATTCATTTTAAGTTATAAATATAATAATACTAAAATTGTTAAAAAACAAATGATATTTATCACATTATTGCATTTTTTTATAAATCAAATGTAATATAAAGTGTTTATTAATAAAAAAATATTTTTTTACAAGGAAATCCTTGCATTTTATTTATTATTATTGTATACTTAATTGCTTTTTTTGAAAATAAAATAGGAGGGAAAAGTGAAAAAACTTAGTGTAGTCATGGCGGTTGTTTTGATCAGTGTAGTTGCTTTTGGTGCCGGTCTTGTTGACAATGGCAATCAAAGTGCAGCTTACATCAGAACAATGAACAGAAATGCATCGACAGATATTGATGCGGTGTATTTTAATCCGGCTGGTTTAACAAAGATGGAAGATGGATTATATCTATCTTTTAGCAATCAGTCAATTTTCCAAGAAAAAGAAATTAAAAATGATTTTGCAGTTTTAAATGAAGATACTTATGTTGGAGATATAGATGCAATGTTCTTCCCGGATTTCTATATGGTGTATAAAACAGGGAATTTAGCAATGTCTTTAGGTGTTATGCCAATCGGTGGCGGTGGAAGTGCTGATTATGCGGATGGATTACCGTCATTTAATTTAATGTTAATAAACCAATTAAGTGGTTATTTTGGTCTTCCGGCAGCTGCTATAAATTCTGCTTTGGCACCAATGGGAAATATCACCGGATATGATGCTGATATTGCATTTGAAGGTTCATCGATCTATCTTGCCGGACAATTCAATATTTCTTATGAGATCAATGATATGATCTCTGTTGCAGCAGGTGGAAGATATATTAATGCAAAAAATACTTATGAAGGTGGTATTAGAAATATAGCATTAACCACCGAACATGGTACTGAAGCAGATGGAACTGGAATAATTGATATTAGTAGTATGGCTCCTGATGTAGAAGTAGATGCCGAACAAACAGGGACAGCATTTAATGGTATTTTTGGTATTCATTTTGATTTAGATCAATTACAAATTGCCTTGAAATATGCAATGCAAGCAAAATTAGAAATGGAAAATGATACAAAAGTTGATGGATCAGGATTGTTTCCTGATGGAGCAAAATCTAATGCGGACATGCCGGCAATATTAGCTACCGGTATTTCTTATCAAGTATCTCCAAAATTAAAAGTAGAGACAGATTTTAATTATTACTTCAATACTTCTGCTGATTGGGATGGAAATGAAGATAATGTTGATAATGGAATGAATGTTGGTTTTGCAGTGGAATATAAATTAAGTGATAAATTGTTAGCAAGTGCAGGTTATCTCTATGATGCAAAAGGTGTAAAAGAAGCATATCAAAATGATTTAGACTTTACATTGGATAACCATTCTATTGGTGCCGGTTTCAATTATAAATTAAATAATAAAATGAATATTGATCTCAGTGCTTCTAATACTTTCTATATTGAATATGAAAAAGATGCTACAATTTATAAAGAAACTTATAATAAGACAACATTAGATGTTGCTGTTGGAGTTTCTTACAAATTATTCTAAATAATATTTTAGATTAAAATTAAAAAAGGGAAGCAATTGCTTCCCTTTTTTGTTATATTAGAATTTTTAGATTTTGGAAAACTCTACCAATATGTTTATTTAATTATTTTCTTAATATCATTGATTTTTTCACTGGCTGATATTTTTCCCTCTTCAACAAGCTCATCTAAATGAGAATATTCATACCATTCCAATCCATTTGTGTTAGGACGAATTACAATATCCGCATTTTTCAGTGAAAGATCTGTAGCATTATTTTTCAAAATTTGATTTGCTTTTTCTACAATATCTATTGATGAATCTATTTTTTGTTTTGATAAATCTCTGTTTGTCACATCAACTGCAATAACAATATCAGCTCCCATTTTACGAATTTGTGTTATCGGAATTAAAGATGAAATCATTCCATCTGTATAAAGATTATCATTAATAGTTACCGGTTCAATCCAGCCGGGAATACTTGAACTTGCTTGAACTGCGGAAACTATATTACCTGATGTAAAGAAATGGGATTTGCCTGTATTCAAATTCCCGGTTAATGCACCAAAAGATATTTTGCTATTTTCAAAAGTCATACCGGGAAGTAATTTTGAAAAGATTTTTTTCATTTTTTCAGCAGAAATTACACCTAATCTTTTATTTTGTAATTTAAGAATTACTTTTTCTTTTATTATTTTTGTAAACTGTTCAAAAAATGAGGGATCAGGTGAACTATGAGAATTTAAATTATCCAATCCCAATTCTTTGAATTCCGGGGACTCTACTAATTGTTTAAATGTTTTATTTAAATCTTTATAACTCGGATTATGTGCATATACAGCTCCGATAATAGAACCAATAGAAGTCCCGGCAATAAAATCAATTGGGATTTTTTCCTTTTCTAATATCTGCAGTACACCGATGTGGGCTAATCCGCGTGCTCCACCACCTCCGAGGGCTAATCCGATTTTTGGTTTTTTGATACCAATTGTTTTTAATATTCTTTTTAACATTTTACTACTTTGTTTTAATTATTTGATACTTGGTATTTGAAATTAGAAAATGGAAATTTGAAATTCGTTCTTAACTCCGTATTCGCTTTGTTCCAGCAAAATCAAGTCCGAATTGAAATATGAATTTAAATTTTGTGTCATTTTCGTGTTTTTTGTGGCTCTTTTTCCTACCGTTTAATCTACTAAGCTACTAATTATACAAAGATTTTTATAAATAGATATTTTCATAAAAAATTATTTTGTCTTCATTGTAACTTTCATATAGACGGGATCATTTGGATTATCACGTTCGTTTCTTGGAACATTTACAATTGAATCAATTACATCTAATCCTTCTGTTACTTTTCCGAATACTGTATAATTATTGTCTAATTGGCCAACATCACCGGCACAGATAAAGAATTGTGAACCGGCACTATTTACATTTTGTGAACGAGCCATTGATAAAATGCCTTTTACATGTGGGGTCTTATTGAATTCTGCATCGACAGTATATCCTGGTCCGCCCATTCCGTCATTTGCTTTATTATTGTCGCGAGAATTTATATCTCCGCCTTGAATTACAAATCCGGGAATTACTCTATGAAAAGTTGTTCCTGAATAATATCCGGAATTGGTTAATCTTTTAAAATTTGCACAATGATTTGGTGCAATATCTGTAAAAAATTCTACAGTCATTTTGCCAAATTTTGTTTCAATTATTGCAATCTCGTCTTCTTTTACCGGTATTGCAGGCGTGTTTTTTACTTTTTCTTTTATTTTTGCGATTCCTTCCGCAGTTAATGTTTTAAATTCCAATTTTTCTCCTTTTTTTTCTGTTTTTTGAGCACAACTCATTAATATAATTGAAGTTGCAATTAATAAAATTAACATTAATTTTTTCATAATTTTTCCTTTTTCTTATTTAAATCTCAAAACTTTTTGTGATTTGATGCTGTTTGGCAATGGTTAGATTTACAGAATTATTTGTTTTTTCAAGTTTTTCCAAAAAATAGTCAATTGTCAAATTAGGATCATTATTTTTTTCACTTAAATGTGCTAAAACAACATTTGTAATTTTATTATGTTTCAGTATTTCTATAAGAAAATTTACAGATTGTTCGTTAGATAAATGTCCGAATTTTGATTTAATCCGTTGTTGCAATTCTAATGGATATTCACCATTTTTCAACATATTCAAATCGTGATTTGCTTCGAGGATCATTAAATCTAAATTTTTTGCATTCATTTTAACAATATTATTTACATAGCCTAAGTCTGTAAAAATTCCTACTGATCTATTTTTGTTTTTAATAATAAAATTTACAGTATCTATTGCGTCATGACTCACAGAAAAAGGGTGGAAGTACAAATCTTTAAACTCAATATTATCACCTGGATAGAATGTACGAATATCTTTAATTTCATCAAACTTCTTTTTCTCTTTTGCAGTATGCAAAATATTTGAATTAATATAAACAGGAACTTTATATCGCTTAGAAAAAACTCTCACACCGTTAATATGGTCGCCATGTTCATGAGTTACAAAAATCGCCTGAATATCGCTTGGGTCATGTCCTGCATCTTGTAATCTAAAACTCGCTTGTTTTGCAGACAATCCTTGGTCAATGAGAATTTTAGAATTCTCTGTTTGAATAAGTGTTAAGTTTCCCTTACTTCCGCTTGCTAATGGTTGTATTATCATAATTTTGAAATAATTAGAAAAGTCCCACTAATAAATAGTAGGACTTTTTCTTTTAGGATCTATTGTTCTGACATCTTTTTATAATCGTTGTATCTATCTTTTACGAATTTATCGAATTCCGGTCGGAATTTTTTAACATTTTTCGGAAATGTTTTTTTCAATGATTCATATCGTCTTTCGTTTTTAAAGAAATCTTCAACCGGTTTTTTAGGTTTTTTTGAATCCAATATCAATGGATTTTTTCCCTCTTTTTTAAGAAGCGGATTATAACGATAATTAATCCAATAACCGGTATCAACTGCTAATTTTTCCTCTTGTTGTGTTTGTGTCATATCAATTCCGTGAGCAATACAAGGTGAATATGCAATAATTAATGAAGGACCATCATAAGCTTCTGCTTCCTTGAATGCTTTCAGTAATTGATTTTTATTATATCCCATAGCAACTGAAGCAACATAAACATATCCATAACTCATTGCCATTTTTCCAAGATCTTTTTTTATCGTTTCCTTACCGGATTCAGCAAATTTTGCTACAGCACCTAATTGTGATGCTTTTGATGCTTGTCCACCAGTATTTGAATATACTTCAGTATCTAAAACAAGTATATTGATGTTGCGATTGGAAGCTATAACATGATCTAAACCACCATATCCAATATCATAAGCCCAGCCATCACCACCAAATGACCATACTGATTTTTGAATGAAATAATTTTGAAGTTCAATAACCTTGTCAACTACACTGTTTTTATCTTCTTTTTTGAGTAGCTTTTTAATATTTGCAACATTATTCTTTGCATCTTCATCAACTGAATTCCAATTTTCAAGAGTGTAATTCAAAGCTTTTTTCAATTCAGAATTTATACCGTTTTTGATAAGTGTTTTTACAGCAGTTTTTAAGATTTTTCGATTAGAATCAACAGCAAGACGCATACCAAATCCATATTCTGCATTATCTTCAAAAAGTGAATTTGCCCAAGCGGGTCCGTGTCCGTTTTTATTCTTTGTATAAGGAATAGTGGGGAAGGTACCACCATAGATTGAAGAACAACCCGTAGCATTTGCAATTATCATTCTATCGCCAAATAATTGTGTTGCTAATTTGATATATGGTGTTTCGCCACATCCTGCACAAGCACCTGAAAATTCAAAAAGCGGTTGTTTAAATTGGGTTCCCTTTAAAGAATCAGCTTTAGTATTTCCAATTACATCTTCTGGTAGTTTTTCAAAGAATTTATAATTTTCAGTTTGTCCATTTTTTCTTTCTTTTTCAAGTGGAGACATAGATAATGCACCAACAGGACATTCATTTACACAAAGTTCGCAACCAACACAATCATCTATATATACCTGTATTTTGTATTTTTTGTCTTTATCTTTTCCCATTCCGTCAATAACATTGAATGATTTCGGTGCATTTTTTAGTTCTTTTGGATCTATCAATTTAGGTCTGATTGCCGCATGAGGACATACAAATGAACATTGTGTACATTGAATACATTTAGTAGAATCCCAATGTGGAACAAAAGGAGCAACACCGCGTTTCTCTAATTTTGTTGTTCCAGAAGGAACATAACCATCATAAGGCATTTGAGAAACAGGAATATCATCACCTTTTTCTCTCATTATTTTTTCAATAACATTCAAAGTGAAATCATCTGAATCTTTAGGAACTAAATCATTGATTTTTTTAGATTTATTCGGAAGTTCTTTTGGTACTTCAATTTGTTTCAATGCTTCATTAGTAGCATCAACAGCTTCCCAATTCATTTCTACAACTTTTTGACCTTTTTTTGAATATGATTTTTCGATAGCATCTTTGATCATTTTAATTGCAACATCTTTATCCAATACTTTTGAGATCAAGAAAAATGCAGCTTGCATGATTGTATTAATTCTACCACCCAAACCTACTTTATTTGCTATTTCCAGTGCATTGATATTGTAAAGTTTAATATTTTTATTAATAATTGTCTTTTGCATATTTTCAGTTAAATTTTCAAAAACTTCGTCAGATTTTAAATTTGAATTTAGAAGGAAAACACCATTTTCCTTTATTCCTTCAAGAATATCATATCTTCCGATAAAGGCAGGATTATGGCATGCAATAAAGTCCGTATTTTGCACTAAATATGAAGATTGAATTTTTTCCTTGCCAAATCTCAAATGACTTCTCGTAGTTCCACCTGATTTTTTTGAATCATATTGAAAATAACCCTGAGCATACATTTCGGTATTATCGCCAATGATCTTAATGGAATTTTTGTTTGCTCCAACAGTTCCGTCAGATCCCAATCCCCAAAATTTACAACTAATAGTTCCTTCGGGAGTTGTATTCAATTCTTCAGGATATTTTATTGAAGTATTGGTAACGTCATCATTTATTCCAACTGTAAAGTTATGAGTGCATTTATTATTTAGATGATCATAAACTCCTTTAATCATTTGAGGAGTGAATTCTTTTGAAGAAAGCCCATAACGCCCACCAATAATTGTTAAATTCTTATCTTTTAACGCAGCGACAATATCTAAATACAATGGCTCGCCAATTGAACCCGGTTCTTTTGTTCTATCAAGCACAGCGATCTTTTTAACCGATTTTGGTAAAACATCAATTAAATGTTTAACTGAAAATGGTCTAAATAATCTAACTTTGATCAATCCAACTTTTTCACCATTTTTATTTAAGTAATTGATCGTTTCTTCAATAGTTTCACATCCACTTCCCATTGCAATGATAATATTTTCAGCATTCGGATCACCAAAGTAATCAAATAGATGATATTGTCTGCCAATTTTCTTAGCAACTTTATCCATATAATTTTGAACGATCTCAGGAGTATTATCATAATATTTATTTACAGTTTCACGACCTTGAAAATAGACATCGGGATTTTGAGCACCGACTTTTACTTGTGGATTTTCTGAGTTCAATGCTCTGCTTCTAAATTCTTCCACATATTTATTTTCGACAAGCGATTTCATTGTATCAAAATCAATAATTTCTACTTTTTGAATTTCGTGAGAATTTCTAAATCCATCGAAAAAATTGAGAAATGGTACTTTTGATTTAAGTGTAGATAGGTGAGAGACAATTCCAAGATCTATAATTTCTTGTATTGATGATGCAGCCATTTCAGCAAAACCTGTGTTACGAGCTGACATTACATCCGAATGATCTCCGAAAATTGATAAAGATTGACAAGCTAATGAACGAGCTGAAACATGGAAAACCGTGGGTAACATTTCACCTGCAATTTTATGCATATTAGGAAGCATTAACATTAATCCTTGTGATGCGGTAAAAGTTGTAGTAAAAGCTCCACCGGTTAATGCACCGTGAACTGATCCCGATGCACCACCTTCAGATTGCATTTCAATAACTTCAACTTTTTCACCAAAAATATTTTTCATATTATTAGCTGCCCAAGCATCGGCATATTGTCCCATTGGAGAAGATGGAGTAATTGGGTAAATTGCAGCTACATCGCTAAACGCATAAGCGACATGAGCGGCTGCGGTATTTCCATCAATTGATTTTTGTTCAAATTTTTTCATGATCAATTTCCTCTTATTTATTTTAAATTTATTCACTTCTATTAATTATTTAATTTAATAAATATTTTTTTAAATATAAAGGATTTTTTTGAATTTATTT
>JAYEOX010000105.1:0-12872 GCA_034723415.1 Fidelibacterota bacterium | reverse complement strand
AAAAAATCCCATGTTAATAAAACATGGGATTTTAAATTTAAGATATTTAGATATATTTATTCTACATTTAAAATATCTTTAAATGCTTTTTGAAGCGAATCCTTTGGAAGCGCTCCCTGTGCCATTTGTGGTTTTCCCTCTTTAGGGCAAAATAACATTGATGGAATACTACGAATTCCAAAAGCTCCGGCAAGTTCTTGTTCTTTCTCTGTGTCAACTTTGAAAATATTTAATTTACCTTCGTGTTCTTTTGAAAGCTCTTCTAAAACCGGTGCAACTATTTTGCACGGTTGGCACCAATCTGCATAAAAGTCAATTATACAAGGCAACTCACCTTCAAATTTCCATTCCTTATTCTTTTCATAGTTAAAAACTTTTTCTAAAAAAGTTTCTTTTGTCAAATGTTCCAATTCTTTTCTCCTTTTATTCAAAATTTCAAATTAATTTAAAGTATAATAAATTATTATTGAATATCCAAATATTTTAGATATTTTTTTCCTAATATAGATTTATATATTATTAAAAAAAATGTGATTTAATAATTTCAAAAACTTTCGTCTTCAGATGGGAAATTATTATCTTTCACATCATTAACATATTCTTTTATAGATTTTTTTATTTCAGTTGCGAGTTCCATGTATCTTCTCGCAAATTTTGGCTTAAATTTTTCAAACATTCCAAGCATATCATAAGTAACTAATATTTGTCCATCGGTATATTTCCCAGCTCCGATCCCAATTGTAGGAATGTCTAATTTCTTTGTAATTTCTTTCGCTAATGATGCAGGAATTTTTTCTAATACAATTGCATAACAACCCGCTTTTTGTAAATCAATTGCATCTTTTATTATTTTATCTTTCGCTTGTTCTGATTTCCCTTGAACTTTATAACTTCCGAATTTATGAATTGATTGTGGAGTTAGTCCAAGATGTCCCATCACGGGAATTCCTGCATTTACACAACGGATAACAGAGTCAGCAATTTCTTTGCCACCTTCCATCTTTACACTTTCTGCCCCACTTTCTTTTAATATTCTTCCGGCGTTTTTTAGTGTTTCTTCCGAATTGACTTGATAAGACATAAATGGCATATCTGCAACGAGTAAGGAATTTTTAACACTTTTTTTAACTGCTTTTGTATGATAAATTATTTCTTCAATTGTTACTGGAATTGTCGTTTCTTGTCCGGCATAAACCATTCCAACACTATCGCCAACTAAAATGACATCGATTCCCGATTTCTCTAAATATCCGGCGAAAAGAGAATCATAAGCAGTTAATGCTGTGATTTTTTCACCACGCTTTTTCATTTTTTGCAATGTTTTTACTGTTGTCTTTTTGTTCATTTTTGATTTACTCATAAATTTTTCATTTCATTAATTATATTAAACATTTTATTTTAGTTCGTTTTAGTTAGATTTTGTTCGTTGCTAATAATTCCTCCACCTAATAAAAGTTCGCCATCATAAAAAACAGCTGATTGACCGGGTGTTACAGCTTTTGCAGGAGTATTAAATTTTACCAACATTTTTGATTTGTCTTGTTGAAAAAGTTTAGCTTTTATTCCAATATGTCTGTATCTGATTTTAATTGTAACAAGGGTTCCATTTTCAATATTCGGAACAGAAACAAGATTTACATTTTTTAAAAGACATTCATTCGATAGTAAATGTTCTTTCTCTGCTAAAATTACTTCGTTCTTTTCGGGGATAATTTCCTTAACAAAAATCCTATGTCCTACTGCAATTTTTAGTCCTCGTCTTTGACCTATAGTAAAATTATAATAACCGTTGTGATGGCCTAAAATTTCTCCATCTTCATTAACAAAAGTTCCTTTTTGAATTTTATTGATTTCCTCTTTGTAATTTTCATTTAGAAAATGTCGATAATCATTATTGGAAATAAAACAGATATCCTGGCTTTCAGTTCTTTCTGAATTGAATAGATTTATTTCTTCGGCAATTTCTTGTATTTTTTCTTTTTGAAAATTTCCAAGTGGAAAAATTGTTCGTGATAATTCTTTTTGGGTCAATTTCCACAAAAAATATGATTGATCTTTTTTCTTATCATTTGCTTTATGAATTTCAAAACGATTTGTTACATTATTGAAAATATTTTTACAATAATGTCCTGTTGCAAAATATTTAATTTTTCTTTCATCCAATTCATTGAGGATTAAATTCCACTTAATTATCTTGTTACATAAAACGCAAGGATTTGGAGTGTTACCATGTAAATATTCTTTAGCAAAATCATCTTTTATCATTTTCTTAAATATTTCGCGACCATCAATGACAACATGTTCAATATTAAATTTTTCACAAACTTTTTTTGCTCTATTTACCACATCAATTTTTTCATTTTTATCATCTAATAATTTTAGTGTAAAACCAATTGGATCATATCCATTTTGTTGGAGAATATGTATTGCAACAGAGCTGTCAATTCCACCACTCACAGCGACACCGATTTTTTTATTGTTTTCTGTTTTTATCATACTAAAAGTAAATATATTCAATTATAATCTTTATTCCAATACCAATTAAAATCAAGCCACCAATGATTTCAAATCTTTCAAATAGTATTTTACAAAAATATTTACCAATATACAAACCGAGAATAGTAAATAGAAGAGTAACACTTCCAATAATCAGTAATGGAAGGATAAGAACGATATTTAAAAAAGCAAAACTTATTCCAATTGCAAAAGCATCAATACTCGTAGCGAATGCTTGACCAATTATTATTGGCATTGTTAAATTACTTTCGTTTACTGTATTCCTCTTTTTTATACCTTCATAGATCATTTTTAATCCAATAATTAATAATAAAACAAAAGCGATCCAATGACCGATTTCAACAAAATATTTTCCAAATTTATATCCAATAAACCATCCTAACGATAATAAAATAATATGAAATCCAGAGACAATAAAAGCTGTTTCGAAATATTTTTTAATAGAGATATTTTTAAATGTACATCCATTAACAATTGATACAGTAAAAGAATCGACAGATAGCGCAACAGCCACAATAATTATTGAAATGATATTCATTTAATATTTAGTTTTTTATAGTTTAATATTCGATAATTGAAACTTGAAATTACTTGCCCGCCTGCAAGCGGGGAAATTTGAAACCCATAACTCTATTTCACTATTATGCGTAAAATTCTTTCTTGAATCAAACTTCAAAATTATTCAATAGACCTAATTTTGATGGAACCCCATCATTTTTTGCTTTGATCCTCACTTCTTCTAACGCCTCATCATAAGTAGGGCGAGATTTTTTATAAATTATTCCAAGTTCCAAAGTATCCTCATCGTTGGCATAATCAAATGCCTTTACTTCATTAGAGGGATCGTAAGAATCCGGGATGATAAAACTTTTTTCTCTGAAGTAATCATACTGTTCCTTTCCTCTAAATGTAACACAAGGAGATAACACCTCGACAAATGAAAACCCCTTATGTGCAATTGCCTTAGCAATTATATCTGTTGAATGTTTTATATTGGCAGAAAATATTCTAGCAACAAATGATGCTTTATATGCAATTAATGTTCTAATAGGATTAAATGTTGTTCCGACATTTCCATAAATTGTAGTTTTTGTTGTAATTCCTAATGGAGTAGTTGGAGATGCTTGTCCTTTCGTTAAACCATAAATTGAATTGTCCATTACAATATAAGTAATATCAATATTTTTTCGAGCAGCATGCATTATATGTCCACCACCAATAGAAAATCCATCGCCATCTCCACCAACAGCAATAACAGTATTTTCCGGATTCGCCATTTTTGCACCACTTGCTAATGGTAATACTCTTCCGTGAATCCCATTGAATCCATAAGTTCCCATATAGCCCGGCAATCTACTTGAACATCCAATACCTGACATTACCGCAGTTTTGTGTGGTGGAAGTTGCAACTTTTCTAATGCTTTATAAAGAGAATTTAAAACACCATAATCACCACAACCAGGACACCAGACAGGTTTAATTTTACTTTTATAATCTTTTACTGTAAATTTTTCCATTATTTTAATCCTTATTTATTTTTTAACAACTTCAGTTATTTGTTCTAATATCTCTTCAACAGTAAATGGCGCTCCACCCGGAATGCGATATGGATATATCTTCACATTATATTTCCCAAAATCAACAAATCCTCTTAAATATCTAACGAATGGACCGGAATATGCCATTTCAACAACAATTACTTTCTTTTTCTTTTTTAAGAACTCTTTAAATGATTTAGTTAAAAATGGATAAATGATTTGTGGAATAATTGCATGAATTTTTATTCCATTTTCTTGAGCTTTTTTAACTGCTTCTTTTACAGCGCCTTTTGTAGAACCCCAAGCAATGATTCCAATTTCTGCATCTTCGTCGCCATAGAATCTCTTAAAATCAAATTCTTTTTTTATTGCATCATATTTAGCATATCGTTTAAATGTCATTTTATGATGAATATCCACATCAGAAGAAGGAAAACCATATTCATCATGCTCAATTCCTGCCGTTTGATGTTCACCACCTTTTATACCTGGATATGCGATTGGTGAAATTCCGGTTTTCGTATATTTAAACCTCTTATAATCTTTTAATTCTTCTTCATTTGGAGTTTGTCTTCTGTTGATTTTTTTGAAACCTGATTTTTTACTTTTTATTCTCTCAGGATTAATGGATTCTTTTCTATGACCGATAAAACCATCCGATAATATTATTACAGGCATTTGATATTTTTCTGCTATGTAGAATGCTAATATAGTTGTGTCGAAACAATCTTCTACATCAGCCGGTGCTAGAACTACTCTTGGAGAATCGCCGTGGCTTCCCCAAATTGCTTGCATTAGATCAGCTTGTTCGGTTTTTGTTGGAAGTCCTGTAGAGGGCCCGCCTCGTTGAACATTTACAATAACAGCTGGTAATTCTGTCATTGATGCCAATCCAATTCCTTCATTCATCAAAGAAATACCGGCACCGGAAGTTGCTGTCATAGATTTTTTCCCTGCAAATGATGCACCTATTACTGCATTTATTGAAGCAAGTTCATCTTCCATTTGCATAACTGTTCCGCCGTATTTTGGCAAAAATTTTGCTATCCACTGCATAATTTCCGAAGAGGGTGTAATTGGATATCCGGCAAAATATTCTAATCCTGCATAAACTGCTCCGTAAGCGATTGCTTCATTTCCGTCCATTACAATTCGTGGATCATTTTTCTTATATTCAAAAACCAGATCATCAATTTTTTCTAAAGAATTGATAACATAATTTTGTCCTGCATTTATTGCATTAATGTTTGTATCGACAACTTTTTGACCTTTTCTATCAAATTTTTTCTTTATAGATTTTTTTAATGTCTCTTTTGGTAAATTAAATAATTCTGAAATAATTCCAAGCATAACTATATTTTTTGATTGTGTAGTTCCACTCGCTTCTTTTGCAATTTTTGCAATTGGAATTTTATACCATTTTTTCATCTTGTTTTTATCTATTGGAATATCCTCTTCAGGAAATTTGTCGGCAGAATCACTGATAATTACCACCTCATCTTCTAATAGTAATTCTAATTTAAATCGTGGGAAATCCTTCCAATTGAGAACAACTAAAATATCCAATTTGTCGCCTTGAGTTGCAACGGGATTTTGACTCATTCTTAATTTTATCGAACTCTCGCCACCACGAATCTGTGGACCATAACTTTTTAACATAAAAACAAACAAGCCATCTTTAGATGCTGACTTCATTAACAAATCACCGGCAGTGATAATACCATCTCCACCGGAACCTGCTATTCCTATAACAATATTATTTCTTGACATTTAACTTTCCCTCTTAAATTTATATGAAAAAAATTTATTAATTTTACTATTAAAATACCGCATTGATTAACAATTAATTGTAATGTATGAAATGTATGTGATATGAGATTTTGGGATAAAAGCTTATGCTTCTGCATTTTTCTCTTTTATTTTTCGAGTATATTGCCCACCATTTCCATACCTTAAAGTTAATAATATATTATTTATAATGTCAACTATAAAAAAGTTTTTTAACAATTAATTCCATTGAGATTTGTGGTGCAAATTTCATAACAAACATTAGCTGTATTTTTATAATTTAATAATATAATTTGAAAAACATTCTCTATTTTGTATATTACTTAAATTAAAAAAGGAATACTATAGTGAGTAAAAAATTAATAATAGTAGAATCACCATCAAAGGCAAATACAATTAAGAGGTTTTTGGGTAAAGATTATGATGCTATTGCTTCAATGGGGCATATAAGAGATCTACCATCTTCTAAAATGGGTATAGATACTGAAAATGGATTTGTGCCAACTTATGTTATATCTTCGAAGAAATCAAAAATTTTAAAAGAATTGAAAATTGCTGTGAGAAAATCGGATTCAATATATCTTGCTACTGATCAAGATCGAGAAGGTGAAGCAATTGCTTGGCATTTATGCACCGCTTTAAATTTGGATGTAAATGATACGAAGCGAATTGTTTTTCATGAGATCACAAAATCAGCAATAAATGATGCAATTAAAAACCCTGGGTTAGTAGATCAAAAATTAGTTGATGCACAACAAGCGCGTAGAATTCTTGACAGATTAGTTGGATATGAATTATCTCCTCTGCTATGGAAAAAAATAAAACCGAAACTTTCTGCAGGACGTGTGCAGTCTGTTGCAGTTAGATTAATTGTTGAACGAGAGAATAAAATAGCAAAATTCAAAAGTAAATCATCTTATAAAATAGTTGCATATTTTAAAATAGAAAAAGATGGGAAAGAGTATGAATTCACTGCTGATTTACTTAAGAATTTAGATTCAAAATCCGAAGCATTAGAACTCTTTAACAAGTGCAAAACAGCAAAATTTTCAGTTGGAAATATAGAAAAGAAGCCGGGAACAAAATCGCCGAAACCGCCATTTACAACCTCTACTTTGCAACAGGAAGCAAACAATAAAATGGGATACTCAGTTTCACGAACTATGTTATTTGCTCAACATTTATATGAAGCAGGATTAATAACTTATATGCGAACAGATTCTCTTAATTTATCAAAAATGGCAATTGGTAAATCTATAAATGTTATCACTAATAAGTATGGTAAAGAATATTCTAAACCGCGTAATTTTAGGACAAAAAGTAAAGGTGCACAAGAAGCACACGAAGCAATTCGCCCGACAAATTTGGAAAAAGAGTTTGCGGGTAAAAACGCATCGGAAAAGAAATTATATAACATGATATGGAAACGGACAATTGCATCTCAAATGAGTTCGGCAAAAGTTGAAAGAACGAAAGTAACTGTTGATATTTCAAATTCTGAAAAAAAACTTATTGGTAAAGGTGAAATATTAATTTTTGATGGATTTCTTAAGGTATATTTTGATGGAAAGCAATCACAAAAATTAAATCAAAATATTCTACCACCAATAAAAATTGGTGATGATTTAGATCTGTTAAAAATGGATGCAACTCAGAAGTATTCTCAACCACCGGCAAGATTTTCAGAAGCAACTTTGGTTAAAAAAATGGAAGAATTAGGAATTGGTCGTCCATCTACTTATGCTCCAACAATTTCAACAATTCAAAAGAGAAAATATGTAGTAAAAGAAAATAGAGATGGGATAAAAAGAGAATATGATTATGTATTTTTGGAAAATGGAGAAATTGAAGAATCCAAAAAAACAGAAAACACCGGATATCAAAAATCAAAATTGTTTCCTACGGATATTGGAATTGTTGTAAATGAATTCTTGTTAAAATATTTCAATGATATATTAAATTATAATTTTACAGCTCATATTGAAGATGATTTTGATATGATCGCTGATGGAAAAATGCAATGGAAAAATATGATAGAAGAATTCTATAATCCATTTCACAAAAAGGTGGAAACAGTTTCAAAAGAGGCAGATAAGCATAAAGGCGAACGACTGTTAGGAAAAGATCCGAAATCAGGAAAAAATATATATGCAAAGATAGCAAGATATGGGGCAGTTGTTCAGAGAGGTGAGTCAAAAGGTGAAGAAAAACCCGACTTTGCAAAGATAACTAAAAAACAGTCATTAAATTCAATTACATTGGAAGGAGCTTTAAAATTACTCAAATTCCCTCGTCAAGTAGGAACATTTGAAGATAAAGAGATGGTCATTGGTATAGGAAGATATGGCCCTTACATTAGACATAATTCAAAATTTTATTCAATCAAAAAGCCCGATACGCCGGATTCAATTGATAGCAAAAGAGCAATTGAAATAATTAAGGAAGCAAAAATTGAAAAGAGAAAAAGTATTCTAAAAGAATTTGAAAATGGAGATATGATAGTAAAAAAAGGTAGATATGGTCCATATATCGCATACAAAAAAAAGAACTACAAAATTCCTAAAAAGATTAATCCTGAAAAAATAACATTAGAAGAATGCAAAGAAATTAT
The DNA here is from genome assembly GCA_034723415.1 of Fidelibacterota bacterium. GTDB lineage: Bacteria > Fidelibacterota > Fidelibacteria > Fidelibacterales > Fidelibacteraceae > TCS52. Next base: position 4,418 of record JAYEOX010000105.1, on the reverse strand, counting down.
TGATAAAAAACTAAAGAGTAAAAAAGGTAAAAAATGGCAAAAAAGAAAGTAAAAAATAATCCGTTAATTGAAAAAATCATTTCACTTTCCAGAAGAAGAGGAATACTATTTCAAAGTAGTGAAATTTATGGCAGTATTAATGCTGTATATGATTATGGCCCCTTGGGAGTTGAATTAAAAAGAAATGTTAAAGATCATTGGTGGAAGAATATTGTAACGGCACGTGAAAATATTTTGGGAATGGACGCTGCAATATTGATGCATCCGAAGGTTTGGGAAGCATCAGGTCATATAGAAAATTTTCATGATCCGATGGTTGAGTGTAAAAAGTGTCGCAAAAGATTTAGAGTTGATAATTTACCGGAAAATACCACTCGTTGTCCGGAATGTAATGGTGAATTAAGCGAACCAAAACAATTTAATTTGATGTTCAAAACAGAACTCGGTTCTACAGAAGATTCGTCACAAGAAATTTATTTGCGTCCGGAAACAGCACAGGGGATATTTATAAATTTCAATAATATTACTTCGTCAAACAGGGTAAAATTGCCCTTTGGAATTGCTCAAATCGGTAAGGCATTTCGTAATGAAATAACTACAGGAAATTTTATTTTTAGGACGAGAGAATTTGAACAGATGGAAATGGAATTTTTTATTCGTCCGGGTGAAAACGATAAGTGGTTGGAATATTGGAAAAATGAGCGTTTGAATTGGTATAAATCATTGGGGATTACTCCTGAAAAATTACGATTACATCCACATAGTGAGGATGAATTAGCTCATTATTCTGAGGCTTGTTATGATATAGAATACGAATTTCCTTTTGGCTTTTCTGAATTAGAAGGGATTGCTGATAGAGGAACATTCGATCTCACTCAACACATAAATTATAGTGGGAAAAAATTACATTATATTGATCAGCAAAATCGTGGAGAAAAAATTATTCCTGCAGTTATTGAAACATCAGCCGGAATAGATAGAACAATTTTAACAATTTTAGTAGATTCTTATTGGGAAGATGAAGAAAATAACAGAACAGTTATGAGATTTTCGCCCGAAATTGCACCAATAAAAGTTGCAATATTTCCACTATTCAATAAACAAGGAATGCCTGAAATCGCGCGTAAAATATTTGATGAACTTAAATTTAAAATTTCATCATTTTATGATGGCGGCGGTTCTATCGGGAAAAGATATAGAAGACAAGACGAAGCTGGAACTCCTTTCTGTATAACGGTTGATCACCAATCATTGGAAGACAAAACAGTTACTATTCGAGAACGGGATTCGCTAAAACAAGAACGGATTGCTATAAGTAAAATTGAATTGGTGATTAATGAAAAGATTTATGAAGCGATTAAGAGCTTTAGATAATTTGTATAGAAAGTAAAATATATAAAAATATATTTTACTATAAGCGAGTAAAGTAAAATAAGAGAATGCATATTTTATTTTGGAGAACAATATGGATATTAATAATTTTAAGTCAGGAAAATATCAAAAAGGATATCAATATAGCTATTTTGTGCCGGAAAAAATCAATCATTCTTTTGTATGGACAGAAGAAAAAATAAATAAACTTTTAGAATTAGCATCTTTAAAGCTTGGAGAATTGAATTCATTTGCGAACTTCATTCCAGACATAGATATATTTATAAAGATGCATATTTATAAAGAAGCTGTTGGGTCCAGTAAAATTGAGGGAACACAAACTAATATTGAAGATGCATTATCTGAAAAAAAAGAAATTAACCCAGAAAAAAGAGATGATTGGCAAGAAGTAAATAATTATGTTTCTGCAATGAATTATGCAATTGAAAAATTAAATACTTTACCTTTGTCCAATAGATTAATAAAAAATACTCATAAAATATTACTTTCCAATGTAAGAGGAGAGCATAAAACACCTGGTGAATTTAGAAAATCTCAAAACTGGATTGGTGGAGCTTCTTTATCAGATGCCACTTTTATACCACCAACATTTGAAGAGTTACCAGAATTATTATCTGATTTAGAAAAATTTCTTTATAATAATGCAATTCCACATTTAATAAAAATTGCAATTGCACATTATCAATTTGAAACCATTCATCCCTTTCTTGATGGCAATGGTAGAATTGGTCGTTTACTCATAACTTTATATCTTGTTTCAAATGGTATTATGAAAAGTCCATTGCTTTATTTATCAGATTTTTTTGAACGAAATAAATTATTATATTATGATAATCTAACTTTAGTACGAGAAAAAAACAATTTAATACAGTGGATTAAATTTTTTCTTGTTGGAATAATTGAAACAGCAGAAAATTCAATTGAAACACTACAAAAAATAATGAAATTAAAATCAGATATTGAAAATAACAAGATTATACCAATGGGAAAACGATTAAAATTGGGATTAATTTTATTACATGAGTTGTTTAAAGAACCGGTTATAACAGTGAGAAAAATTGAAAAAATTACTGGTCTTTCTTCTAAGTCGTCAAATAGTTTAGTTAAATTTTTTGTAGATAATAAAATTCTTGAGGAAATAACTGGTTATCAAAGAAATCGCATTTTCGTTTTTGGAGAATATTTAAAACTTTTTTAAATTAGAAATATTGCACAATAATGAATATATATACAAAATATATAAATATTTGTGGTTCTATCGGAAAAAGATATAGAAGGCAAGACGAAGCTGGAACGCCTTTTTGTATTACTGTAGATTACCAATTATTAGAAGACAAAACAGTTACTATTCGAGAACGGGATTCGCTAAAACAAGAGCGGATCGCTATGAGTAAAATTGAATCTGTAGTTGAAGATAAGATTCGCAGTTCATAATTCGCCTGGTATTATTTCAAAATGACCACTTTCTTTTTTCTCTCAGATAAGATAATATTTATAAAATCATTAGATATTTAGAGAAAAAATTAATAATTTACATACAAATGAAAACATTATTATTAAAATTTCTAATTTGTATTATATTTGTAGGAAATGTATTTGCACAAGATCTTAGAATAGGATTGGTTTTGAGTGGTGGTGGTGCGAAAGGTTTATCTCATATTGGTATAATAAAAGCATTCGAAGAATATCAAATCCCAATATATTGTATCACAGGTGCAAGTGCCGGAGCTCTTGTAGGTGGTTTATATGCTGCAGGGATGCCAATTAAAAAATTAGAAGAAATTGCTATGACCGATGAATTAAATGATATTTTTTATAATAAAATAAACCCAAATGAAATCCCAATTGAGTATCGACTTAATAATTTACCAGAGCAAGTCAATTTATTTGTCGACGAAGAAAAGAAAAAGATAATAAAACCATTCGGATTGTTTGACGATCAAAGTATAAATGATTTTATCTCATATTGGACAATTCCCGGAAATTGCAAAGCCAATTCAAATTTTGATTCTCTTGCCGTACCATTCCGCTGTGTAGGAGCTAATATTATAAATAAAAAGTCAGTTGTATTTTCTGAAGGATCTTTAGCAAAATCTATGCGTGCATCAATGGCTTATCCAATTGCATTTGAACCTGTAATAATAGATTCAACGATATTGGTAGATGGTGGATTATATGATAATCTGCCTATTGAAGTAGCAATAAATATTGGAGCAAATTATATCATAGCCGTTAATGTTGGTGATATCCCCCCAAAGCCAGATGAGATACAAGATGTGTCATCATTAGCGAACCAATTAAGTAATGTTTTAGCCGCTCGTAGCGATTCGGAATTTGTAAAAAATTATGATGAATTTATTCAAATAGACAATTCGGATATTTCGCTTTTTGATTTTTCAACAGGCGATACAACAATAAAAAGGGGATATGAAGAAGGGAAAGTACTTGCTAAAAAACTTGCTGCAATAATTGATAAAAAAGCTGATATAAAATCATTTCATAAAAAACAGAATAAATACAACAATTTTTTTGAAAACAGAAAGAGATGGGAAATTATAATAAAAGGGAATGAGAGATTTACTAAACAACAAATTGCTATAATGATGGCATTAAATAAAAACAAAACATTCGATTATGATAGATTTCATGAAGCTATTCAACGACTTTATTCTACTGGATATTTTAATAGTGTGGATTATGATATTACTGATGATAAATTAAATAACAGATTAATTGTTACTGTTGATTTAAAAGAAAATAAAAAAATTGAATTGCACGGAGGATTCTATTTTGATAGCAATGCGGGGATGAATATGTACGCTTCTATTTTTAATAAGCGTATTCAAAATACTTCACTGATTTTAAAGAATTATTTATTTATTGGCAATTATCATAATGGGATAAAATCATCTATATCAATATTAAATTCATATAAGGTGCCAATGGCAAAATTACGATATTCACTAAGTTTATCTCCATTTTTGCATAGATATTTATATAAGGGAAACATATATGGAATTAGTAAT
>JAYEOX010000104.1:0-12911 GCA_034723415.1 Fidelibacterota bacterium | reverse complement strand
ATGACAATCGCTTATCTCTATTTTATCCGAAATTCAGAGAATTGATAATTGATGGATTTATTAATATTATAAAAGAGAAAAATATCCGGCCGGATATTATCGCCGGAACGCCAACTGCAGGAATACCACACGGAATGTTGTTGGCGAATAAACTGAATTTACCTTTCATTTATCCAAGAAAAAGTCAAAAAGATCACGGATTGAAAAATAAAATTGAAGGAATTCAAAATTCAACACAATTAAAATGTAAAAAAGTATTACTGATAGAAGATCTGATTTCCACAGGGAAAAGCTCTGTCGAAGCAGTGAATATTTTAAAAGAAAACGGTGCGGAAGTAAATTATTGTCTGTCAATATTCACTTATGGATTTAAAAAAGCGGATGAATATTTTAGAGAAAATAATTGTAACTATTACTCTATTTTAACATTTGAAAAATTAGTTTCCACTCTTGAAGAAAACAAATATTTCTCTAAAAATGAAATAAAATTACTAAGAGAATGGCAAATTGATCCGTTCGGTTGGCAAGATAAATTTGGGTTTGTGGATCTCACGCAAAGTCGCTAAGCCGCCAAATAAATTAAAGAAAAAAAATTCTCGCAAAGTCGCCAAGTCGCAAAGTTGTTAATTCGTCAAAATAGTAAAATAATTAAAGGGGAAATATGAATTATTTAGAAAAATTAAAAGCATCATCACAGAAATATAAAAGCATAATTTGTATGGGATTAGACCCTGTGATGGATTATTTTCCACAAGAAATCAAAGATTCTCCTGAAATTTGTATTTCTAATTTCTATGAAAGAATTTTTGAAAAAATGATTGAGAGGAATATATATCCATCTGCATTTAAACCCAATCAGGGCTTTTTTTTACAATATGATAAACCAATGCAATTAGAATTTTCCGGTTCAAAAGCGTTGGTTGAATTAATTGTTTTATGTAAGGAATATTTTCCGGAAATTCCAATTATTTTGGATTATAAAAAGGGTGATATTGCCAAGTCATCAAAAAATTATGCTGTCGAAGGTTTTGAAAATTGGGATTGCGACGCCGTTACAATTTCACCATTTATGGGTTCCGATTCTGTTATTCCTTTTTTAGAATATTCAAATGAAGGGAAAGGAATTTACATTTTAAATCGCACTTCTAATAAAGGTGCAAAAGATTTCCAAAATCAGAAATTAGAAAACGGTGAATTCCTATATCAAAATGTTTCAAAAAAAATAATTAAATGGTCTAAAAAACATTCAGGGACAGGAGCAGTTATCGGAGCAACTTCGCTAACCGAACTTAAAAATATCGCAAAGACCTATACAAAACATAACATTCCACTACTTATTCCGGGCGTGGGAGCACAGGGTGGAAATGCAAAAGAGGTTGTGAAAGTTTTGAAAAAAGTTGATTACGACCTGGAAATTGTGCGAATAAATAGTTCAAGTGGAATTTCATTTCCGTGGAAAAAAGAGAATTCAATTCCTAAAAATTGGGCTGATGCTTGTGTTGATGAATTGGAGAAATTAAACGAAGAATCAAACCACTAAGAGCCAAGAATCGCTAAGAAAACAAAAAGGGAATTAAAAATTATGAAATATATTTATACATCAAACATCTTAGTATTCTTTGTGCAACCTTTGTGTCCTTTGTGGTAAAAAAAATGAACAAAAAAGAAATCTTAAAATATCTGTTAAATGATGAGATAAAATTCGCAACGGTTTCCGGAATCTGGACAACAAAACCAAATATAATAAAACTTGTTGATACTGAAATTCCGGATATTGACATCATTACAACAAAAAGTTATCAAGTTAAACCAAATCCTGGGAATCGCGAACCGATCATTGCAGAAAAATCTGTTGGCAATTTTGTTAATGCCGTCGGGTTGAGAAATCCCGGAATGGAAATTGGATATCAAGAGCTTAAACAATTGCGAGATTCACATAAGTTTAACTCACTTCTGAATATTTCTATATCAGGAAACTCGCCTGAAGAATTTATTCAGCTTGTAAAAAAATTTGAAGATATCGCTGACATTTTAGAATTAAACTTTTCTTGTCCTCATGCTAAACCCGGCTATGGAGCATCTATTGGAGTCAACCCGGAATTAGTAAAAATATATGTAGAAAAAATCCGTCAACAAACCAACGCCCTTATTTTCCCAAAACTGACGCCAAATGTAAACGATATTGGCACTATAGCAAAAATAGCTGTCGATGCAGGAGCGGATGGAATTGTAGCAATTAATACAGTTGGGCCTGAAAAATATATCGATCCTAATATTGGCGAACCAATTTTAAATAATCCAAATGGAAACAAGGGTGGGGCGTCCGGAGAAAATATTTTTCCAATAGCGATAGAGAAAATAAAAGAAATTCGCAAAGCAATCGGAAACAATATACCGATTATTGGAATGGGTGGAATTACAGATGCGAAAGATGTTAGAAAAATGATTGAAGCCGGAGCAAATATAATTGGAATCGGAAGTGTAATTGCAAGAGTTCACTATAAAAAGAGACAAAAATTCATTAAAAATTTGAAACGAGATGTTAATTATAACTCAAATACTTCCCCCAAATTTGTCAATCAAAATCGTCTGGCAAAATACGATAAATTCAAAATTTCAAAAATTGAGAAAATTACAAACGATCTTAGAATACTTACATTAAGTGGAAAAAAACAAATAGAATTTAAACCAAGTCAATACGGATTTTTATGGATTCCGGGTGTTGGCGAAAAACCATTTTCAATTGTAAATAACAAACCATTGACATTTTTAATTAGAAAAAGAAAATTTTCAGAAAACACAGATACAGGGAATTTTACACACGCTTTATTTCAACTTAATGTTGATGACGATATTTCATTTCGTGGTTCTTACGGAGCCGATGTAATTTATACAAAAAGTAACAAAGTGTTTATATTAAGCGGCGGAACAGGAATTGCAGTTATCCCACAATTGGTAAAATCCCTTAAAAATAAGGGGAAAGAAGTGTTTGTATTTCACGGTATCAAGAAACGAAACGAAATAATTCTTAAAAATCTTATCGAAAAGTATGCAAAATTTATTCCTGTTGTTGATGACGGAAAACCCGGAAGAGTAATTGATATTATGAGAAAACAACTTATAAAATATGATAACGAAAATGCAACTTGTTACAATATTGGACCGGAAAAATTAATGAAAAATGCAATGAAAACTGAGGTTGATTTGGGAATTAAAAAAGAAAACATTTTTGCATCATTAGAGACAAATCATATGTGCGGAATTGGAATTTGTGGCGAGTGTGAATGTGGTGGAATTCTCGGGTGTCAACATGGGACTTTTTATGATTATCTGTTTTTGAAAGAGAATTATGAGTTAGGGTGAATATCTTTTAAACAAAATATAAATATTCGTTATTTGCGAAGTAAATTGTAAATTAAGAACGGCATCAGAGAAACAGAATTAACAAAGGAATAAAAATAATTCCTAATAAAATAGAAATTGAAACTAAACTTGCTGCAAACTCTTTATCTAAACTTTCTAATGACGAGAACACTAAAGTATTATATCCAACAGGAGCAGCTGAGCCAATTAAAACAATTAGTCTATTTAACCCATCAAGATCAAATAATTTTACAAAAAGAAATCCCAAAAGTAATCCTAATCCCATTCTTGTAATTATCGCAGATGAAAGAGGTAATAACTTGATTATTTTGGGAGTGAAATAAATTCCAAGAGACAGCATTACTAATGGAGTAGTTAAGTCTCCTATTATTTGAAGAAAACTATCTACTACACTTGGAATTGTTACATTTGTAAAATTTAACGTAATACCTATTAATAAAGCCCAAATTGGTGGTAATAAGGCAAATTTTTTTATCATTGTTTTATGATCTACTTTATCATTACCATATTTACAGGCCAGGAAATAAGTAAATGTAAAAGTTAAAAAACCCTGCCCAACATTAAAAATTGAGATTCGGGCTAATCCCTCATTTCCATATGCGGCAATGAAAAAAGGAAGAGTAAATCCGATATTCATTATTAAAGTCCCAATAAGGTATACACCGAATGTTTTACGTGGTAGATTGAATAATTTTCCAATAAAGTAAGACACTACAAAAATAGAGAGTATAACTAATACCGGAATTATTGGTAGAAAGATAAAATCTGATGTGATCTCAATTTTAGCTATTGATAAAATTATTAATGCCGGAAGCGAAACATAGAAAACTAACTTTAATAATAGATCAGCATTATTTTTATCTAGAATTTTCAATTTCTTAATTATATAACCTAAGACGAAGATAAGGATTATGGGGATTATTTTTATTACAAATTCATTCATATTAAGTGTGTTATATTAAACATTTATAAAAATCGTTTTTAAGCTCATAATTTTATATAACATTTGTATAAATAACATGTCATTTATTTCTCATATATTTCTTTTATTTCCCATTTTGTAGTTATCTATCTTTTATGATATTATAAATATAATAATTTAATAATAAAATCAAACACAAACAAAGATTCTTTAGAAAAATATTCCCAAAACTATTATTAAAAAATGTTTGGATATTGAAAATAAATGATTTATTTTTTATTTGTAATTAGTTAAAACAAACAAAAAGGAGAAAAAATGAAGAAATTTTCAAAAGTATTTGGTATAATTCTTCTTGTGTCAATTATGCTAATTCTTTCTGGTTGCGGAGCTAGTAAATCTGTAACAAGAATGTCGGCAGACACACAAACGGATTTAAGTGGACGCTGGAACGACACAGATTCAAAATTAGTAGCAGGAAGTATGATCAGCGATGTCTTGAGCAGGGCTTGGAGAGATAATTTTATTGCAGAAACCGGCAACAAACCAAGATTGATCGTTGGAACAGTTCGACTTAAAGATGCAACAGAACATATCAAGACAAATGGATTTATCAAAGATATGGAAAGAGAATTGATAAACAGTGGTATGGTGAAATTTGTTGCAAGTTCAGAAGAGAGACAAGAGATCAGATCAGAACGATTGGATCAGCAAAGTCATGCCTCGATGACAACAGCAAAAAGATTGGCTAACGAAACAGCCGCCGATTTTATGCTTAAGGGAAGTATTACAATGTATGTTGATGCTGTTGACGGACAACAAGTAAAATTTTATCAGACAGATCTTGAATTAATAGATCTTGAAAGCAATGAAAAGGTTTGGATGGGATCTAAAAAGATCAAAAAATTTGTAAAGCAAAAAAGAGCCGGTTGGTAAAACTTACCTATTTTTAATAATAGTAAAAGCAGAGGACATTCCTTTGCTTTTACTTTTTTCAAACAAAAATAAGGAATAATAATATGTTAGACATTATTAAAAAATATTTTATCCAATTATCAATTATATTAATTATTATCAGCTGTTCATCTACAAAAACAAATGTAAGCCAATATGAAAAAATTGATCAAAATGTTTACTCCGGCAATTATCAAGCCGCAATTTCACAAATTAAAGAAAGTAAAGAAAAAGTATATAAAGAAAAAGACAAAGTTTTATACTATTTAAATTTGGGAATGCTGTATCACTATGCCGGTGAATATGAAAAAAGTAACGAATTTTTGACAAAAGCCGAATATGGAATTGAAGATCTGTTTACAAAAAGTGCCTCAAAAATTGCAACTTCCATACTTCTAAACGACAATGCTCTCGATTATTCCGGAGAAGATTACGAAGATATTTATTTGAATGTGTTCAAAGCACTAAATTATATTAAGTTAAATGAGATTGACGCTTCTTTTGTTGAGATAAACAGAATAAATTTAAAATTGAACAAATTAGATGATAAGTATAAAGATCTTGGTGATAAAATGAGTGCCGCTATGTCGAAAAAAAATGACGAGGACTCAGAAGATAAAAATTCAAAAGATGAGAATAAACCGGAATTTAAACCGGCAAAAAACAAATTTCATAATGACGTTTTGGGGAAATTGATCAGCATGCTTTTATATCGTTCTGACAATGATTGGGATGATGCTAAGATGGATCTGAACAAAATTAAAGAGGCATGGCATTCTCAGAGTCAAATTTATAATTTTACAATGCCACAGCTTGATCCATATTTAGAAAGAACAGATGAGACAAAAGTAAATATTTTAAGCTTTATAGGAAAATCTCCTGTTAAAAAAGCCGCAACATATTACATTACTACATTTGACGGACATGTGAATATTACTTCAACAGAACCTGTGCAATTTTCACAAACAATGTCCTGGCCTTGTAAAGCCGGTAAACACTTTAAATTTTCACTCCCTTATATGGCAAAAAGAGGATCAGTTGTCAGCCGAATAAGTGTTGAAGTTGATGGCGTTGAAAAGAAAGAGCTAAATTTAATTGAAAATATGGAAAATGTCGCTCACACCACATTTAAAGTAAAAGCACCGTTAATTTATGTAAAATCAGTTGTAAGAACCATTCTGAAAGGACTTGCATCAGAAAAGGCAAAAGATGAAATGGATAAACAAATTGCCAATCCTTATTTAGCATTTGCTTCAAAACTTGCTACAGATATTACTGTTGACATGACAGAAAATGCCGACTTGCGAATTTCAAGGTTTTTTCCATCTCAAGCAATGATCGGCGAAATCGAAGTTGGTTCGGGTTTGCACAACATCAATGTAAAATATTTTGATAGCAATAATCAACTACTATATACCGACAATATTGGGGATATATTTGTAAGTTCTTCGGGATTAAATTTGGTGGAATCATTTTATTTACAATAAACAATATTTGAAAAAAATAAGAGGTCATAATATGAAAAAATTCTTAACTATTATAAGTTTACTTTTAATATCGCTATTGATATTTAATTGTTCACAAACCGGACAAAATCTCGGAAGTGCGAATGCAAAATCCGACAAAAGGCCTGTCTGGATGGACAATCCACATAAACTATATCCTGATTCCAAATATTTGGTTGCTATCGGTGCCGGCGACACAAGACAAGATGCAGAAAATATCGCTGCAGGGAATCTTTCACGAATATTCGAATCAAAAGTTAAAGTTGATCACACGATGAAAGAAAGATACAAAAGTTTAAGCAAGGGAACAGAGTTTGTCAGCGAAGAATTAACCACAGAAAGCAACGAAAATGTAAACATCAAATCTGATCAATCTCTTGTAAATGTCAAATTCGGAAAGAGTTATATTGATAAAATGGCGCGAATTCATGTGTTGGCATATCTTAACAGAGCAGAAACAGCATCGATCTACGCCGGGAAAATAAACACTGCCAATAATCAGATTTTATATTTCTCTGATAAAAGTGAAAAGAGTAATGATATTCTCGAGCAATATGCATATCTAAATGCAGCTATGATATTAAGTTTGAATAATAAAATGCTGCTCGACCAACTTCAGGTGATCTCACACGCTGATTATAAAGTTATTAATGCAAACAAAGGTTATGATCATAATGAAATAAAAAACATGGTTTCTGACTTGGCACAAAAAATCACCTTTTCAGTTAATATCAAAAATGACCCGGATGATAGAGTAAAAGTATTGCTTGAAGAAATAATCGGAGAATTGAGTTTTAATTTGTCAAATGATCCTATCTTAAATATTGACGGCAAAGTTTCTTATGAAGACCTTGACCTTCAACGGGGAAACTTAAAATTTGTCGGCTGGGAATTAAACATCAAAATGACTAACAATGCCGACGATGTTTTAATTACTATCGTTGAAAAGGGCAGAGAAGGTGGATTAGACAATGCCGGTGCAAAGAGAAATGCAGTTAAACAAATTGGAAAGATCATTAATAAAAAATTCAAAAAACAATTGACAGGTTACTTTGACGGGAAGGTTGTAAAATAGATTTGGGATTCTTGTGTTTAGAAGTTTAGAAGGTTAGAAGGTTAGAGGGTTAGAAGGTTAGAAATAAAAAGTGATGATATTTTAGTTATCACTTTTTTTGTTTTTTAAATAAATTGAGCAAATGATTTGAAATATATTTTACAGTTATTTTTTATAATACTTTCTTTTTCAATTTGCGATACTATATAACCTTTCTCAGGTTTATATCTATCAATGAAACTCAAAAAAGCTTTTGTTATTTTTGGTTTTGTTTTTATTTCGATTGGTATTTTTTCATCTTGAATAAAGTCCACTTCTGTTTTTGAATGTGTCCGCCAATACTTTAATTTTATACTCTTTTTTTGGAATTCGGAAAATATTAGATTTTCATAATATGCTCCTAATTCTTGTGATTGAATATCAAAATTATTCACACATTGATTGCGGAATCCATTGTCGAAAAAATATATTTTAGGTGCTTTAACTAATTCATTCCGTTTGTTAGTAAAAAAAGTATTACATCTCTGACAAATATATGTTTCTTCTAAAATATATAAGTATTTTTTGAGTGTCTTAAAGTCAAAACCTGTAATTTGTGAGAGTTCATTATAATTGATAATATTACCAATTTGCAAGGATAGTGCTTTCAATAATTTTATTAATTTATCATTTTTACTGAGTTGCAAAATCTCTTTAATCTCTCTTAATAAATAAGTGTTATAAATATTCTCAAGAACTATTTTTTTTTCTTCATCTGTTTTTGAAATTACAACTCGCGGATATCCGCCAAATTTCATAAATTCGTGAATAAATTTTAATAACTTTTGATTAATCTGATTACCAAATTTCTTTTTTATATAAATTTTATAAATTTTTTCATCACGAAATTGTAGAAATTCACTAAATGAAAAAGTGTGCAAATGAAATATGAAAATTCTACCAACTAAATATTTTAAACTTTTTATCGAAATATCCGTTGATGATGAACCGGATATTATGATCTTTATATCTTGTGTATCAAAAATATACTTCAAAATTTTCCCACTATTTTTGGCATATTGGACTTCATCAATAAAAAGATAATTATATCCGTCAACATATAATTCTATAAAGGATTCTATATCCTCTTCAAATAATAATTTAGTGTTAATATTTTCAAAAGTAATTGATTTTACATTTTTATATTGTTTGAGAATATGATTAATCATCGTTGTTTTGCCACATTGCCTTGCACCAATTACTGCAATTATTTCTTTGTTATCCATATATTTTATAATTTTTTTCTCTAATTCTCTTTTGATATACATAATATAATCCTATAATTGTTAGCATACTATCCAACAATAACTGAGTTATTCTTGGAACACAGTCCAATAATACTGATGTTATGGAGAAAAAGCAAGTAATTTCTTGAAAAATTCAATATGTTTTTTTATATTCAGAAAGTTGTTATGTGTTATTTCGTTCGAGGAAAAGAAATTATGGAATTTAAAATTTATAAATAATGGAGAGGATATGAAAAAAATATTAACTATTTTTATAATTATACTTATATCATTAATATTTGTAAGTTGTAATTTATTTAATAATTCCGAAGATGACAAAACACATGGGACAGTCACATATCTTTCTTTCGAAGGTGGATTTTATGGAATTATTACTGAAGATGACAGACATTTAGATCCAATAAATTTAGAAAATAGTTTAAAAATAGATGGACAAAAAATCAAATTTAATTATATTGAAAGAAAGGATTTGGTTAGTTTCCATATGTGGGGAACAATTGTGGAATTATCTGATGTTGAGATAATTGAATAGATCCTCTATTTTACTATAAAATACAATAAATAATATATTCCGTAGATCGTGAAAAATCTTTTAAATTAATAAAATTAATTGTAAATTTTACATTAGTATTATACTGTAGAATTTATTTGTTGATACTGCTATGAATTGTTCTAAATTTTCAAATCATTAAAAATTAAATGCAAGACGATAAAACAGATCTAACAACAGGAAACATAACAAAAAAATTAGTGAAGCTATCACTTCCTATTATGTTATCTAATTTAATGATGACTTTATATAATTTAGTGGATGCTTTTTGGTTGGGTAAAACCGGATCTTCAGCAGCCGGTGCCGTTTCGGTTGTTGGCTTAACTTTTCCAATCGTATTTTTTCTAATATCTTTCGGCTCTGGTTTTACAGTTGCGGGGACATCTTTGATTGCACAATATAAAGGTGCAAAAAATGAAGGAAACATCAAAAAAGTTATTGGACAATTTGTTACAATACTTTTTGTTTTTACTATATTTTTTATTTTAATAAACGAATTGCTTTTAGAACCAATTTTAAAGTTGTTAAATACACCCACAGCTATTTTCGATATTGCTAAAAAATATGTGCATATTATCTTATACGGAATGATTTTCATGTTTGTTTTCTTTACATACCAAAGTATTTCTCAAGGTTTCGGCGATACAGTTTCTCCAATGAAAATTCAAGTAATTACAATTACGCTCAATATTATTTTAGATCCGTTATTAATTTTTGGAATTGGAATTTTCCCTAAAATGGGAGTTGTTGGTGCCGGAATCGCCACACTTTTCGCAAGAGCTCTTGCAGCACTAATTGCAATAATTTTCTTTTATAAAAAATACAATAAATTCATACCTTCTTTAAAAGACATAATCCCTATAAAATCTATTTTAAAGAAAATCATGAACATTTCAATACCGGCTTCTTTGGCACAATCAGCTACAAGTTTAGGTTTTGTTTTGCTCCAAGGATTTGTAAATACTTATGGTGTTACTGTAATTTCAGCATATACAATTGGAAATAGAATGATAGGTCTATTTATGATGCCGGCGATGGGAATTTCTCGCGGACTTTCATCGATGATAGGTCAAAATTTAGGTGCGAAAAAAATATCCCGAGCCAAAAGTTCTGTCAGAATCGCCTTTTATTTAATCTTTACAATTATGACATTAGGTTGTGCCGGACTTTTCTTTTTTGGTGAACAACTTACAGTATTCTTTATTAACGACCCGAAAATCATAGCAATTGGCGGAAGAATGTTTAAAATCGTTGCCTTTGCTGCAAATATTTTCGGAATAATGTTCGTTTTCAATGGCGTCTTCAATGGATCCGGTCACACAAAGTCAGCTATGTTCTATAATATGGCAAGATTATGGCTCTTCAGAATTCCATTGGTTTTTCTGCTTTCGGGAAAAATAATTGAAATTACATTTCTCAAATCCAGCTTTTTACTTCCGTTTTTTCAGGCGGTTGCTTTGGAACAAAATACCTATGAAGCTCTCTGGTGGTCAATGTTGATAAGTAATATTCTCTCAACTATTTGGGCTTATGCTGTTTATAAAAAAGGTGATTGGCAAGTAGCGAAAATATATACTTGATGTAAATGAGTTTTAATTTTCTTTTAAATCCATTAAAATAATTGTAAATTGGGTATAAATAAAAAGGAATTGAAAAACAATTATGAATAGAAAAAATATTCCTGATAATCATATTGTATTTTATCAATCACAAGATGGAAATGTTCACTTAGAAGTGATGTATGCAGAAGAAAATATTTGGCTAAATCAAAAGACAATGGCAGAGCTTTTTGGTGTGCAAAGACCGGCAATTACAAAACATCTTAAAAATATTTTTGAAAGTGGGGAATTAGATGAAAAAGTGGTTAGTTCCATTTTGGAACATACCACTCAACATGGTGCCATCCAAGGGAAAACTCAAATTAAAAATGTAAAGTTTTATAATCTCGAAGCAATTATTTCTGTTGGATATCGTGTAAATTCCGATAGAGGAAGAGAATTTCGAACTTGGGCAACAACAATTCTAAAAAATTATATTCACAAAGGATATGCACTCGATAGCGATAGAATGAAATATGGTTCTCGTTTCAGCACACGCTACTTTGATGAGCTTTATGAAGAAATCAAAGATATTCGCACAAGTGAAAGAATGATCTATCAAAAAATTACAGATATTTATGCGACTTCTTTTGACTATTCACCAAACTCTTCTAAAACAAAAGAATTCTTTGCAACAGTTCAAAATAAACTTCATTTTTCAATTACAGGAAAAACTGCGGCAGAAATTGTTGCCAATAGAGCTGACAGCAAAAAAGAGAAAATGGGATTAACTGCGTGGAGAAAATCACCAAAAGGTAAAATCATGCCAAGTGATGTAGTTATTGCAAAAAATTATTTAGCTAAAACAGAACTTAAAAATTTGAATCGTATAGGAAATATGTATCTTGATTTTGCTGAGTTGCAAGCCGCAAGAGGAAAAGTAATGATGATGAAAGATTGGATAGATAAACTTGATGCGTTTTTGAAATTTAGTGAATATGAAATACTAACGAACACCGGGAAAATATCACACGAAATTGCAAAAGAATTAGCTTTAAAAGAGTATCAAAATTTCAAACCGAAACAAGATAAAAACTATATTTCCGACTTTGATCGTGAAGTAAAAAAACTTTTAAATAATAAAAAAAGTGACAAAAATGAAAAATAACAAATTAAAAACAAAAATTATTGAAATTCTAAAAAAAGATGAACGACTTTGGAATGATAAAAAAACAGAGTTAAACGAAACTTTACTTTTGGACCTAATAGAAAAGATTGATGAAAAAATCATTAATTTGCTTTTACAGAACAAAGAAACAAGAGAAAAGTTTTTTGCCCGCCTGCCAAACGGACAGGTAAAAATCACTCGGACTGAGCAAGGTCGAAGTCAAGATGTTTATGTATTTAAGACAAATGATTTTCGCTTTTTCATGGAAGAAAATAAAGTTAATAATTCTTACACTCAATACAAAAACAGAATTGGATTAACTGACGGTAAAAAATTCTTAAAAGACACTAACGATATAGTTTTAAATTTTCCGTATAAAGATTGTATCTTGGAAGGCGGACAAAGTAACGAAGAGGGAAATGATAGTTATTTTCAGTGGAAAGAAACAACATATAAAGATAAACTCGATGAAAATGGAAATAAAATAAAAGACGGCAGAAAAAATGTAAAAGTTGTAGATGAAGAAGGACATTACGAAAAAGAAACTGCCAAA
>JAYEOX010000103.1:0-2650 GCA_034723415.1 Fidelibacterota bacterium | reverse complement strand
GGTTACTAACCGAAATTGGCGAAGATCCAAATAGAGAAGGATTAATAAAAACACCTCATCGTGTAGCAGAATCATGGAAATTTTTGGCGAGTGGTTACAAATTATCGATAGAAGAAATTGTTGGTGATGCAATTTATCATGAAAAGGCAAATGGAATGGTTGTCGTCAGAGATATTGATTTTTTTAGTTTATGCGAACATCATCTGTTGCCATTTTTTGGTGTGGCTCATGTAGGATATATTCCCAACGGAAAAATAATTGGTATTAGCAAAATACCGCGCATAGTTGGAATGTTTTCAAGACGCTTACAATTACAAGAACGACTTACACAACAGATCGCTGATTCTATTCAAAAATTACTAAATCCAATAGGTTTGGGAGTTGTTTTAGAGGGACAACATATGTGTATGCAAATGAGAGGTGTTGAGAAAAAAAATTCTTTTACTACGACATCTTCGGTTTTAGGTGAATTTCATGATGATGCAGAGACAAGAGCAGAATTCTTATCTATTATCACAAAAAAGACATTTTGAAAAATAATATATATTATTTGCTTTATTCATTTTTTTATATTATACTATAGGACTTTGACAATCGGGCGCGTAGCTCAGTTTGGTAGAGCAGTGCCCTTTTAAGGCATTGGTCGTAGGTTCAAATCCTACCGCGCTCACAAATATCTTAAATAGTTACCACTAATATTAAATCTTTTAAAATAGTATTTTTAGAGAGTGATCTTTCCCAATTATTATTATCTTTTTCATATATTGTTCTAGTACAGTATTTATACCAAGTAGCTTCAATTTTTTCTTTTCCTTTTTGGTAAATTTTTACCATAATGAAAATGGCATATTTCTTCTAATCTTACTTTTTTCCAATTTTTTTAGTCATCGTCTAATTGTTTGTTTTTATTTGCTCAAAATTCTTCTTTTTAAATTCTAAAGCTATCAAAATCACAAAAATAACAAAATTACCTCAAATTTGTTATTTTTGTTATTTTGCCTGAATGTACTCCCATAACATCTTATCGCTTATAATATATTCTCCCCTTTTTTGAGCATTTAAAATCCCTTTATCAACCAATCTACGCAGATATACATTTAGACCGTCAATATCAACCTTACTTTTAATATCGTTTATTTTGTTTCCTTCAGTTGGGTTGATATTCTTAATAATTTTAATCTCATTATCACTAATTCCTTTTACTATACCGTCATACACAGCATTTCCTAAATACGATAATCCTTCTTCAAAACCATTTTCCCATTCAGATTTAGTAACCTTTCCCTTTTTATGATTATCATAGAGCGCATTTCCCAAAGCATGAATCTGAAATAAATGACCTTTTGTGTATTTATATATATTTTCTTTTACAAAATCGGTGAAAGTTACTCCTGATTTTTTTAATATTTTATCTATCAATTCTATCGTTTCCTTTTTATGAAAATTATCTAATTCTATTCTCGGTATAAAAAAACGTCCTATAGGATGATTTCTCTTAATAAATGGTTTCCACCCTTCTATAGTTGAACTCAATATAAATAATATTTTTGTCTGTTGGATGATTTTTTGTTCAGAAAGCACGTTCTTTAAAATCGTGAAAATCCTTTGAACTTTTGAAAAATTTTGTACATCATCAACTAAAACAACGAGCAATTCGGTATCCTTTGAAATATCTTTCCATATATTCAATAAACTGTCTGCAAGGAAAATCTGCGGGTCAATCATGTTACCTTTATTAATATCAAAAGACATATTAAAACCGGAGCCCATTATTTGTATACCAAATCCCGAAATCGTTTTATTTATATTGCTATCTTTTTTTATTACTTTAGAGGGAATATTTCTCAGTATTGACTGAATTAAATGAGCGCAGATTTCAATGTCCGGAGTATTTTCTGCTATTTCTCTGGCGAGAAAATAGGAGGCATAACAATCTTTTTCTTGAGCTATTAATCTAAAATACCTTAATAGGCTTGTTTTTCCGGAACCCCATTGTCCATTGATAATATAATGATTAATATTTCCTTCTTTGCCGTTTTTAATTCTTTGATTAAATAGATCAATTTCCTTTTTTCTATTAACAAACACTTTCGGTTCTAAACCGGATTTTGGAGTAAACGGATTTGGTTTAATCATTATTTATGCTCCAATATTTTACTTATATTTTGATTGATTTTTTCTTCCAACTCATGAGAAGTTTTATTGAGTTCTTTTAATTCAATATGTAATTTTTTAATTCTATCTTCAAAATCAAAATCGTCATCTTCTTTCTTCTTTTCGTGTATTTCGTGGCTACTCTTTCTCCATCTTCAATCCTTTAGATTTTTTCTTTCTTCTTTTCGTGAATTTCGTGGCAACTCTTTCTTTCTTCTTTTCGTGTCTTTTCGTGTATTTCGTGGCCACTCTTTCTCCATCTTCAATCCTTTAGATTTTTTTTTCTTCTTTTCGTGTATTTCGTGGCAACTCTTTCTTTCTTCTTTTCGTGTCTTTTCGTGTATTTCGTGGCTACTCTTTTTCCATCTTCAATTCTCTCGCTCTCTTCTTCTCAGCAAAAGCAATAAAAGTAACTGCAACAAGAATAAAAAATAATGATATCCAATCAACAATAAGTGGAAATCTTCCTCCAAAAGCAATTGCAAAGATAACTGTT
>JAYEOX010000102.1:0-2686 GCA_034723415.1 Fidelibacterota bacterium | reverse complement strand
TAAATCCACCAAGATCACCCGAATATTCTCCCGCAGGATCTCGCATTGGAATTCCATCAATTACAACTAATACTTCGCCCGAACGACCACCACGAAAATGACTCCCGACAACTCCCGCCTGATTTTTTGCTATTTGAGTAAAATCATCAACCGGTTGAGCTTCCATTTCTTCAGCTGTAACATTATGACGGGAAGTAAATTCATCCTTTTTTAATAATGGACGCTGAGCAATAACAACAATTTCGTCTTTTGATTGTAAAACCTTTGATGTTAGCCCCAAATCAATTTTTGTAGTCAAATCAATTGACACTTTTACATCTTTCACTGTTACAGGTGTATAACCAATATATGTTACTCTTAAATTATATGTGCCAACCGCGACATTCAACATAACATAATAACCATTCTCGTCAGTAATTCCGCCAATAGTAGTTCCTTCAAGATATACATTTGCTCCAGAAAGCGGCTCTTCAGTTTTCTCATCTGTAATTATTCCTGTTATTTTACCGGATGTGCCCGCAAACATAGAACTTGTTAAAACCATAATTATTAAGAACAAATAACCTATTTTTTTCATTCTTTTTCCTCCGAGAATATATTTAAACATTTTAAAAAGTTGCATTATTAACCCCTAATTGTTAATAATAAAGTAATATTTTTATAATTAATTTGCAAGGATTAATTTATTTTTTAGACAAGAGAGTACGCTTATTTTTTTATATTCATTAAATTACTTATATGAAATCTTTCTTATTAATCTATCACAGCTAAATTTTCTCCAAATCCTCAATATAAAATTCTTGAAAATCTACTCGACCGGAAAGTTCCATATAATGAATTTTATTTAAAACACTTTCAAATTTTTTGATATTATCATTATTGAGGATAACCATTTTACTTCCAAAAAGCGCACCATCTCCAATATAATTAATTTTATCAAGAGTTAAATCCGGAACTAATCCCAATGACAGAATCGCTTCGGGACGAATATAATTACCAAATGCTCCAGCAATGAAAACCTTATCAATTTCATTATAATTAATTTTGATATTTTCACATAAAACATGCCATGCTGCAACGATAGAGCTTTTTGCCAACTGAAATTGCCTGATATCCTTTTGTGTTAAAACTATTTCATTATTTTTTTCATCTGAATGCTGTAAAACAAAATACATAACATCATTTTCATCGGTTTTAATTCTATTTATAAAAACATCTTTATTGTGTATATTTTTGATTTTTTCCGGTTTCAATAACTTTCCTTGTGAATTAACAATTCCCTTTTGCACCAGAAAATCAATTATATGAAATAACCCACTTCCACATATTCCAATTGGTTTTTTGTTTTTAACAGTTAATAATTCTATCTTATCATTTACACAAAGTATATCCGTAATTGCACCCGGTTCAGCTCTCATTCCATTTTTTATTATAGCTCCTTCCAAGGCAGGTCCGGCAGGTGAAGATGCGGCTAAATAATATCCATCTTTATGAATTACCAATTCACAATTAGTCCCAATATCAATTAATAAATAATTTTTCTTCTTGTTGATTGATTCCGTTACAAGCAAATCTCCGGTAATATCACCACCAACAAATCCCCCTAAATTTGGTAACATAAATACTTCTGCAAGTGGATTTATCTTCAAATTTAACTGGTTTGCAAATAACAATGGTAATTTTTTTACAACTGAAGTATATGGAGCTACAGAAATCGAATATGGATCTATACCCAATAATAAATGATTCATCACAGTATTGCCTGCCATTACAACACTAAAAATTGATAACGGTGAAATATCATATTTTTTACAAATTCCCAATGTTAATTCATTTATTTTTTTAATAACTATTTCTTGTAATCGTTTTAAATTATTTTCACCTTTTGAGCCATAATCTATTCTTGAAATAAGATCCTGTCCAAAAGCTGACTGCGGATTTTCGGTCGTAACTGTTTCTATCGTCTCGCTTGAAATCAAATTTATCACGCTGCAAGTTAAGGTTGTTGTTCCAATATCTACGGCTAATCCAAAAAGATATTTGGAAGTATTTCCGGGTTCAATATCTAAAATATTATTTTGAGAAACAGTTACAGTAACTTGATGATCTCGTTTCCTTAAAACTGTCGGAAGTTTTTGTAAATATTTCAAAGTGAATTTATAGTGTTTACCGGTTAAATCATAAATAGCTTTCTCAACAATTTCCGCATCACTTTTAAAATTATCTAAATGTGATGGTTCAAGTTTTAAAAACAACTTCTTAACTATCGGCTTAATTTGTTGCTTGTGCTCATACTTTGAAAGCAATGTATCTATTGTTTTTTTTCTTGATATAGATGGGATATAAATTTCACAATCATTTTTCAATTCTGATTGACAAGCTAATCTATAACCGGATTTTATTTCATTCTTATTGAATAATCTTTTTTCATCTGATGTCGGATCGGGAATACCAGTTTTAAATTTAACTTTACATTTCCCACAAACTCCAGCACCTCCACAGGGGAAAGAGATGTTAATTTTATTTCTTCGTAAAGCATCTGCCAGATTTACGGTTAATTCTTTATCCTCTACATTCTCTTTTATAACCTTATTTTCTGGTAAGATTTTTATTGATATCGTTTTGGTATTCAATGAGAATCCTTTATTTTCTTTAATTTAATATTAGCAATTGTAAAAAATTCCTT
>JAYEOX010000101.1:0-2689 GCA_034723415.1 Fidelibacterota bacterium | reverse complement strand
AAAAAGTTAGACAATGTATAAAATTTAATTTGAAATTTGTTTTATTTTTGGCAATATTCTCTGTTTGTAAAACAAAGTCAGCAATAAAATGTGCTAATAATATTTTCCAAAACATAACAACTCCTTTTTATCCAAAATTAAAATGGTATCATACCTTGCATTTAGATATTACAAGGTTATTGCCTTGCATTTTTTATTATAAAAGGCATAATTCATTTAATTATCTTCCTTTTGTAAACTAATAAATTTCTCATCATTTTAATCTTTGTAATATTTCAGTTTATTTAATATGCATTAAGTTGTAATTGTATTATGCAACTTATAAAGGTTGCAATTGCATTATGCAACCTTTTTAGGTTGAATTCGCACAATTCAACCTTTTTAAGTTGAATATTTTTATTATAATTTGTAAAATTCACTTAATCATACTCCCAATATATTCTATTCCTTTCTCAAATAATAGTAAATTTGAATTATATACTCTTTTTCCCACAGCTTGAAATGAAATATTTATTTTTTCTGCTATCTCTTTAAATGTTAATCCATTTAAGTACCAATATATCGCCTCTTTTTGCTTCTTACTCCAACTCAATTCAATAGAATCTTGATATTTTAAAGCCATATCAAAGTGTTTGTTTTTTCTAACTTTATAATCAATGTAAGTCAAGCGGTTTGAATATTTTTTTAATTTAAACATTTCAACACCGTTTCTAGAACGATGAAATGCTTCTCCATCCATCTGATAAGTATTTTCATCAACTACACTAACTTCACCAATTCCCACAGATGCACGAAATATTGGAGAAATATCTGATTGAGACAAAATCAATCGATAATTGATTATAAATTCATAAGAATATTTCGGTCTATCCAAAAGAAATTGAAATTCATCGCCCTGAACAATATTAAAAGATAATTTATTTACCTTTGCTTCTGGAACGAGCTTACAACATTCCGCAAATCCTTCTTTCAATAGCAAATTTACTCTTTTTCTATCTTCTGATGAATATTTTCTTGAACCAATTATATCACAAGTTATCACTGCTTTATTTTTCATGCTTTGCCTCACATTTAAAACATCAATATACTAACTAATTTTTACTTTTTCCATTACTTTTTCAACAATATTTCCATTTACAACGAGTTTATTCAATTTCTCAATATCTTTATATAAAATTCTATCATTATCTAAATGTTTGATATTTTTTCTAATAAATTTATGTGCCAATTTGACACCAATTCCGGGAGAATATTTTTGAAAATCGATTCCTTGTGCAGCACAAAGCATTTCAATTGCAATGACATTTTGAACATTTTTTAAAATATCTAAACAATGTCGAGCTGCAATTGGTCCCATACTCACATGATCTTCTTGACCGGCAGAAGTTGGAATGGAATCTACACTGGCCGGATGAGCCAAAACCTTATTTTCTGAAACGAGAGCTGCTGCGACATATTGTGCAATCATCATTCCCGAATTTAGACCACTTTTTTTTGACAGAAATGGTGGCAGTCCGGAAACATGAGGATTTACCAATCTATCAATTGTTCGCTCTGAAATATTCCCAATTTCCGAAATTGCAATTCCAAGATAATCCATCGCAAAAGCAACAGGTTCACCATGAAAATTTCCACCTGATATCACTTCATTTTCATCGGCAAAAATCAGCGGATTATCTGTAGCAGAATTTATTTCAACACTTATCGTCTTTTTTACAAATTCAATAGTGTCAATAACAGCACCATAAACTTGCGGAATGCAACGCAAAGTATAAGCATCTTGCACTTTTTCGCAATTTACATGTGATTTGATAATTTCACTATCTTTAATGATTTCACGCATATTTTTTGCACATCTAACTTGTCCATTATGTGGTCTAACAGCATGGATTTTTTCATCAAATGCCTTTGAAGTTCCTTTCAATGCTTCCAAACTCATTCCGGAGGCAATCTGTGCATTTTTTAATAGCAATTCGGAATCAGCGATAACTTTGCAAGCAATTGATGACATTATTTGAGTTCCGTTAATTAAAGCTAACCCCTCTTTTGGTCCTAATTCTATATGAGTTAACTTTTTCTCCTCCAATATTCCTTTTGAATCTACTCGTTTGCCATTTTGAATACATTCACCTTCACCGATCAAAACTAAAGCGAGATGTGATAACGGTGCCAAATCGCCACTTGCTCCAACGGAACCCTGTGAAGGAATATATGGATAAATATCTTCGTTGAGTAAATTCAGAAGCATTTCGATCAGCTTAATTCTCACACCGGAATATCCTTTTGCCAATGCATTTGCTCTTAACAATATCACACCTCTGACAATTTCTTCAGAAAACGGTTCACCAACACCGGTGGAATGACTTCTGATAATATTTTTCTGTAGTTGTGAAATTTCCGATTTGCTGATCAGTTTATTTGCTAATTCTCCGACACCTGTGTTTATTCCATAGACAACTTCATTTGTATTTAATATTTTTTCTACATATTTTTGGGATTTTTTGATCTTATCTATTGCATTTTGACCAATTTTAACTTTTTCATGATTTCTTGTAACTTTTATTACATCATTAATTGTCAAAGAATTACCATCAATTTTTATCATAAGATCCCTCTCTAATTTGAATTTAAATTTTAATTATTAATAATTCATTAAAAATATTTTCAGAACTAAAATTATATTTTGTTA
>JAYEOX010000100.1:0-2694 GCA_034723415.1 Fidelibacterota bacterium | reverse complement strand
TCAAAATTTCAAAACTTCAAAATTTCAAAAATTAAAATGTTAAGAAAAATGAAAATCAAAATTTCAAAAATTCATAATTTCAAAAATTATATAAAAAGAGGTGAATAACATGGGTAAGAAAAAGATTTTAATTGTAGATGATAATATTGGAATGTGTGAATCTATTTCTGATATTCTTAGAGATCAAGATTATGATGTTTCTATGGCTAACAAAGGAAGTGAAGCAATTGATAAGATAGGCAAAACTTTTTTCAATATTGCTATGATCGATATCAAACTGCCGGACATGTTAGGAATAGAAGTTCTAAAGGAGTGCAAAAAGAGTTATCCTGATATGGCATGCATTATGATAACAGGGCATGCATCTGTAGATACTACAATAAATGCATTAGAAGAAGGTGCAGATGGATACTTTACCAAGCCATTGGTAATGGAAGAAGTATTCCATAAAATTGAGGATTCGTTAGAAAAACAACAACTGAAATTTGATCTTCAAATGAGTAAAAAAAACTTTGAAGATTTAGCTAAAAATGCATTTGATTGTATAACAATAAATGATAAAGATGGAAATTATGTCTTTGCAAATAATAGAGCATGGGAATTATCAGGATATACAGTTGAAGAATTATTAAAACTTAATGTCAAGGACCTAACTCCTTCTTCAAAGATTAAAGAGGTGAAAGATAGGATTAAAAAAAGGATCGAAAGTAAATCTGATAGTAATGTTTTTGAATCAACATTGCTCAATAAAAATGGTAAAATAATACCAATAGAAATAGCTGCCTCGAGAACATTATGGCAGGGTAAAGCAGCTGAGTTGTTATTTTTTCGTGATATTACAAAGCGCAAAATGATAGAGAAAAAACTAAAAGAATCCAGAGATCAGGCATTGGAATTGGCCATGGAGGCAAAAAAGGCAGATAAGACCAAAAGTGAATTTTTGGCAAATATGAGTCACGAAATACGAACTCCTATGAACGGTATAATTGGAATGACAGAAATATTATTAGATACATCTCTTACAATGGAACAAAAAGATTATGCAAATACAGTGAAAAATAGTGCTGATCAATTAATGAATCTTATCAATGATATTTTGGATTTTTCAAAAATAGAAGCAGGTAAGTTTAAAATAGAAAATATTGATTTTAATATATTTACATCTATCGAAGAATTTATTGATTTAGTGGCAATCAGAGCAGAAAAAAAGGATTTGAGATTAATTAATAAAATTGAACCGGATATTCCAAGTAATTTATATGGTGATCCAAGCCGAGTGCGTCAAATACTTATTAATTTAGTTGGTAATGCAGTTAAATTTACCGATGAAGGTGAAATAGTAGTTAGTGTATCATTGGAAAATGAGGATGATGAAAATGTTAATGTTCGATTTGAAGTAATTGATACAGGTATTGGAATTCCGGAGGATAAAATTGATACGGTGTTTGATCAATTTACACAAGCTGATGCTTCTACCACAAGAAAATATGGAGGAACAGGATTAGGGCTTGCCATTTCAAAGCGTTTGATAGAAATGATGGATGGAGAGATCGGTGTGAAAAGTAAAGAGGGAGAAGGCTCTACCTTCTGGTTTACAATTAATTTCAAAAAAACAAAAGAAAAGAAAGAATTATATGAGAAGAAAAAAGTAAGTATTAAGGATGCAAAAGTTCTAATTGTAGATGATAATTCTACAAATCGAGAATGGTTATGCAAAGTATTAAAATACTGGGGTTGTGAATATGATGAAGCTTCTAATGAAAAAAGTGCTATTCAAAAACTAAATTCAGCAAAAAAACAAAAATCTCCTTTTACAATTGCAATTTTGAATAGAATAATAGATAATGTAGATAGTGAATCTCTTGGAAAAAAGATTAAAAATGATTCGGCTTTGAAAGATACTTCTTTGATAATGATGACTGCTGTAGGGAAACAGAGAGATGTAAATTCATTGAAAAAAATAGGTTTTACAGGATATCTTACTAAACCTGTTAAACAAACAGAACTCTACAAAACTATTATGGAAGTGTTAAGTAAAGAAAAGAAACCGGAAAAAATTGAAAAAGAGCCGAAAGCACAGGAAAAGATCAAAAAAGGAACTGAAGAAAAAATTAAAATATTACTTGTTGAGGATAATTATGCTAGTCGTATGGTTGCCGGTACCTTTGTTAAAAGTTTTGGTTATGAAGTTGAAACTGCAGAAAATGGAGAAGAAGCCGTAAACGCTCTAAAAAAGGATCATTATGATTTTGTTTTAATGGATATTCAAATGCCTATAATGGATGGTGTTGAAGCAAGTCATAAGATTCGGAGCGGAAGTTCAGGTGTATTAAACTCAAAAATTCCTATAATTGCACTTACAGCTCATGCGATGAAAGGAGATAGAGAAAAATATCTATCTGAAGATATGGATGATTATATTTCTAAGCCGATTAATAAAGAGAAATTAAGGAAACTTCTTGAAAAATGGTCAAATAAAATACTGGAAGAAAGGAAAACCCGGTGAAATATTGCCTTCGGCCACAATTAAATAATTTTACAAAATTTAATATGGTAAACATTTCACCCTGATGAAATATAAAAGCAATTTCACTGGGCAGGCAGGTCAAGAAAGTATAGTAACTAAAAACTTCCGAAGTTATCAAAGAAATGAAACTATAAGAGATTAAATTTAGAAATTCAAATAAGCAAAAA
>JAYEOX010000099.1:0-2722 GCA_034723415.1 Fidelibacterota bacterium | reverse complement strand
GTAAGTTAATAAAATGTAATCGGCTTGTCAAGTATTTTTTTTAATTTACACGAATTAACTAATATATTGGTTAGCCGCAAATTCACGAATAAAACACTCCGATACGCTTCGATACAAGGCAGG
This sequence comes from Fidelibacterota bacterium, assembly GCA_034723415.1. GTDB lineage: Bacteria > Fidelibacterota > Fidelibacteria > Fidelibacterales > Fidelibacteraceae > TCS52. The sequence continues at coordinate 2,599 of JAYEOX010000099.1, read as the reverse complement.
CGAAAAAAATAACAACAGATTGCACTAATGTTACAAATATAGAATTAGCAACAATCAAAAACATCAAATATTTATGATATAAAAAGATTGGCAAATAAAATCTTCCGAAATTTTAGAAAGGCGAAACCAAAAATGATAAATGTTTCACAAACCAAACAAATGCAATCTCAGAAAGTTTATTTATATGTTTAATATTTTTGTATATCAACAATAAATGTTAAATTATATAACTTGTGAATTATTTGAGTTGAAAAAATAGTACTGTTAAAATTAAAAAAGGGAATCAATGAAAAACTGGATAATAGATCAATCAGTCAATCATCCAATACGAACGATTATAATTTCAATTTTGTTAACACTTTTTATCGCAAGTGGAATTCGTTTTATTAAAATAGACGATGATTTTCTCAAAATGCTGCCGAAAGATATGCCGTCAAGAGCTGTTTGGGAAAATGTAGAAAAGGAGTTTGGAACTACAGATTTTATCTATATCGCATTTGGTAATAAAGGTGAATCCGCATTCAATCCAAAAACATTAAAAATAGCAAAACAGTTGACAGATTCATTAGAAAAATTCAGCGATATTGACGAAGTGATCTCTGTTGCAAGTTACAAAAAAATTGACAATGACAGTGATGGATTTATGGTTGTCGAAGATCTGATGTCGGATACAAATATAACTCAAAAAGATGCTGATGATATATATAAATATCTATGTGAACATGAAACGATTAAATCACGAGTGGTGAGCAAAGATAATGATTATTTAAACATAATCGTTCGACCGATCACCGATTTTAAGGTTAATATTTTTGCAAATCATGTTACTTCTACGGCAGAAGGAATGCTTGATGGTTATGAACTTCACTTTGGCGGAATTTCATATATGACGGGAATGGTTCCAGTTGTTATAAAGAAAGATGTAAAAACATTAATTATAATTGCATTGTTAATTATGATAACAATACTGTTCTTAAATTTTAGAAATATTTCAGCTGTTTTTATAATCATCGGTACAATTTTATTATCTATGCTTTCAATGATGGGATTCTTAGGTTATGCATATAAATTCACCGGATCAGATAAATTTTTATTTACAATGGTGAATACTTCAATGCCAATAATTTTACTTACGATAGCCAACTCTGACAGCGTTCATATTCTCACGCATTTTTTCAGAAATATCAGAAAAATGAAAGATAAAAAGTCAGCGATAAAAAATTCGATGGGATCACTTTTGAAACCAATATTAGTAACGAGTTTTACAACTTTTCTTGCTTTTATAACTTTAGTTTCAGCACCAATTCAACCAATGGTCGGATATGGTCTTGCTGTAGGATTTGGTGTTATGTGGGCATTTTTCTTGTCATCAACAATTATTCCATCTTTGATAATGTTAAAAAAATGGAAAATAGATTCCAATTCAATTCAGCGAGAGAGTATTTTGGAAAAATTTATCAATCGACTTGGTAATTTAGTTTTTGATCATCCAAAAAAGACATTTTCTATTGCTTTATTTCTAGTAGTGATCGCGATCATTGGAATTTTTATGGTAAAAATTGAAACAAATCCGATAAAATTTTTCCCGCCGGGACACGAAATTCGAGAAAGTTCAATTTTTTTGGACAGGGAAATGACCGGCTCAATGAATATGACAATGAAAGTAAATGGAGATCTGCTCAATCCAAAAATTTTAAAGGAGATGGAAAAACTTCAAAATTTCTTAGAGAAAGATCCTCATATTCTTCTTACAATATCAATAGTCGATGTAATTAAGCAAATGCATCAAGCGGTAATGGACGACAACCCGAAATACGATGTAATTCCTGATTCCAAAGGGAAAGTATCAAATTTATTTACAATGTATTCGATGTCCGGCAATCCTGATGACTTGTCCGGATTGGTTGACTATGATTACAGTTCCGGATTGATCGTTGCACAACTTAAAAATATGACCACAAATAAACTCGTTGCTTTAAAAACCAAAATAAATAATTATATGAATAATAATATCACTACAGATCTAACAATAAAAACAACAGGAATGTTTGTTTTCCTAACAGAATTTATTCATTTGCTATTAAGTTCATCGCTGGTAAGTATTTTAGCATCGATCGTTTTAATCGGTCTTACTGGCTGGATATTTTTCAAAAACATTCGTTGGGGAATACTCGCAGTTATTCCACTTTCCGGAGCTGTCATAGTCAATTTTGGTATGATGGGAATTCTTGGAATAACGCTCAATCATGTAATCGGACTTTTAACTGCAATAATAATCGGGGTCGGAGTCGATTTTGCTATTCATTACATTGCAAGCTACAAAAAACACGTACTCATCCATAAAGATCACGATAAAATAAATCGTTTGACTTTCAAAGATGTCGGTTATCCAATTGCACTTGATGTCGCATCTAATATGGGATTTGGTGCAATGTTATTTTCAATTTTGGTTCCATTAAAAGAAATGGGTGAGCTGGCAATTTTGTCAATGCTTTCAACTTCGATCGGAACACTTGTATTATTAGCCCCGTTAATGCTATTTTTTAAAGACAAATTAATTAAAATTACATTAAAACAGAATAAAGTATAAATAAAAAAG
>JAYEOX010000098.1:0-2812 GCA_034723415.1 Fidelibacterota bacterium | reverse complement strand
CGATGAATGGTAATATTCCTCCATTAGATAAATATTTAAAATTAGCTAAACAATTCAACGGAACAGTTATTTCAGACGATGCTCATTCCGTAGGAATTTTAGGGAAAACCGGTAAAGGCACTTGGGAGCATTTTAATTTATCGAGAAAAAATTTAATTCAAGTTGGAACATTAAGCAAGGCATTTGGTGTTTATGGTGGATTTGTTGTTGGGAAAAAGGAACTGATCAGAAAAATAAAAAATAGTAATGTTTATATCGGAAGTTCGGCTTTCCCCCTGCCCTTATGCAAAGCATCAATAAAATCATTACAAATATTAAAAAATAATCAACAGATGATATTAGATCTACAGAAGCGATCATTAAATTTCAAAAAACGATTAAATGAAATTGGTTTCAATGTAAATATTTCACCAATACCGGTTATCGGTCTAAATTTTAAAGATGAAAATAAAAATCAATTATTAACAAATATTTTAATTGAAAACAAAATTTATCCATCATTAATTAAATATCTCAACGGGCCGAAAAACGGTTATTTTCGTTTTGCCCTATCAAGTGAACATTCTGATGAACAGATAGAAAAATTATATTTCTGTTTGAAAGAATTTAAGAGATCACAAGAAAAGATATAAAGAAACCACAATGAACGCAATAATATACTTTGTTGCTGTTCATACAATTTATAAAATTTGTAAAAATATTTGTTGAGCTTCATTGTAAAATATTTTTACAATTAATGGAAATATTTATTAAAAAACTCCCATAAAATCAAAAAGGCCTCAACTGAGACCTTTCATTAGTAGCGGAGAGAGGATTCGAACCTCTGACCTTTGGGTTATGAGCCCAACGAGCTACCAGCTGCTCCACTCCGCGTCATTTTTCAATAGATTATAATATATAAAATAATTCTATTGATTGCAAGAAATATTTGGAAAAAATTTATTAGATATCTAAATATAACCTACCATTATTATGATTCAATTTTCCTTAACTTTTTTATCAGCCAAAATGATGCAATAAATCCAATAATATAATGAAAAATGTCAAGCAAAAAAAATGAAGTTCCCAACATTGCTTTTCCAATAAAACTATCTCTAATAATTTCCAAAAAGACTGGATGCCACAATTGTAAAATTTCAAGAAATGTTGTGATACTAAAAACAATAACAGTAATTTTCAAAGGTTTTGTTTTTTGAAATATAACCGAGAAGAACAGAGACCAAAAGATCACATAGAAAATTCCGCCTAAAGAATCATGCCCCCAAGATGATGCAAATCCATTATATAATTTTGTATATAATCCTATTGGTATTAAAATTATTATGATTATGATTGTATATTTCTTCTGTAATAAATTCATTAGGTTTTAAATAAAATTATCCACACGCATCAATTACAATTGGCTTTTTATTAAATTTTAAAAATAGTAATAACATCCGTGTAAAGGATTTAAAGATACACCTATAGAATCAGGTGGATTTGATGTTACCTGGACTGAATTAAATAATAAATAGTTTAAATAATTAATAAATAAAAAACACAATCACTAACCAAAAAGCGGCTAGATAAAATATTTTAATATTTTTTTACAGTTGTTTATCTGTTAATTAAAAAGTTTTACGCAATGTTGGTAAAATTTAGTTAACTGCGTCTTTTAATCCTTTACCAGCTTTGAATTTTGGTACATTTCTTGCAGAAATTTGAATAGTTTCACCAGTTTTTGGATTGCGTCCTTGACGAGCAGCTCTTGCACTTACACTAAAAGTTCCAAAACCAACTAAAGATACTTTGTCCCCATTTGCAAGAGTTTCTTTAACACCATCAACAACAGAAGTTAGTGCTTTTTCAGCATCCACTTTTGTTATTTCTGCATCATTTGCAATTTTTGATACCAATTCTTGTTTAGTCATTTGTCCTCCTTTTTTTTGTTACTTCATTAAAATAAATTTCTTAGTATTAGAATAATTTTCTGCCTCAATTTTATAAAAATATATTCCACTTGCAAAATTAGAACCGTCGAATATAACAGAATAATTTCCTGCAATTTTATTTTCATTCACAACTGTTTTTATTTTTTCGCCTCGCAAATTATAGACGGAAATTTTTACAAAACTATTTTGAGGGATTGAATATTCTATCGTCGTTAATGGATTGAATGGATTTGGATAATTTTGTTTGAGAGCGAAATTTATTGGAATATTATTTTTACTTACACTTGTTCCGCTACTATTATCAACCACTATCAATTCAAAATCATCAAGAAATAAATAATTTCCTGTATTTATTGATTGCACTGCCAAGTAAATAGAATCACCTGCATAAGAAGTTAGATCATAAGTATATTCTGTCCAAGTTGCAGGTGTATTTGTAATGGATGCCAATGTAGTAGAAAAACTGCTAACATCATTTGAGGTTGTTGAAAGTTTCACATTTATATCCTGAAGAGAACTCGAACTAAATGATTTGGCCCAAAATGAAAAATTAATATTATTATCATCAGGTAAAAACATCTGATTCGTCACAACCCAGTCATCTGAACCGTCAGAAGTTTGTACGCCCAATCCTAAATCACCACTATGTGCTAAATCCATACCGCCGTTCTTAGATTCAGAAAAATAAAGCAATGAATCGCCATTACCATCATTATTAATATTTTTCCATCCTGCCAATGTCCAATTTTCAAAACTATTATAAATTTGATAAGATATATCTGAAGTGTTTGGTTCTATTTTGATTATTGCTCCTTGCTCATTTGTAAAATCTCCATTTCCGGAATCCAAACTATCCAATTTAAAATAACCATTATAATATC
>JAYEOX010000097.1:0-2824 GCA_034723415.1 Fidelibacterota bacterium | reverse complement strand
TTGCAGTGCAGAATACAAAAGCCGGAGTTGCTTCTACGATCATGGCAATAGTTCCACTATTAATTATTCCACCGGCAATAATATTTTTTAAAGAAAAAGTGAATTTTCGTGAAGTTGTTGGTGCAGTTCTTGCTGTATGTGGTGTGATGCTTTTCTTTATTTAAAGTTTGTTTATTAGTGATAAAAATAATTACGAAATAATTAAAAATGTAAATTTGTTATCTTTTCAATATTTTTTTTTATTCAGCTTTAAAAAATAGCTACATTATTTACAAAAATATTTTAAATTTGTGACATTCGTCACAGGTTTATAAATAATTTAGTATTAATATATTTAACAAAAATTATCTTAATATAAAAAAGGAGGAATTAAGATGAAAGTAAAATTTATGGTTGTGTCTATTTTGGTCTTTACTTTTCTAGTTATAGGAATATTAAATGCTGAAAGTATTCCCGGAGGTTCTAGCATGAATGATGATATAAGGATGCAAAACTCCCTAAATAATTTTGATGCGAATAACAAATTTGTAACCGTATCTGGAGATTCTACGTATAATACAACAACATATACATCAGCAGACATTGTTGTGTTCAGTTATTTTGATAGCACTGAGTATTCTTTGTATGATAATTTGGGAGACAAGATTGATTCTGTCAAATTGGGAATGAATAGTTACTATGTTTTTTCACCGGATTCGGGGGCCGGTGTTTATTCAATCAAAGGGACAAAATCATTTACACTTTTGATTGGAGATCCGGTAAGTAGATCAGTAATGGGTTATTTTGCAGTTGATGAATCGGGAAGACCTTTATCGACAAATCTAAATACTTTTATGCCATCATATAATCATCCTGGAGAGCATTTTATTGTTTTTGGATATTCACCAAATACATCTTTTCAAATTACAAATATTTCTACGGGGAGTATAGTTGCTACTGGAATATTGGATGAGGGAGAACATTATCAACTTGATGGATATAATAATACATTTATTAATGTAACATCAAATAAACCGGTTTCTGCACTAAGTTATGCTGATCAAGGATATTTTATTCCATCAACAAATGGGACATTTGCAGGAAATAAGTTTTATGGTTTTTCTGGATATGTTGGTGGTTGGGGTAATGGAATAATAATAACAGCATACAATGATTCTACTACATATTTAATTACTAATAGTGAGAGCGCAACAAACGATACGATTGCTTACGGAACTTTAAATGCAGGAGAAGTATATTCACAAGCTATTTATACTGATACATATTGGAAAGTGACTACTTCAAAAAATTCTACTGTATGTAACACTCCCTATGCAGCTTATTCTAGTGGTTATTATTACTTAACGAGACAAATGGATGAAAGTGGTTTTGGAATTGGCACAAATTTTTATACTCCTGTTATTGCAGGTGATTATAATATGTTTTCTTATGAAGACAATAATGTTGTTACGGTGTTTAATCAAACTGATTCATTATTAGTTTGGAGTGATACATTAGATGCAGGAGAATATCACAGCTTGTATACATCCAAGAAAGTTTATCATGTTTCAAGTGATGAAAATATGTCTATAATTTCATATAATGGTGGAAGTTATGGAGCTGATTTTATGCCATTAAGTTTTACCACAGGTTTACCTGATCTTGCAATTTCTGAAGAGCATATTATCTTTACTCCTGATACGATAGAAAACGAAGGAGATAGTATTAGAATTGATGCTACAGTTTATAATTATGGTTATCAGACAGCTTATAATGTTGAATGTCAATTTTTTGATGGTGATCCTTCGGGTGGAGATCTGATTTCTACTTTATTAGTAACTGATTCAATCTCCGCCGGTGGCAATTATACCTTTTCAGTAGATTGGATTGCTCCTTCAAATATAAAATATCATGCTGTTAATGTTTTAGTTGATCCGTATGATAAAATTCGCGAATCAAACAGCTCAAATAATTTGATGTTTAAATATTTGGTTCAGAATGATGATTTATTGCCACCATTTACTACAAGTATTGAAGCCCCAAAATCAATCCATGCTTATTATGGTGATCTTGATACTTCACAATTTGAAATAACCGTTTATATGTTCAATACAGGTAATATTAGTGCCACGAATTCTTTTGCAAATATTTTTCTTCCGGAAGGATTGTCATTAGTTGATACTGCAGATACATCGGTTGCTATTGGTACAATTTTAGCACAGCAAAACTCATCACATACTTGGCAGGTTCATATAGATAGTATTGGAGATAAGGATGTGTTCTTTTATTCAGTAACTGTTGGCGCTGATAGTATTGCCGATAAAACATTAGAGCGTATGATTACAATAAATAATTTTACTTCGGTGAAAAATGAATATAATTTAATTCCGGATGATTTTAGTTTAAGTCAAAATTATCCAAATCCATTCAATCCGGTAACTAATTTTCAATATTCAATTCCAAAAGATACTTGGGTTAAAATATCTGTTTTTAATGTTATAGGACAGAAAGTAGCTGTTTTGGTAGATAGTTATAAGAATGTGGGAAATTATCAAATGTCTTTTAATGCCAACGATTTGTCGAGTGGGATTTACTATTTGCGAATGCAAACGAATGAATTTCATTCAATTCGCAAAATGGTATATCTAAAATAGTTCAATTAGAAAACAAAAAATATCACTTGGTAGATGTAATCAAATATTTGCCAAGTGATTTTTTATTTAATTAAAATTTATATGAAATTCCAATACCAAATACTTCTTTAAATTGTGTTCTTGGTCCGGATTTATCTACAATGTCATCTCCATTAGTGTCTTCTTTAATAGTGATGTCATCATCATATAAT
>JAYEOX010000096.1:0-2826 GCA_034723415.1 Fidelibacterota bacterium | reverse complement strand
CTACCTCTTCCCAATATCCTTCCGATAATAAACATCTTTAAAAAAAACTTTTGTGACTTCTGAATAAACTTTTTCAATAGTTGAGTCCAAATCATCACCACTGACAACAACATTCAGAACTCTTCCACCGTTAGTTTTTATTTCGCCGTTTTCTTTTTTCGTTCCGGCATGAAATACAATAGTGTCTTTTGACAAATCGTTTAATCCGGAGATTGTAAATCCTTTTTCATACTTATTAGGATAACCACCGGAAGTTAAGACAACATCAACGAAATATTTCTTATGAAACTCAGGTTTCGTTTTTGATAAATTTCCATTAAAACATGCTAAAATCAATTCCAATAAATCGCTTTTCAGAGAAGGCAAGATCACTTCAGTTTCAGGATCACCAAATCTCACATTATATTCCAACAATTTCGGACCATCATCTGTAAGCATTATTCCAAAATATATTACACCTTTGTAATTAAAATTTTCTTTCTTGATCCCGTTCATAGTTGGATTGATTATTTTGCTATTTATATCTTTCATCGATTTTTCATTTATAAATTTAGCCGGACAATAAGCTCCCATTCCGCCGGTGTTCGGACCTCTATCTCCATCGTAAATTTGCTTATGATCTTGTGATGATAATAGCAGTTGAATATCTTTTCCGTCAGTTATTCCGATAATTGAAACTTCCTGCCCAACAAGTTTTTCTTCTATTAAATAATCAATATTTTTTCCATAGCGATTTTTTAATTTTTGAATATTTTTCATTGCTTCTTGAATAGAATTGCAGACAAATACACCTTTCCCACCTGCCAATCCGTCATATTTCAAAACCAAATTTCCATCTAATTTTTCGACAATTTCTATAGCATTATCACCTTTAGAAAATTCCCAAAAATCCGCAGTGGCAACATTATTATTTTTCATAAAACTTTTCGACCAGATTTTTGAACTTTCGAGAATTGACGCCTTTGAATTCGGTCCGAATACTTTGATTTCAGTATCTTCAAAGTAATCTATAATTCCCTCAACAAGTGGAACTTCCGGCCCGACAACTATTAATTCAACATTTTTTTTTAAACAAAATTCCTTAATATTTTTAAAATCATTTACATCTAATTCAACATTATTTTTTGTTCCGCCATTTCCCGGTATCGTATAAATATTATTTACTTTTGAACCTTGAGACAATTTCCATTCTAAAGCATGTTCTCGTCCACCACTTCCGATAATGGCTATATTCATAATATTTTCCTTTTTCTATTTTAAATATTTCTTAACTTTATTTAAGACATTTTGTGTAACTTTTTCTGCTTGTCCAATATAATTCACAACGCTCAATTTCTTGAGTTCATTCTTTACAGTTTTATCAACTTGTAAATTTTCAATGAAATTATTAATTATCTTTTCTGTAATTATTTTCCCTCTTGTCAATTTCTTCATTTCATTATATGGATCTTTCAAACCAACACGACGAAGAATCGTTTGAATTGGTTCTGCAAGTAATTCAGGATGACTTTCTATTTCATTTTTACACTTTTCTATATTTACATTAACTTTTTTTAATCCGGTAATTGTTTCGTTGAGTCCAAGAAAAGCATGTGTCAATCCAACACCCAAATTTCGTGAAACAGTACTATCTGAAAGATCTCGTTGCAGACGACTATTAGTCAATTTACGAATAAAAAATTCCAGCATCGAATTTGATAACTCTAAATTACCTTCGCTATTTTCAAAATTTATCGGATTAATTTTATGCGGCATAGTAGAAGAACCAACTTCATTTTTATTTGAACTGATCGTGAAATAACCAAGCATCAGATACAACCAAATATCTTTATCCAAATCGATAAGAATATTATTGATTTGAATAATTATTGAAAAATATTCTGCCCAAATATCGTGAGAATCTATTTGAGTTGTAACCTCATTTGGAACTAACCCCAAACTTTTTATAAAATTATTTGAAAATTTTATCCAATTATATTTTGGGAAAGCAGAATACATTGCAGAATAATTTCCGGTCGCTCCATTTAATTTCCCGCAAAATTTGAATTTACTCAATCGCTTATATTGCAGAAAAAGACGATTTAAAAACACGCTCATTTCCTTACCCGCCGTTGTTGGCGATGCCATTTGTCCATGTGTTCGTGCAGGAAAAATTGTTGACTTCCATTCATCTGCTTTTTCAAAAATAATTTTCATCATCTTTTCTATCTGTAACAGTTGTTCATTTTTCAAGTATTCTTTTAACAATAAAGAATATGATAAATTATTTATATCTTCCGAAGTCAAACCAAAATGAATCATATTCGGATTTTTTAATGATAATTTTTCTATCAAAAATACTTCTACTGATTTCACATCGTGATTCAGTTTTTTTTCGATATTTTTTATCTCTGAATAATATTCTAACTTAAAATCTTTCAAAATATTTTTGATATTCAACACTTCTTTTTTTGTAAACTTAACAAATAATCCGGTTTCATTTAAAGCGAGCAAATATTTCAATTCAACTTCAGTTCGCTTTTTCATCAATGCAAATTCTGAAAAATATTCTCCGAGATGAAAAGTTTTTTTTCCGTATCGTCCATCAAGTGGAGAAATTGATTTTGCCATTTGTTCTGTTGTAAATTTATTCTCTGATTCTATTTTACTCAAAATTATCCTCCTTTTTCTTCTTTACATTTTCCGTAAAAATCTTACTTTATTTTCCATTTGCATTCTTTTCATTACTCTGCGAACTTTGGGCGAAACTCCAATTTCCAATTTCCAATTTCTAATTTCCAATTTCTAATTTCTAATTTCTAATTTCCAATTTCCAATTTCCAATTT
>JAYEOX010000095.1:0-2844 GCA_034723415.1 Fidelibacterota bacterium | reverse complement strand
AATTATAATTTGAAAACAAGGTTTAGATTGAGAATAAACCGTTCATTGAGTGAAGTCGAAGTGCGGTAAAGTCCACATTAATTTATTCTCTGCGTTTTTGTGTCTCTGCGGTAAAGTAATTAAAACCCGGGCTTTAGCCCAAACAAAAAAACACTCAAAATAAAAAGAAAAAGTCATTGTAATTTAACATAATTTTTTTTATACTTATTTATATACAAAAGAGGGATAGATTGATTTTGAATGAACAAATAATGATAAATAAAAAACCATTTAAAGTCATTATAAGTTATATTATTTTAAGAGTAAAAAAAATAATAATAAAATGAGGGGAATTTAATGAGTAATTTAGAACTTATTCTTTCAAAATGTGATCAAGCAAACAAAGATAAGATTAAAATTATTAAAAATGAAGATATATTGGCAAAAATTGCTGATACTATCAAATTATGTGATCCTGATAATTTATTTATTCAAACTGGAACCGAGGAAGATAAGGAATATGTTAAAAAAATGACATTGGAAACCGGTGAAGAAGAAAAATTAAAAATGAAAGGTCATACAATTCATTTTGATCCTCCTTATGAACAGGGTAGAATTGTAGATCAAACTTATGCAATAGAAGACAAGGGTGTTTATACAAGTTCACTTGCGAATGCAATGCCGAGAGAAGAAGCTGATGCATTAATTGAAAACAAGATGAGAAATATTATGAAAGGGAAAACAATGATTGTTGGTTTTTATATTCGCGGACCGGTTGGAGCACCAACAGCTTTTGCATCATTAACACTTTCAGATACTTGGTATCTCGTTCACCAGCAGGATAATCTTTATAAATGTAATTCTGTTAATTTCGAAAAACAGGTTGAATTAATTGGATTTTTCTATACAAATACTCACAGTAAAGGAACATTAAATACTAAAGATGCCTATGTGTTAACTGACAGAAAAAAACAAGAAACTTGGGCATGGAATGTTTCATATCTTGGAAATTGTGCACTAATTAAAAAGGGACATCACAGATTATCAAACGATGATGCAATTTATAAAAATAGAGGATTGCGACTTTCTGAACATATGTTTATTACAGGAATAAAAATGAAAGATGGTTCTTATAGCTGGATTGATGGTGCTGCACCAAGTGGATGTGGAAAGACAACGACAGCAATGGCAGGTGACTCTTTTGTAGGGGATGATTTGGCACAAGTTTGGATAGCAGAAGATGGAACAATTCGTTCTATCAATCCTGAATTTGGAATTTTTGGAATTGTAAGAGATGTTAATTTTGAGGGAGATCCTGTGTTGATGGATAGATTAAGAAATCCCGGTTCTGAAGTGATTTGGTCAAATGTTTTAGTTTCTGATGGAATTCCGTATTGGGAGGGAAATAATGAAGAGATTCCTGAAAGCGGAAAGAATTTTCAAGGCGAATGGATAAAAGGGAAAAAAGATGCAGATGGTAAATTAATTCCTATTTCTCATCCAAATGCAAGAGCAACAATCAGAGCAAATCAATTAAGTAATTATAATGAAAAATCGGCAGATAATCCAAATGGTGTTGAAACAAAAGTATTTACTTATAGTGGTCGTGATGCAGATACAATGCCACCTGTAGTTGCTGCTTTGAATTCTGAAGAAGGTGTAACTTTCGGAGCTGATATTACTTCGGCAACAACAGCAACAGAGGTTGGAGCAAAAGGTGAAGTAAAAAGATCTCCTTGGGCAAATGCTCCATTTTTCTTAGGTGCTTTGGGTGATTATATGGATGGACAATTTCAATTTTTTACAAATCCTAAATTAAAAGAGAGACCTGTTTTAGCATCTTTGAATTATTTCTTAACTGAAGAGGCTCGTGGTGGTTCTACAAAAAAACTTTTGGGTGAAAAACGAGATGTTAAAGTTTGGTTAACTTGGTTAGCACGACTTGCAAATAAGGAATTAAAAGGAATGAAAACTGCATTGGGAATAATACCGACATTTGAAGAATTAGATTCACTATTTAAAGAACTTATTCCGAATAAAAATTATACAAAAGAGTTGTATGATAAACAATTTTCATTGTATATTGATAAAATCATTAAGATAATAGATATGCAGATAGAAGCATACAAAAAAGAGGTAAATATTCCTGACATCTATTTTGAAACACAAGATAACAAAAAAGCAAGATTAGAAGAATTAAAAAGTTTAAAAGGTTCTATTGTAAAACCTGATGATTTAAAATAATTAACACTGTTAAATAAATAAAGGTAAGAGGTAAAAAATGAAAAAAATTAAATTAGACTTAAGTAATCTTAATGAAGTGTTCCCAGACAATTTTACAGAGGAACAAAGAGCAAAAGGAAAAACATTTTTTCTGAAAAAACTTGCAAAAGATGCACACAAATTTTATGGTGGAAAAATTCAAACGGCACCTAAAGCAGGTGTTTTTGGATTTAATTGGTTTAATGTTTGGTACACTCCCGGAGTTTCAAAAGTATCTACAACGATTCGTGATGATAATGATACATCTTTTGAATTATCAAATAGAGGAAATTTAGTTGGTGTTGTAAGTGATTCAACAAGAGTGTTAGGTGATGGCGATTGTACTCCTCCGGGTGGTTTAGGGGTAATGGAAGGCAAAGCATTTTTGATGAAATATCTCGGTGGTGTCGATGCTGTTCCACTTTGTATAAATAGTACTAATGAAAAAGGTGAAAAAGATCCTCAAAAGATAATTGATTTTGTAAAAATGGTTCAGAGTAGTTTTGGAGCAATAAATTTAGAGGATATTTCTCAACCGAATTGTTTTAAAGTACTGGACACACTGCGTGAAGAATGTGATATTCCGGTTTGGCATGATGATGC
>JAYEOX010000094.1:0-13909 GCA_034723415.1 Fidelibacterota bacterium | reverse complement strand
TTATTTGTATCAATTGTTGTTTCGTCAAGTAATTCATCAAATTCTAAAGTTATAACATCTTCTACATCAAAATTTGTGATATTGTTTTGTGGTAAAGCATTTACTATCACAGGTGCGGTTTCATCTTCATCTTCCGTTCTGAATGTAAATACTAACGAATCCCCACCAACTCCATCTCCATTTGCATCGAAAGTTAAGCCACACCCATCTTGAATATTTCCTGCTAATGTTACCGTATAATCTGTTGATCGTGGTAAGAATTCATCAAACTTTATTGTTAATTCTTTATTCCCGAATTTCCAATTTTCGTGTGTCCAGTTGAAACTAACAGAAGGTGAGTTTGGAGTAATTGTAATGTTTGATTCTACACTACTTTTATCCATCTTTTTAGAGAATTCTAAAGTAATAGATCTATTGATTTCTATTGTATCTTCATCGGCCGGAAATTGAGATAATAATTTCGGATTATAAGATGGAATTGTGCTTGTGCTTCTAACTGCAGAAAATGCGGACTCATTCCAATATCTGTCACACATTGTAGCGGAATAATAATATTGACCATTATAATTTTGATATCCGTCAAATGTCATTGTGTCTTTGAATGTGCTTTGTCCAAAATATATTCCTACGATATCAGAAGAATTTACATCAACAGAATTGCTCACATCACGATATAAAATGAACCATTGATTATCTGTAACAGAGCCGGCAGGAGTGATTTCAATTTCATAATTGAAACTGTCTAATTTTGTGAATGACATTATCGGAGCATCCGGTGTAGCATTATGTAAAAATGTAGCCGGTTTCTGTTTTGTTTTACTTCTGTAAAAAGTTTCTCCCGCTTCTTGCCAATATTGATGATCTTTCCAAGAACCGTAACTGAAAAAATGTTGACCGTCAATCCAACTAATTGTTCTAACTTTTTCTACAACAGATGGATGATTATTCCAATTACTTCCGAAATTATATGAACCCGGACCTACTGAATATATTCTTCCATCACTAATTGCTTGTGAAATGTATGGCTCCCAATCATCTTTTAATTCATTATAAAATCCATCAGCATCTGTCCAGTGATAATGCATTGGCGTCATCAAATCAACCCAACCTTCATTGAACCATTTGGCAGCATCTTGATATACAGTATAATATCCATTCCAACCACCTGCTTTATATCTGCCAAGGGCAGCGACAGAAACTTTTACCCATGGTTTTACATCTTGGACAGAATCATGAAGCATGCTAATAAATTCATTTGTGCTTGCTCGCCACCAATCTTCCCAAGAATCGTATCCGCTTGGTTTTCCGCTACTATAAGGATGATTTACATCATATAAATATCTTGAACCGGTTGTTGATTTGTAAGATGCTTTTAATGTTTCAATTTCCTCTTCAGTCCACATTCCATCTAATTGACGAACTCCTAAATCTTCCGCTTTTTTTGCTAATAAGATTGAGGTAGTTCCACTGCTATATTCATTCCAGCGAACATAATCAAAATGAATTCCGTCGACATCATAATTATTTACAATTTCCATTGCGAGATCTACCGTATATTGGCGTACATCAGCAAGACCCGGCGATAAAGCTCTACTGGAAGTCATTGTATTTCCGCTTTGATCACGGCAAACCCATTCCGGATGTTCTGCTGACGGAGTACCGCTATGTGTGCTTGATGCTGCAAAAGTGTTAAACCAAGCATGCAATTCCATTCCTCTTTTATGAGCTTCCTTAATTGCATATTCTAACGGATCGTAACCGGGATCTGAATATCCGAGATATGAACCCCACGGTTCTATTGATGATGGATAATATACAGTTCCACCTTGACGAACATGCCATAAGACAGCATTCATATTTGCTTCTTTATGATCGTCTAAAATTTCTCTTGTTCGTGCTTTTAGCTGATCAACACTTCCACTACTCCAAAATTGATGCCAAGTGATAGACCAAGTAGCACGAAATTCTTTGTTGGCTGTCTGTCCAAATAAACTGATCGCTATCAGTATTCCCAACAACATTAATCCAATTTTCTTCATGATTTTCTCCCTTTTTAATTTAATTTTTTGGACCATATAAGGAATATAAGGGCATATAAGGCTTCTATTTTATTATACTTATATTTTCTTATATGTCTTATATGGTTTACTCTTAGCATTTTTATTTATACAAATAATATTTTTTTGATTTTTCTCTAAATTCTTCAACATCTTTTTCTAAAAAAGGTTTTACATCTTTGAATTTATAATTTTTTGAGAATTTTTTACGGATTTTATCGGTTCCGCAAACTTTGTCAAACATTTTATGTCGTTTTTTTGCTTCAGAGAAAAGTCCTTTATTTGGATATAATTTATGAACGATTTCTAAAAAGTGAAATTGCATAGACATTAAATTGACTTTAGAATAATCAACAATGTGAATTTGAACACCGCCGAGTTTTTCACCTTTTAAATGGTAATAATATGGCTTAAAAGTTATGGGACGAAATATTACGCCAGGTAATTTAAGTTTGTTCATCTCCTCGGCAAGTTTATATGGATTAATCCATTTAGCAGAATAAATTTGGAAAGGCAATGTGTAACCAACACCAATATTGAATATGCCCAATTCTCCTATTATTCCCGAAGCGACATAATAAAAGGGAGAATATTTATGAGGAATATGTGGAGACGAAGGAACCCAAGGTAATTTTGTGTCTGCAAACGACATATTTCTATTCCAATTTTTCATTGGTACAATTGACAGATCACATTTGATATTATCTGGTAACATGTTTTCTTCATTAAGCATTTTAGCGAGTTCTCCACAAGTTAAGCCATAAACATAGGGAATTGGAAAAGCACTCACCATTGAAAAGTATCCATCTTCAACAATATTGCCCTCTACCCTATTTCCATTCAAAGGGTTTGGTCTGTCAAGTACAACGAATTTGATATTATTTTCAGCGGCGGCAGCCATTGCATATCCCATTGTACTAATATAGGTATATGAACGACAGCCGGTATCTTGAATATCATAGATCAAGACATCAATATTTTTTAACATTTCGGGAGATGGTTTACGATGTTTTCCATATAGAGAATAGACGGTAACACCGGTTGCCCTGTCAATATAAGTATTAACATGCTCACCGGCAGTATAATCGCCACGCACTCCATGCTCAGGTGCATACATAGCTATTAAATTTACATTTTTGGCTTGGTTTAAAATATCTATTGTCGATTTTAATTTTGAATCAACACCGGTTGGATTCGTAATTAACCCTACATTTTTATTTTTTAGAATATTAAAATTATTTTCTCGTAACACTTCAATTCCGGTTTTGACAATCGGATCATTATTGGCAAATAGAATAGCAGCACAGAGGATTGATATTATTATTTTTATTGCATTTTTCATGTTTAAAATCCTCTTTATATTAGTTGCCTGTCATTACTTTATTAATATAATAAATTTATTTTTAATAAATAATAGTTAAATAAATTTTTGATCTTAAAAGTTTCGAAAAAATATTAATCTTTATTTACAATTCTTTCAATTTTTCTTAGTAATCTATATTTATATCTACAATTAGTATGTTCTAAAATGATTATCGTTGTTTTATCTTGGGTGTTTCTGATTATTGAATTGCGGAAACCTTCCCATAAACCATTATGATAAATTATTCGATTCCCAAATTTATCTTTCTTAATTCTAAAGCCAAAACCATATTTCACTTTCTTACCATTCTTTAACATTCCATTACTGAATACATCGACTAATGTTTCTTTATCAACAATCTTTTCATTATACAATGCCTGATCCCATCGATATAGATCACCTGTCGTAGAATAAATTCCTTTATCCCCAACTATCCCGTCAAATTTTGTTTTCGGTAATTTTCTATATCCTCTGCTATAGTGCCTATAACCCGGAACCATTTTTCTGTTTTCGTTATCTTTTAAAGCCGTGCTGTAAACAAAAGTATTTTTCATGTCAAGCGGTTTAAATATGTTTTTATCTAAAAAATCGCCAAATCTCATTTTGGATATTTTTTCAATTATTGAAGCAAGTACGACATAGTTAGTGTTTGAATATTGGAATTTTTCACCTGGATTAAAATTTAGATATTGATTTTCAGCAATTAAAATTCTTATAGCGTCATCATTATATGGCGGTTCTGACAGATTCCAAAACCTATCTACAAGCCAAAGATAATTTGGCAACCCGGATGTATGATTTAACAAATGTCTGATCGTAATATTAGGATAGGGAAATTTCGGAATAAACTTTTTAACTTTATCATCATATTTCAATTTACCACTCTCTTTTAGTATCATGATTCCCATTGCAGTAAATTGCTTACTTAATGATGCAAGTTGAAAAATTGAACTCGTTGTTAATGTATCTTTTTCATCAAAATTTGCAAATCCATAACATTGATTAAAAATTATTTTGTCTTTTATTCCAACTAAAACGCTGCCATTAAAGTTATATTTGCTATTAGCATTTTTCATTACCTTTTCAAGTTCGACTATTTGTCTCTTTTCTTTCTGTGTAAATTTTATGTCGGAAAACCAAAGATCACTTAATTTACATGAGTAAATAAATACAAAAATAAATTGCAAAAAGAGAATGGATAAACGTGTTCGTAATCGTTTTTTAGCTATCATTAAATTTTAATAAAGATCCTTTTCTTATATAAGATGTCAACAATTAACCAATAGATTATTATTATTGAAATGGCAAATAAGAATGAAGCATTTATCTCCACATTGTTTGCAAGCGGCATATAAATATTTTGGTATAACCAGGTTTTTGCATTTATCATACTGCCGTCAGCAGTTTCCCATTTTATTAAAAAAACCAATGTTTTTGCAACGAATGAAGATAAAACAAAAATAAATAATGGATTCATACCAAATACAACCAATGGTTGAGTAAGTTTTTTATATCCCCTAACATCAATTAGGAAAATTGCAATTCCAAGTATTATCATTGAAAGTCCACCGGTATAAATTACATAGGAACTTGTCCAAATTGGTTTGTTGATCGGGAAAAACATTCCCCACAAATATCCGAGAATTGTAAATCCAACTCCTTTTAAGAGCAATTTTTTAACAATGGTTTTGTTGTCAGAAGAAGTTGTAATTATTTTACCTGTAAAATAACCCAAAATTGCTGTTACAATTGCAGGTATTGTGCTGAGCAATCCTTCTGGATCAAATGGAACGCCATAACCATGATAAATATGATTAGTTCCGAGTAATAAAATGTCAATTTTTCTTACAAGATTACCCTCTAACGAAAATCCTCCTGAAAAAGCAAGCAATATCCAATAACCGATTAGAAGAATTCCGGCGATCCATTTAATTTTTTTCTCATCAAAATATAAAACTATCAGCGAACCAATTCCATAAGCAATTCCGATTCGTTGCAATACTCCGACGATTCTCCAATGTGTAAAAAATTCTGAAAAGCTGCCAACCGGTCTCAAAGCATTAAGGAAAAGCCCAATTCCAAAAATAATGAACGCGCGTTTAATAACCTTAATAACAGCAGGTTTTGTAAATTGATGATCAAATTTCTTAAAAGCAAACCACATTGAAACGCCAACAATAAACAGAAAAAACGGGAATACTAAATCTGTCGGTGTGCAACCAGACCATTTGGAATGTCCCAATGGTGAATAAATGTGCCCCCAGCTTCCTGGATTATTGACCATGATCATTAAGGCAATTGTTGCGCCACGAAAGACATCAAGTGCTACTAATCGTTTTGTTTTGAGCATTACCCCTCCAAGTTATTATTTGTTATTTTTGTTGGATGATTACCATTTGTTTGAAGTGAAATAACATTTTTATTTATAATTTCACCACATTTCTTTGCTTCATAGTTTTCGGAACTAATTAATTTTAAAATATCATCTACTTCTGTTTTATCAACGATCAATAACATTCCATTTCCCATATTCCATAATTTGTATGATTGTTTTTCAGAAACATTTCCTAATTTTTGAATATCTCTCATTACTTTCAATGGTGTAAAAATATTATCAATCTCCGCTCCTTTGTCAGATACTTTCAATGTGCGAGCAAGATTGTCAATAATTCCCCCACCTGTAATATGTGTAATTCCTTTTATGTTTAAATTTTTTGTCAATATTTTTTTAATAAGTGGTGTATAAATTAAAGATGGTGTAAGTAATTTTTCACCCCAAGTTTCATTTTCATTGTAGGATCTTTCATGCCAATTATTGCCAAAATTATCATTCATTATTTTTCTGATCAAAGAAAATCCGTTGCTTCTAAATCCACGACTTCTTAATGAAATGATCACATCTCCGGATTTTATTTTAGTTCCGTCAATTGCAGATCGACCCTTGGGTAGTATTCCAATTCCTGAGCCACACCAGTTAAAGTGCATTTTATTTCCAAACCCATTTATTCTGTCACCGAGCTCTGCTATTTCACCACCGGTAATGATCACATCAGAAAAATTTGCTGCCTTGTTCAGCCCTTCCATTAAGGAATTAATAATATTTTCATCTAAATTGTCAACATCGAGAATATTTGTAAAATTTACCATCTCAATACCATTTGCAATTAAGTCGTCAGCGATCATTGCGATTAAATCAAATCCAATTGTATTGTAAATTCCGGTTCGCTCTGCTAACTCAATTTTTGTACCAATTCCGTCAGATGAAATTCCAATATTTGTACCGTTATAATTTAGAATATTTGAAAATGCGCCATCAAGATTTGTTAATGGTTTACCAATTCCGTCAGATCGATTAATAAAAGTTTTTTTCGCCCAGGAATATGCAATGTTTGAACAACTATTACCCAAATTTATATTTATTCCACTCTGTTTCAATTTTTTCATATTCCTTTTTTTGTTGTTATAGTTTATCAATTTTTAAGATGAAATAAAAATTATTTATTTAAAAAATCAAACGGCTGAAATTCGTATTCATTTTTAGGAATTGCAGATCTTTGTTTATGCGTATTTTGAATGTCCATATTAAAAATTTTGTTAATATTATTATGGGTTAGATCTAAAATTTCATTATCCGACATTCCATTTTCCTTAAGAATTTGAATAAATTTTGGATAAAAAGGCAATGCGGGGATTCCGGATGAATATGGTTCTCTTAATTTATTTACTAATTGATGAGGAGCGTGATCTGTCTCGATAACATCGATTTTTTTATCTAACAACAATTGGAACATTTCTTTTTGAATTTTCTCGTCTCGCAAAGGTGGA
Source organism: Fidelibacterota bacterium (assembly GCA_034723415.1). GTDB lineage: Bacteria > Fidelibacterota > Fidelibacteria > Fidelibacterales > Fidelibacteraceae > TCS52. The sequence continues at coordinate 6,664 of JAYEOX010000094.1, read as the reverse complement.
TTGACTTTTAACACAATTCCATTTGTTTTTTTCATTAATTGTTTATGCAAAAGTGCATGATGAAAGGTAACCCCGCAAGACACTTTTATCTGATTTTGTTTTTTTACTTTTTCAATTTCGTTGACTGATTCCGGAACAGAAACATGACAAATGTGAACACTGCCATCAAACTTTATATCTTGAGCAATTTTTAGAATGTTTTTTACAGAAGAGATTTCTGCTTCCGGAGGTCTTGTTTCAGAGTGTGTAATAGGAATGTGTGGAATCCATTTATCCGATTCGAAAAGCGTTTCGTCTTCACAGTGAACCGCAACAACACCTTTGTAATTTAATTTTTTAAGAGTTCGAAAAATAAATTTTTGATGACCGTAATCTTTAACGGCAAGTGATCCTGTTGAAGGTCCGGCATATAATTTAAAACCAACTACTCGCGGGAACAATTTATTGTGTAATTTCACAGCTTCAGTTATTTGTTTTTTGTGAATTGTTAAACCAATATACAAACCATGAAAAATATTTACATTGCATGAATCTGCTAATTTTATTCTTGTCATAACTGTTTCTTTATCAATAATTGATGGATCGGTATTTGGCATCTCAAAGATGGCATCTAAACCAACCTTATCTGCAATTTTTAAACCATGGCAGACCGTTTCTTTATTTGACTGTTGCCAATCTCGTAAATGAACATGCGGATCAATCATTTGTTTTTCTTTTTTTCCATACTTAAAGTTAATTAAAAATTGTCATTATATGAACAAATTAATTATTTTGATACAAAATAATTAACAATTATTTCAATTCTGTGTTAAAACAATTAGTTCAATTCGATTGATTCGATGAAAAGAAGCAATTAGATTAATTCGATTGATTCGATGAAAAGAAGCAATTAGATTAATTCGATTAATTAGATGAAAAGAACAATTAGCCAAATTCGATCAATTCGATGAAAAAATATTTAGCTCAATTCGTGATCATATTCAATTTATATTATATTTCGTAGTGATAGAAATAAAAATAACAAGGCAGCGAAAAGAAAAATTATCCATAATAGTGAGCGTGGTGGTTTACGATGATGAATGTGTTTGCCGAAGTTGAATCGTTTATCATCTTCATCATCTTTTATTACATATTTTCCTGGTCTTGGGAAATAACCCATATTTTTACCTTGAATTTTTTGTGGAGGCGCCGAGAATCGAACTCGGGTCCGAAAAAGAGACCAAAACAGATTCTACATACATAGTTAATTGTGGCTTTCTTATTCTTCTATGAACAACGAACAAATCACAAAAGAACCAGTTTGAAAAGTTTAATTATTTATCCTCAAACAAAACAAATAACGAGTTTGTGAAAACGACGCCTATTCTTAACACACAAACATATTAAGATAGACGACTACGTAAATATTATCTACGCAGCAAGTGCAAAATTATTTGCATTTAAAACTTAACTCAGGTTGATTTATCACAATGATCTCAAAAGAGACGAGGAGTCCTGAAAACCTCGGTATGCTACTGTAAAGACCTTACAATCCCGTCGAAACCTTTACGCCCCCTATTTTTCAACAATCAATTAAATATAACAAATTATAACAAAATTCCAAATATTTTATAAAAAAAATGTTTTAATATTCGTATTTTATTATTAAACTTAATAAGAATTTTATAAAAAAATAAAAAGGAGTAGTTAAATGACAAATTGTATATTTTGTAAAATTATTAAAGGTGAAATCGAATCAGATATTGTCTTTGAAAATGATAAATTAATTGCTTTCAAAGATTTGAATCCACAGGCACCTATTCACATTTTAATTATTCCCAAGAAACATATTTCTCGAATAGAAAATTTAGAGAAAAATGATAGTTCACTTATGGGTGATTTGGTGTTTGCTGCAAAACAGATAGCCGAAAAGATGAATGTAAAAAACGGGTATCGGTTAGTTTTTAATAATGGGCCAAATGGAGGACAAGAAGTGGAGCATATTCATCTACATTTATTAGCCGGTAGAAAATTCACTTGGCCGGCGGGGTAAAGAAACATGAATGATCTATTTAATAAAGAAAAAATAGTTGAATTATTTTCACAATTAGATACAGGTATTTATTTAAATGTGATAAAGTCCATAATAATAATTTTAATTTTATGGATAATTAAAAAAATATTTAGCCGCATTGTCCGCCGTAATGTTGAAGAAGCTAAAACAACTTATCAATGGAATAAAACATTTTCATATATTGTTGCGTTGTTGGGATTCTTATTAATCGGGAGAATATGGTTTAAAGGCACCGGTTCTATTTTAACAATAATTGGACTGTTTTCGGCCGGAATTGCTATTGCATTAAAAGATGTTTTTGTCAACTTAGCGGGATTTGTTTTTATTATGTGGCGACAACCACTTGAAGTTGGACATAGAATTCAAATTGGTGGAGTTGCCGGTGATGTTGTTGATATTCGTCCATTTCAATTTACCATTTTGGAAATTGGTAATTGGGTGGATGCAGACCAAAGTACAGGCAGAATGATCCATATACCGAACGGAAAAGTGTTCACCGAACATTTGGCAAATTATCATTTTGGTTTTGAATATATTTGGCATGAGATCCCGGTATTGTTAACATTTGAAAGTAATTGGCAAAAAGCAAGAAAGATACTAAATAAAATTGCTTTTGATTATAGAAAAAACATACCGGCAAAAGTAGAAAAACAAATAAAAGCTGCCGCAAGAAAATATCTGATAATTTATAATAATTTGACTCCAATTGTCTATCTCAATGTAAAAGATTGTGGTGTTTTACTTACTATCAGATTTTTGGTAGAGCCGCGTCAAAGAAGATCTGTAGAAGAAAATTTTTGGGAAAAAATCCTTATAGAATTTGGCAAAAATAACGATATTGATTTTGCTTATCCAACAACAAGAATATATTCAAATTATATTGAAGGGAAAAAAGACGCGTTAAATAATAATTTAAAGAGTGATAAAAATTAGAAATGCAAAAATGTTTGCTTTCCTCATTTATATTTATTATAATATACTGTGTTAAAAAATAGATATTTAAATAAAACTGTTATTGATAATTTAAATGAAAAAATGATTTTTATAAGGGAAAAATATTACAGATAGGAGATTGATGAGTTTATACGAAAAATGTGATAAATTTACAGAAGCAAAGAAAGTTCAGAAAATGGGATTTTATCCCTATTTTAGAGTTATCAGCTCGGATCAGGATACAGAAGTAATAGTTAATGGAAAAAAGGCACTGATGTTTGGCTCAAACAGCTATCTGGGATTGACAAATCACCCCAAAGTCAAAGAAGCTGCAATTGAAGCAACAAAAAAATACGGAACTGGATGTGCTGGTTCCAGATTCCTGAATGGAACTTTGGATATTCATATTGAACTTGAAGAAAAATTGGCTGACTTGGTTGGAAAGGAAACTGCGCTAGCTTTTTCAACTGGATTTCAGGCGAATTTAGGTACTATTGGAACAATCGTGGGGCGAGGTGATTTTATTATAAGTGATAAACTGGATCACGCAAGTATTATAGATGGTGCTCGCCTTTCCTATGGGAAAATGCTCAGATTCAATCACAACGATATGAAAGATTTAGCTCGAATTCTGAAAAAAGTTGAAGATAAATCAAAATTAATCGTTGTAGATGGCATCTTTAGTATGGAAGGTGATATTGCTAATCTTCCTGAAATTACCAAACTTGCAGAAAAATATCATGCCGAAGTAATGGTTGACGATGCCCACTCTATCGGTGTACTTGGTGAAAAAGGTTCTGGAACAAGTAATCATTTTGGTTTAACAGATGATATTGACCTTATTATGGGAACTTTTAGCAAATCCTTGGCTTCTATTGGTGGTTTTATTGCCGGAGATGAAAACATGCTGCATTATCTCAAGCATTTCTCCAGACCTTTAATTTTTAGTGCCAGTTTACCACCTGCATCTGCGGCTTCTGTTATTGCAGCTCTGAATATTATGAAAAATGAACCGGAAAGAATCGAAAAACTATGGAAAAACACCAGAAAAATGCAAAAGGGCTTTAAAGAAATGGGATACGATATCGGGGTGAGTAACACTCCGATTATTCCCCTGCATGTTGGTGAGATGATGATTGCATTCAGGATGTGGAAAATGCTTAAAGAGGAAGGTGTATTTATCAATCCGGTTATCCCACCTGCTGTTCCACCGAATGATTGCTTGATCCGTGCCAGTTTTATGGCCACTCATACTGACAGACAGCTTGACATAGCACTCGATAAATTTGAAAAAGTCGGAAAAAAACTAAATATAATTTAGTCATATCTTCCTCAAAAAATCGGAAGGTTAACCCTTATGACGAGATTCAAGAAAAAATATTAGATTATCTTACCCAAAATATAAAAGACACTGACGCAAAAATGTTTGCTTTTTTTTGATACGAGTTACACGAATTATCACAAATCAAAATTAGGAAATTAGAAATAAAAATATTTAAATCCCATTAATATTTTGTGATTTCTTTGTGTGCTCTGTGGTAGGAATTCTTAAAAATGATAATTCAAGCCAAAACTCAAATGTGAAAAATCTTCCATCTTAGTTAAAAAATTATTCTCGTCGTCGTTTCCAACAATCCATAGATAACTTAATTCTACTTCGAAATTTTGTAAGAAATAATACGAACTATTTAAGGCAGTCATTTGTCCGCTATATTTATCTATTTCTTCAAGATTAAATAGTGTGAGTCCCTCCAATTCTAACCTATCGTCCATAAAGAACACATTTGCCCCGAGAGATATTCCCCTGTCCATAAACGATAAAAATGGGATTCCGACTCCGGGTATAAAAAAACTTTCTAAATCTGTAGAATGTTCTCTATTTTGCATATCCCATCCGCTACCTTCAGCAGAGACAATATAATTTTGCATAAATTGAGTTGTAAATTTTATATCAAATGGAGAGTCATATTCCACTTGAATAACATATTGTAAATATTGCACATCTTGTTTAAATTTTAACGCAAAGAGAGTTGAATCATAAAAATTTGATGAAAAGAAATATGCTGATTCCGCACGAATTGTGAAGTCCCCGATAAATCGCAAAATATCTAACCCGACAATATCATTTTTTTTATATCCAATAAAAAAGAGTGCGCCGTATTTAGTGCTTCCAAGATTTGTTGGATTCCTGTCATAACAATGAAAATATGAAACACTATAATCAAATCCCAAAATATTATGTTTTAATCTAATTCCATATTCATAAGGATCGTCTATTTTTAACATCAATTCTTTCGGCGGTTCATCACCCATTTGAATTGGGAAATCATCTTCATTATATGGCAATTTATTTGTGTTGTGTTCCGGTATGAAAATTCCTTCAACATTTATACTTCCAATATTCACGGAAATACCCCCCGACCATGAACCGATTTTTCTCTCAATTCCTGTACCAAATAAATAATAAAAATTATATGGATTTATATTATCAATCGGATTGTTTTGATCAGCGTATCCCCAAGCATGAATTATCTTTCCGATTTTTACCTCGCCAAACCTCGGATACCAGTGAAGATATAATTCTCTCAATTGAAATTTGGTCTTGTCGAGATTCTCCCAGCGTGTTTCTAATGCGAAACTACTTTGCAATTCAAGATTCTTATGATAGATATCAAGATCAATATTCGCTATGCGAAATGGTAATTCTAAAAGAGTTCCGTCCGATGGCTGATATTTTAATGATGATTTTATTTCACCGGAATATGAAATGCCCAAAGCGAAAATTGCACTATTTAAAATTAGAAGTAATATAATTGTCTTTATTGTTTTCATAAATAATCCCATATTTTATCTCAACCTCAACCCCAACCTCAACCTCAACCTCAATCTTAACCCTAACCTATTCTTCGGTGTCTCTCGGAGTTTTCGGTGGTTAATTTTCTTCATGTTTTTAACCTATCTTTCGGTGCTTTCGGTGGTTAATTTTCCCTACCATCTCGGCGCTCTTTTAAGATTTTTCTCTTGGAATAGATAATCCTTTACGCCGGTATCCAACTCAATGTTGGTTATAGTAAGTTTTGTCGTATGTTCCTCTTGTACATCTTTCATAAAAAATTCAGTTGGTGTGTCATAACCGTCAATTTTTTTATATTTCACAGTTTTGATCTTGTATAATTTGTCATTTTTATCAAAAAATTTTTCCTTCACTATCGTGAGATCATTTTTATTGATCCAAGAAATTATGTAATTGTAAGTTGATTCTGTTTTTGGCAGTGGAATACTTTTTAGAACATAGTAATCTATATCATCTATTTTTTCTTCTTTTAATAATTTATATTTATATTCATCAATATCGCGAGTTGTCATATCTTCATAAGACATGTCCGAACCCATAAAATTATCGCTTTTATTTGACGAGCGGATCCTTCTGATCTTTTTGAATGCCGGAAGCCATAAACACATCTCATCATCTCTATTTTTATGTTCAATCTTCAAGAAAGCAACACCCTTATCTCGTGCAGGCGATAAAAACCAAATCATCTGTTTTTCATTATCGTCTTTTTGGATGGAACGAATTGTCTTTGATTGTGTTTTACCATTTTTGTTCGTTAAAATCATTGTAGTATTTGACTTTGAATCTTTTGGTGATTTTTTTTCGTCAATTTGTTTTGCTAATTC
>JAYEOX010000093.1:0-14053 GCA_034723415.1 Fidelibacterota bacterium | reverse complement strand
ATCTTTCCAACTATTACTTTTTCCTGCCCAACCGGCGATTTCAGTTCCCATTCCCCAACCTTGTCCGGGATGACCAAAACTCCATAAATGTTGGCAATCATAAATCGGAGAAATTGGTTCAATTACATTAAAATTTTTACCGCCGTCAGTAGAAACCCAAACATTGCATCCGTCCCAGCCGTCGTATGGAGGATCTTCACCACCTGGTGATTCAACTGCCCAATATCCCTTAAATGATAAATTTGGTGAAGTTGTGCTTAACAAATCTATTATTGGAGTTTCTAAATAATCCAACCAATGATCATCATATCCATTAATACTTGTATCACCACACCACCAACTTTTCCCATCATAAGCATTAGAAGTATCTGTATGAAAATGTTTTTTGTCAATTTCAATTAATTTATTTGAATCGTAAGTAATTGTACTCGCATATTCTAAAGCTGTAGAGTTATCATTGTTTTTATATGCCGTTGTCCTTGTTGTAGAATTTCCCGGTTTTATTGATATTTCCAACACTTTATCATAAACATTAAAAGCATCCCCGGAAATTTTATTATTATAAACAAATTCACTATATTCACCAAAATCACATTCGCCCCATTTAATTTTAAAATAACCCGGATCATCTCCACCCGGATTCCAACTTGTCCCCCAACTGTTTTTGACTATCCAACATTCCAGTGAATCAATCCAACCGACAATTAATACCGCATGTCCGCCTTCATCTTCGCCCCAAACATGCTCATAGACACCATTTACATAAGTAGGAAAATCTGAATAGACAATAAACGAAGCAGAAACAGGATGACGATAAACTGCATTTTTTATTGTTTCCACATCGGCAATATTTGAAGTAATATATCCCCAGTCGGGAATTGATACTGCATCATCTTGCCAATTTGAACATCCATTAGTACAAGGTGCATCATTATGGGAATATGGAAAACAGGTTTCAGTTGCTACACCGCCTTGCTCAATAATAAAATCTAATGCACTGGCTACCCAATATCCTGAATTTGCTCTAACATTCGGATTACAAGAAACCAAAAATTGTTCTGAAAGGTCAATTGCAGAATCCGGCATGGAATTTTTTATTTTCCACCAAGATTCAACTTGTCCAAGTGTAGAAAATGCCCAGCAAGTTCCTGCAGTATCTTGATCTCTAACTGCTGTCACCCAATTTTTTTCATCTTTATCTCGCCAATCAAATTCACTTGGCAAATTTTCAGTCATTTCCAATTGCAACAAATCACCTTTTTGTAATTTTGGTATCACTCTTTTATAATTACATAATTTTTTCTGTTCTTCTTTTGATAAACGAGTTACCCAATTTTCACCTGCTTCCCAATTTGCACCTTTTTTTATGATTGCCTTTTGAATTTTTTCAATTTTGCCGGTTTCTGAAAAAGCTACAGTAACGAATAAAATAATGGTTACAAATGTTAATATTTTTTTCATTTTAATTCCTTATTTAAAATTCACTACTCTTTTCATAGCATAAAATATATATTAAATTATTATTTAATACAATAATAATCAATGTATAAACCAAATTAACTGAAACACCCCGAAAAAAACGAGAATAATTCGTATAACTATCGATAGCATAGTATGTTATATAAATAATATTTTTAAATTGTTTTTAATATTATCATATTAATTTATTTTATTAAGAGATTGCTTTGTTTTTTTTGGAGTGCATTAACCATGTTAATGCAAAAAAAGCGCAGCTTTTTTAACAAATATTCCATTAATTTGCCATCATATTTAAATTTCTCCGAAATTTAATAAAATAACATGCTTGCCCGCCCTTGGAGGGGTTATTTTACTCCATAAATCATTAAATTAATAAAAACATAATTAGAATATTTTATTTATCTTGAATTTTCGGGGTGTTTCAGATAAATCAAATTAATTATTCAAATATTAATTCTAAAAAAAACATTTAAATAAATAGATATTTTGATTATATTATGCTTGTTATGAAAAGAATTCCACGACTATACTTTTATATTTTTAAGGAACATTTAGCACCATTTTTGGGCTCTTTATTTATTATTTCATTTTTATTTTTAGCACAATATTTAATCCAACAGTTAGATAAATTGGTAGGCAAAAACTTAAGTCCTTTTGTAATGATAGAATTTATAATCCTTAATTTAGCTTGGGTAGTAGCTCAAGCGGTTCCAATGGCTGTCTTGATATCTACTTTGATGGCTTATGGACGTTTAGGTGAAGATAATGAATTGACTGCATTAAGAGCTTCCGGAATAAATTTTAGAAAGATAATCAGGCCTTCTCTACTTTTTGCAACTTTAATAACAATTTTTCTTATATTTTTTAATAATAATATCTTGCCAGATGCAAATCATAAAGCAAAATTATTGAGAAGAGATATTTCACGCAAACATCCGGATCTTAGTATTGAAGCGGGTTACTTTATAGATGATATTCCGGGTTATCGTTTATTCATAAGAGAAAAGAAAAATGATACATTGAAAAATATTCTAATCTATCACACAACAGAAAAAAACGAACAGGTAACTATATATGCTAAACGAGGTATGTTAGAAGTAGTTGGTAACAAAGTTATTTTAAATTTATTCAATGGAGAATTTCACGAATTACAAAGAAGCGATTCAGATGTTTATCGTATTTTAAATTTTGATAAACACAAAATTGTGATACCTGTTCCGGATCTATTGTTGGATAGAAAAGATTCAAAATATCGTGGTGATAGAGAAATGAACATTCAACAAATGTATGAGCGTGTTAAAATAAGCAGAAGATATAAGAATAATATTCGGACAAGAATTCTAGATAAATTTAAATTATATAATTTAGATACTTCAAAGACAAAACTATCTGCTATGCAAAAAGTATTGATTAGTGAAATCGCAGCATATGAGAAGGATTCATTAAAATCAAATATTACTCAAGATAAATCCAAATTTTATAAAAGAAAAATTAGAAAACTAAATAATCTAAAAAATAGACTAAAATCAAATATTAAAATATATGGCGAGCATACTAAACAGGAAAATAAATATTTGGTGGAAATCCATAAAAAGATATCTATGCCTGTAGCTTGCATTATTTTTGTATTAATTGGGGCACCACTGGGAATGTTATCAAGAAAAGGGAATCTTGCTGTTGCCGGATCGTTTAGTTTAGTCTTTTTCTTTGTATATTGGGCATTGTTAATGACTGGAGAACGACTTTCCGATCGAAATTTATTATCTGCGTGGATCGCAATGTGGAGTGCAAATATTATCATTGGATCTATCGGAATTATGTTAACTTGGTATGCTATTCACGAAAGAATAAATATCAATATTCTCAAGTATTTTAAATTTAAAAAGAAAAAAAAGGACGATCAATGATTATAAATTATTTAGATAAAAAACCAAAAATTGCAGATTCTGCAAAAATCTTTCCAAATGTTACGATCATTGGAGATGTAGAAGTTGGTGAAAATGTAAATATCTGGCCTAATTCTGTATTAAGAGCTGATATCAATTGTATAAAAATTGGGGAAAATACAAATATTCAAGATGGCGCAGTTATACATGTAGATTATGGAAATGATTCAACGATAATTGGCAAAAATGTAACTGTAGGACATAACTGTACGATACATGGATGTAAAATTGCCTCAAATACTTTGATCGGAATGGGAGCAACGATTTTAAGTGGAGCAAAAATTGGTGAAGGATCTATTATAGGAGCCGGGGCATTGATAAAGGAAAATTTTATTGTTCCAAAACGAAAATTAATCGTAGGAGTACCCGGAAAAATAGTTCGTAACATCAGTAATGGAGAATATGAGCATATTTTGAAATCAGCAGAAGAGTACAAAGAATTGTCAAAAAATTATAAAATAGGGGAATAAAAATGTTAGCATATTCAGTTATTGAGAAAAAACAATCGGGAAAAGAATTAAATAAAGATGAACTCAAATTTTTTATTATCGGTTTTTTAAATAAAGAAATTCCGGCTTATCAAATGTCAGCACTTTTAATGGCAATTTATTTCAAAGGAATGACAGAAAAAGAAACCGCTCATTTTTTGGATATTATTATAAATAGCGGTAAGAGAATAAAATTCAAAAAATCGGATAAATTTATAGTTGATAAACACAGCACAGGCGGCGTTGGTGACAAAATTTCTATTATTTTAGCTCCACTTTTAGCTGCAACAGGGAAGGTAAAAATTCCTATGATTTCAGGAAGAGCTTTGGGACATACGGGAGGAACTTTAGATAAGTTAGAAAGTATTCCCGGATTTAATACAAATATGAGCATTGAACAATTCAAAAAACAGACAAATGAAATTGGTTGTGCTTTAATTGGCCAAACGGATGATATCTGCCCTGCTGATAGAGAATTATACGCTTTGAGAGATGTAACAGCTACAGTTCGTTCAATCCCTATGATCTGCGGTTCAATATTAAGCAAAAAAATTGCTGAAGGAATTGAAGGATTAGTGCTGGATGTCAAAACTGGAAATGGAGCATTTATTCAAGAATATTCAAAGAGTTTGGAATTAGCAAAAAAATTAAAATATTTTGGTGAAGATTATGGTTTGAAGGTAAGGGCTGTAATTACCGATATGGATCAACCATTAGGAAATAAAATTGGTAATTGGTTAGAAATAGAAGAATCACTCGATGTATTAAAGGGGAATGGCCCGGTTGATGTAAAAGAAGTAACATTGGAATTGGCTCAAGAATCTTTACTGATGGGAAATCCGACAAAAAACGTAAACGAGATAAAAAAAGAATTAAATGACCTGATCGATAGCGGGGCTGCTTTTGAAAAATTAAAAGAAATTGCAAAAAATCAAGAAGCCGATATTTCATTCTTAGATGATCCACAAAAATATAAAAATGCAAAATTTATCAAAGATATAGTTGCGAAAAATACTGGTTATTTACAAAAAGTAAATTCGATGCAACTGGGATTAGATGCAATTGATCTTGGAGCTGGACGTCGAACAAGTAAAGATAAAATTGATCCTGTTTCTGGTATTGAAATACACAAAAAGATTGGTGATAAAATAGATAGAAATGATCTTATTTTTAGAATACATTCAAATGACAAAGATGCAGTAAATAATATTGAGAAAAAAATAGAATCAAGATTGGAATTGTCGGAAGAAACAATCACAAAGAAAAAACTGATTATTGAGAAGATATAGCCAGAGTAATTAAGCGATTTTGTAATATGGCAAAACTGAAGTTTAGTAATTAATGACCTTAATAAGCATTTATTTGAATACGGAATGCGAAAGTTGAATTTGACTTTGTGCAAACAAAACGAATACGGAGTTAAGAACACCGGAACGAAGTTGTGAAAAGTGAGAATTGAGAAGTGAAAAGTTAAAAATTAAAAATCCATAACTCCAATTTTCGTACAATTTGTAAGTTTAATATTAAATTAAATTTCTTGGCGACTTGGCGTCTTAACGAGAAAATATTTCTTTAAATAACAAAATGAATGCTCACAAATCCGGAATTATTATAATATGATTCTCTATTAGATTGTTTTATTTTCTGTATATTATAATTAATATTAAATATCCTTTTATATTTTATAGACAAATTCACACCCTTTCTATATGAATAAAAACTCAAATATTTATTATTTGATATGTCATATCTATACTCAAAACGTTGAGAATACATTGGTCCTGCATTAACTGATAAATTTTTAAATTTCCTAAAACCGGATAGAGATACTTTATATTCGAATTTGTCATTAGTCAACTCTTGATAAAAATTATCCCAATCTAGAAAACCCCTATCTTCCCATCTGATAAAGAATTGAAAATTTGTTCCATACCGATTATCAAAAAAATATCTAAAATTTTGATTAAGTTTCAATCCTCGGAATACCATACTATTAATATGAACAAATGGTAAATTTTCATAATCATAAACAAAAAAATTAGTATATATTTCCTGATGTGAACTCCAAATAATCCTATCAGGTATATTTAACATCAGATCAGATTGTAATGAAAATATTCTATTCCAATGATTCTGAGCCGATCTTTGATGCCACAAATATACCAAATGATGAAAATAAAAATTTCCAGATATTGCAAAGTTTAAATATGAATTTATTCTATGTCTCCACTTCATATTAATAGAATAAGATAACTCATCTCTATCGTCATAATTAGATGTATCCGGCGTATTGAAATTTAATAATGAAGCGAAATATTTAATTTCAACACTATCTTTATTTGAAAATTGATATGAGGATTTGATCTTAAAATTCTTCTTGTCAAAAGTATAGCCAGCAGGTAAATGTATTCCTTCAGATGTGGCTTTCGAATTATATTGTTTGTATTCATTTGATAAATAAAATGTTGTTCTCAATTTATGGAAATTATTTATTAATTTGATCTTATTGTTAAATTCAAACCTTTCATATACACGGCTGACCATAGAATCTGAATAGGTAAATCTATGTTTATCATTATTTGAAATGTATTCCACATCATAATTCATTTTTGAATTTGAGAATAATGGGAAAGTCAAACTATTTCGAATATTGTATCTTTCATTTAATCTTTTTTCAATATTATTTCCTAACTCATCAACAAAATATTCCCGATTGATGACATTGTACCTTCCTTCAATTTTATTTTTTACATCATTTGTAATATCTGTATCAAAAATGAATTTATTGTCAAATTTATAATTTTCTCTTTTTTTAGTTTTCTCAAAAACCAAATTTGAAAATGGCTTTAATTTATAATCTGTATTTGGAATAATTTTTAATTTTATAAAATATCCATTATCTTCAATTTTTAATCTGTTTTCCGACAAATATCCGGTGTCGAAAATATATTTCATATTGGGTTTATATTGATTTGATAAACCAATGAGCATTTTTGAATAATCATTAGAATAATTTATGTGTTCATCACTTAAATTAAAATAATTTAATTTTATTCCACTACTGAAATTATTAAAGAAATATCTCGATATATTTATTGATGAATTTAACTCATTTTTTATCTTAACTTGTTGAGTATTTTTTGAATAGATCTTACTATTATTTACAATTTCTGCCCATAAAAAATATTTTTTGTAAAAAATTTGAGTCTTTGAAACACCATTGATTTTATAATAATCATTTAGTTGTTCAATACGAACATTCGTAGTATCAAATGCATACACTTTTAATGAGAATATAAATGCAAAAAATACAACGATTATTATTTTAAAAGATTTCATTTACAAATTATTTTAAATTATAGAATAGATTATTAGCTTTCATTTGTGAGAATTTTTTCACAACTTATTCAATTAGTTTCTATTTGTTTCAGCTGTCAATATTTTCAAATCATTCTTTATTTTTTCAGAAATTTCAAGATTTTTCATTCGCCATTGCCAATTATTTTCTACTGTTCCGGGAAAATTCATTCTTGACGATTCATCTAAAGCTAAAATATCCTGCATTTGAATTATTGCCCAATTTGCTTTTGACCGCATTGCTAAACGTATCAATGCCCATGAAATATTCTCGCCATCAAAATCAGTAAATTTATTTACATTGTTTTTTTCATTTTCGGTTGCTTCATTATTATACCAACCAAGTGTTGTATTATTGTCATGTGTTCCAGTGTAAACAACGCAATTTTCAGTATCGTAATTTTGTGGTAAAAAGCCATTGTTTTCGGAATCAAATGCAAATTGTAAAATCTTCATACCCGGAAAATTAAAATTATCTCTTAATTCTCTAACTTCGTCTGTAATAACACCAAGATCTTCTGCAATTATTGGTAAATCACCTAATCTTGACTTCAAAAAATTAAAAAAATCTGCTCCGGGACCTTTTACCCATTCACCTTTAATAGCTGTTTTTTCTTCTATCGGAACTTCCCAAGCGGCTTCAAATCCACGAAAATGATCTATCCGAAAGTAGTCAACAGTTTTTAATGCATGTTTAACTCGATTTATCCACCAGGAATAATTATTTTCCTTTAATATTTCCCAATTATAATGTGGATTTCCCCAAAGCTGACCGGTTTTACTAAAATAATCCGGCGGAACTCCGGCAACTACTTTTGGTTTGCCGGTTGTATCTAATTTGAATATGAAACGATTAGCCCAAACATCGGCAGAATCATAAGAAACAAAAATTGGAATATCACCAATAATTTCAATATTATTGGCGTGGGCATATTTTTTTATTTTTTCCCACTGATGAAAAAATAAAAATTGTTCAAATTTAATTCTATCTAATTCATATTTATTCTCGTTTTTCCACTGTGTAGAAATGTTTTCATTATTTTTAAAATCTTCGGGAAAATCAATCCAGTTTTTGTTTTTAAATATTTTCTTCAGTAATAAAAAATTAGCTGTATAATTAATCCAAAACGATTCTTCTTCAATAAACAATTCAAATTCTTTCTTGAAAATATTTTTATTTAAAAAATTGTCATAAGCAATATTCAGAAGTTGTTCTTTTCTTTTGATTTTATTTTTAATTTTGTTTTCTAATTTTTTAATATCTTCTCGCGAAACCAATTTTTCTTTTAATAATTCTTGAGGATTGATCAACATCGTATTCCCGGCAAATGCAGAATTACTTGCGTATGGCGAACCAAAACTATCCGGAATAGTCAGCGGAAGAATTTGCCACAATTTCTGATCTGTTTGTTTTAAAAAGTCAATAAAATTATACGCAGATTTGCCCAAGTCACCCATTCCCCACATTCCCGGTAAAGAAGTTGGATGTAACAGAATTCCGTTTGAACGATTATATTTTTTGATATTTTCTCCTTCTGTTAATTAAAACATTGTTAAATTTAATGATTATTTTATAGAATTAAAAAGTATTAAATAAATTTATATTTGCATATTGGATTTATGTTTTTTATTTTTTATGTAGAGTTAAAGGATAAATATGAAACACAATGAAATAATTTATGAAAAAAATGGTAAAGTTATTTTACTCGATCAAACTAAACTTCCTTTTAAATTTGAATATCTTACTTTGATAAATTATCATGAAACTGCTAACGCAATAAAAAACATGAATGTACGAGGAGCTGGAACAATTGGAATTGCAGCTGCATATGCTATGGCTCAAGCATTTTCCGAGTTTTCTGAAAAGACCAAAATCTTAAAAGCAAAAGCAGAAATTGAATCAACTCGTCCAACTGCGCAAAATCTTTTTTATTCAACAAATCTTGTCTATTCAAAAGCTATACTTTCAAATAATCCAAAAAAAATGGCATGGGAAATTGCCAATAATATTCTTAAAAATGATATTCATAACTCAAAATTAATTGGCAAAATTGGGGCAGAACTTATAGAAGATGGATTTGGAATTTTAACTCATTGCAATGCTGGAAAATTAGCAATTCAAGGTTATGGTTCCGCTACAGCTCCAATCTATCTTGCTTTTGAAAATGGGAAAAAAAACATCTTTGTTTTTGTAGATGAAACCAGACCTCGTTTACAGGGAAGTCGATTAACTGCATGGGAACTTGCTTATTCAAAAATCCCTCATGCAATAATTGTAGATAATGCTGCCGGTTACTATATGCAAAAGAAAAAAATTGACATTGTTTTTGTTGGAGCAGATAGAATATCTGTAAATGGCGATGTCGCAAATAAAATAGGAACTTATGAAAAGGCCGTAGTTGCAAAAGAAAATAATATACCATTTTATGTTGCAGCTCCATCCAGTACAATTGATATGAAGTGTAAAACCGGTAATGAAATAATAATTGAGGAACGAGAATCAAGGGAAGTTAGAGAAGTTTTTGGGAAACAAGTTGCCAATGGAAAAAGCAAAATACTTAATCCAGCTTTTGATGTTACTCCTGCAAAATACATTAATGGAATCATTACTGAAAATGGGATATTCAAACCAAGCGAGCTAATTACAAAGTTATAATTATGAAAAATTATCAAGGAACAAAATTTAAGACAATACTCAAAAAAGAAGAAATTAAATATTCTGAAAAAATAAAAAAATTAACTTCTTGGGGAAAGATACTTTCAAAACATGATTTCATTCCCCATTATAAAAACAAAAATGAACCAAAAATAAAAAGTTCCGGTGGAAATTTAAGTTTTCGTTATAAATCTGGATTCATTATCACAGCTTCTTACTCTGATATTGAAAAATTACGAATGGTCGATTTTGTATTTGTGAAAAATACAGATTTACAAAAAAAAATAATTTATGCAACTGGATTACGAAATCCGTCTTCAGAAACCATGATTCACCATGCAATTTATAAAACAAGAAATGACATAAATGTAATTTTCCATGGACATTTTAATAAATTGTTGCAAAATTATAAAAAAATTAGTTTGATTTCTACTAAAAAATTTGCCAATTACGGAACTATTAATCTCGTGAACTCTATATTAGAAGTTTTAGAACAAAACAATTTTATAATTTTGAAAGAACACGGCTTCATTTCACTTGGAAAAGATATTGATAAAGCAGGTGAATTGATATTGGAAATAAATCGAAAATTGCAAAATACAGTACGATCTGAATAGAAATAAGTTAGTTGTTGTTGATTTTTTCCTACCTTGCTTGCACATTAAATCTATTTTTTTTATTTAATTGGATTGAAATCATATTTTTTCTTGACCCGTAAAATGTAAGGCTTATTTCTCTGGAGTTAGTTGCTAATAAATTGCCCAAAAAATTAATATTAACTTGTGAATTGACATAGATTTTTATTAAATTAAAATAATGATTATGGTGAATAAAATAAAAAATATAGGTGTAAAATGAAAAAAATTATCTTTTTAATAATTATAGCTATTTTCACGAGCAGTTGTAATCTATGGAAAAAAGAAATAGATGCAGTAATTGAATGGAAAATAGTAAGTGAACAAGGGAAAAATACTAAAGTCCCTGCCGGATTACGATATAAAACATTTTCAATTAAAAACAATGAACATAAGGTATTTAAGAAAAAGGATTTTATTAAAGAAATTAATAAATTAAATATCGATAATTTGGAATTGATCTTAAACAAAAACCAAAAAAATAGATGGCGAATGAATGAGAAAAATTTGAAAAATATTACTTTTGAAATTATTCTTCCGGAAAATGATAAAAAACAGGAATATATCAAACTTATTATTCCGATCATTTATAATCCGTATCAGGTGATTTTTACAGATATTGTTGATGGTGGGATTAACAGAGATGATGTATATAATAATATTAAAAAAGTCGCAGACAATAATGAATTATATACTTATATTACAAATGGAATAGTTAAAATTTCAACCAAAGATGACCAGGATTGCTGGAAGAAACTTTATACAATTACCGAAACTTCTTTATTTAATAAAATATTCGATAGAATAAATGATTTTTATGATGAATTATTTGTTTCTGATTATTATTCTGAAGTTGAAGATTATGATGTGCATCTATTATTATCAAAATATGTTTTTAAATTTGATAATGAAAAATTTAAATTATTAGATAAACAATTAGATAACCATAAAAATATAAATACAAAGATATATATTCCGGAATTAAATTTTCAAAATGATGATATATTAACAAATTATGAAAATTTAGAAATATCTTTTGTTGACAGCTCAAAAAAAGATATAATTAAAATATATGATAATAAGTAACGGAGAAAAAATGAAAAAAAATATTCTATTATTAACAGCAGTAATTTCAATTTTTGCATTTAATTTACTATTTGGACAGAAGATTTTGAGATATCCTCGAAAATATAATATTCCGAGTAATGAAAATGATCTATCACCTGTAACAGAAAAAAAAGATAAAACTTTTGCTAATTGGATCGTATATTCACCGATAAATGGAGCAAAAACATACAGTGAACCATCACCAAGCAGTGCTGTAAAAAAGCAACTTGAATATATGGACTATTATTATATAATAGAAGAAGATGAAGAATTTGCTCATATTTATAAAGACGAAAATGTTCAAGGAAGAGATCTGTCTAAAGACGCTATAGATTTTGGATGGATTCATAAAAGAGAATTGTTACTATGGAATAAATGTCTTGTTACATCAAAATACAATATAAATAAAAAAGCATTAGTTGTAAATACTGTAGAAACAATAAAGGGCCAAGATATATACGATCTCAATTATGTAAAATTTAGAAGTGCTCCGTCCAAAGATGCCGAATTTACAGGCAACAAATCTCAAATGTTTGAATATTATTATGTATATAAAACTGATATTGATTCTGAAGGTAATGAATGGTATTTATTATCGACTGCAGATTTTATTGCATCAATTAATGATAAAGAAGAAATATTGGGCTGGACACGTAAAAATCGTTTAATTGATTGGGATTCTAGAATTGCTGTAGAACCGAACTGGAAAAAAGAAGCTCAAAAAGAGAGAAGAAATAAACAGCAGTTGGTTTTTTGGGCAGATAAAGAATCCTGTTTAAAATATTCTGCTTCAAATAATTCAATTTCTGATAGCATGAAAATTTGGGATAAGGATAGCCTTAAAAAGAGAGCAAATGGTTCATTGCCAAGATTTCCACTTTTACAAAATCCAAAAACAACACAATATGACAATAAAAAAGTCAAAATTCTTAAAGCCGGAATTATTGGCGATGTTAAAAATAGAGAAGAAACAATTATTTCTGCTGAAAATTTTTCCAAAGTAATTGATAAAATTACTAAGAAACTTATTAAGAAAAAGAATGTAAATGTGTTTTTTGTTATTGATGCTACTAAAAGCATGCAGCCATATTTTGGCTCGGTCAAAAATGCAATCACTAAATTTATGGTAAAAGTGAAAGAGAAAAACAGTAATAATAAATTCAATTTCGCAGTTGGGATCTATCGTGATATTTCTGAAGGTGAAGAGAAGGCATTCAAAGTGAAAGAATTTGGAAATACAAAAGATATTTTAAAGTTTTTAAGTAATGTAGCAGCAAAAGATGTTCATAATTATACATTTACCGAAAGCATGTTTGATGGAATAATTAATTCACTTTACGACTCCCCTGTCGATGCAGATGGTACAAATTTCCTAATCGTAATCGGAGATGCAGGAAATCATACTAAAGATAAAGCTGAAAACAGAGAAAAAATGGAAATCATTGCTGATCTGTTAAACGAATATGAATATAATTTTTTATCATTCCAGATTCACAACAGTGGAACCAAACAAGAACTTGAAGCATCTGCTGAATTTGTAAATCAATTCAGAAAAATTGGAAAATTATTTGGTGAAAAAACAAATTTAGAAATCAATGTAAAAGGGTTTGAAAATTATGAACCAAAATTAATTAATGATGGTTTAAACTATAGATTTGAAAAGAATACATCTCATAGAATTTTCAATATCTATGGCATCGAACAAGGTAAAAGCATTTCTGCTAAAAAATTAGAAAAAGAATTGACTGACCAATTAATTGGTTATGATGATTTTGCTCGAAATTTTATTGATTTTGTAAGAGATAAAATTTACAAAAGAAAAGAAAAAATGACCGATCAAGATTGGGGAACTTTTAGTCCCGGTTATTATTATTTACTAAAAAATGCCGGAATTACAGATGAGGAAATCAAAGCATTAGAGAAAAATAGTTATCAAATGTTTGTAGAAGGTTGGGGACCAATTGAAGTTGAAGGTCAAAAATATCCACTAATGAATAAAGTATTAATATTTTCTCAAGATGAATTAAATAGAATAAATGTGAACATGCAAAATCTATTCCAATTTAGTACTTCAGAAGCATTTGTCAGATATATAAAAAGTCAAGCAAAGACATTGTTAATAGTTCAACGAAGTGATATTTCAATTAACGAACTGTTGTCTCAAATAATCGGGTTGCCTGTTAGATCAAAACTTTTTGAGGATATTACTTTAAAAGATATTAATCACTTAAATGAAGATGATTATTTTAATCTAACTAAATATTTAAAGATCAAACAACGAAAAATAAGTAAAATACTGAAAGATAAAGATTTCAAATATCAATTTATGCCGGATGTAAATAGAGCTTCTGTATTCTATTGGATTGAAGAAGATGTTATGCCGTA
>JAYEOX010000092.1:0-14062 GCA_034723415.1 Fidelibacterota bacterium | reverse complement strand
CTAAACCTGTCCATTCCCCAATATTTTTGTGAAAGCTGATCTGAATGTCCACCATATTTTTTTATTCCAAATTTATTTACTAAACCAACATGATATTTTAAACTGGTTCGAAGCCAATAATCATAATCTTCGCAGACAGGTAGTTCTTCATCAAAATCTCCAATTTCATCAAATAGCGATCGTTTAAAAATCACAGCAGAAGGACTGACCAAACATAATTCTAAACTCTTTTTGAAAATATCTCCGGATATTTTTTTGTGATATTTTTTGGGATTTACTCGTCTTCCATCTCTTATCCAGATCTCTTCTGTTTGTAAAATATTTATTCTATGATTTTTATTAATATAATCAACTTCTAATTGTAATTTATTTGGAAGCCATTCGTCGTCGCTGTCTAAAAGTGCAATCCATTTACCGACAGAATTTTTTATTCCATTATTTCTTGCAGCAGAAACCCCACTATTTTTTTGATGAATTACCTTGATCTTATCTGAATATGATTTCAAAATATCATCGGTTTTGTCTGTAGAACCATCATCTACTACAATAATTTCTAATGGTTTATATGTCTGATTTAATACAGAATCAATTGCTCTTGAAATTGTATTTTCTCGATTAAATACGGGAATTATTACTGATATTTTTATCACAATATTGTTTAATTATTGGTCATTATCTGTTTTTTCTTCTCTAATTGGATTTGGTTCTGCTGTTTTTTGAGATATGTTGTTTTTACCGTGAATAATTTCATCTAATTCTTTTAAACGAGGAAGATCTGATGATGAATTAAGTCCGAAATATTTTAGAAAATCCTCTGTTGTTGCATATAATAATGGACGTCCCGGTGAATTTGCTCTTCCTTTAACTGTAACTAAATTTCTCTCCATAAGTGTGCTAATTACTCCACCACTATTTACTCCTCTAATCCTTTCAATTTCCGGATGAGTAATTGGTTGTTTGTAGGAAATAATTGCTAATGTCTCTAAAGCCGCATAAGATAGTCGAATTCTTCCGGAACGATTGATGAATTTTCTAATAAATTTTTCATAATCCTTATGAGTTGCTAATAAATATCCACCGGCGACTTTCATAATAAAAAAACTACGGTCGGCTTTTTCATAAAAATTATTTAGATATTTGATTGTGTTATCCAAATCAATTTGGTGTCCTTCATCTAAGCATTTGTCCAATTTCCCTTGCGTTATTGCCTCATCTGATGCAACTAATATTGCCTCTACGATCTTAGCATTTATGTCAATTGTTTTCATTTTGTTTCCTTAATATTTGATAATTGATATTTAAATTTTCAGCAATATTCCTTGAATTCTTTACTTTTCTTTGCGAACTTTGCGAGAAACTAGGATTCCTAATTTCTAATTTCTAATTATTCATTCAACTTTCTCAATTATAAAATCTTCAAATAGATCTGCTTGATAAATTCTAATCTGCTGTGTTTTTATCATTTCTAAAATCGCAATAAATGTTACGATCAATACAACTCTAC
Source organism: Fidelibacterota bacterium (assembly GCA_034723415.1). Taxonomy (GTDB): domain Bacteria; phylum Fidelibacterota; class Fidelibacteria; order Fidelibacterales; family Fidelibacteraceae; genus TCS52. The sequence continues at coordinate 12,558 of JAYEOX010000092.1, read as the reverse complement.
TTTTAATTGTTTTCACAACTGTTGAAAAATTTACCTTTGATTTCTTTATGAAAAATGTGTATAAATATTCCGTTTGATCATCAATGCTTACATTATCAAGTTGTATCCCATGAGGAATTAGTTTATCCGGAATTTTATCTAACACATTTTTAAAAGCAGTAAGAATATCAAATAATGATATTTTATGTAAAATCTCTTTTGCATCTATATTTTTATCAACATAAGTCAAGTTTGGGTTTCGATGGAAATATGAAATGTTCTCTTCTTCCAATTTTTTCATCTCTTTTCCCATCTCTTTGTATTGTTGATATTCCAATAATCGCTGAACAAGTTCATTCCTTGGATCTTCAATATCATCATCATCTGCTTCGGCAAATCTTGGCAATAACATTTTTGCTTTGATACTCATCAGATTACTTGCCATTTCGACAAATTCACCGGCAATTTGCAAGTCAAGAGTATGCATCATATTAAGATATTCTAAATATTCTTTTGTGATCTTTGCAATGGGAATATCATAAATATTTAATTCATCGCGTTTAATAAAATATAACAATAGATCTAAAGGACCTGCAAAAGTATCTAAATTTATTTGATATTTTCTTTCCATTAAATAACTCAGAGTAAATTTTTAATATTTTCGTCTTTTTTAATGCTGGCTATCGTTTTTTCAAGCAATTCGGGTTTTTTTCCACCAGCTATTGCCATGTGTGGTCTTCCGCCGCCGCCGCCGCCTAATTTTTTGCCGATCACGCCGACAATTTTTCCGGCTTTTATTCCTTCTTTTACCAGATCGTCAGTTACAACACATAAAACTTGAGGAGTAGAATCAATGACAGTTCCGAAAATTGCAACTGATGATTTAAGTTTTTCTCGTACTTTATCTCCAATGTTTTTCAACTCATCTACGGAATTCACTTCAACTATATTTAAATATATATTATGTCCATTTATCTTTATTGGTGTTTTTATATATTCATCAACTGAATAGCCAATAAGTTTTTTTCTCAAGTTAGTAATTGTCTTTTTTAATTTTTTCCTGTGTTTAAAAACACTTTCAACTTTATCTGCTATTTTATCTATTGGCGAATCCATAATATAACTTAATTCGCTCAAAATTTTATTATTGGTTAATAAACTGTCGATTGATCTTTTCCCTGTAATTGCTTCAATTCTTCTTATTCCTGATGCAACTCCGGATTCACTTTTAATTATAAATGGTCCGATTTCGCCAATGCATTTTACATGAGTTCCACCACACAATTCATAAGAGAAATCGCCGATTTTTATTGAGCGAACATTTTTGGAATATTTTTCACCAAATAGAGCCATAACTCCATTTTGGATTGCATCTTCATATTTTTCTATCTTTGATTCGACAAAGATATTTTCAATTATTTTTTGATTTATCAAATTAAGTATTTTGTCCAGATCTTTTTCTTTGATTTTTTCATAATGAGTGAAATCGAATCGCAAATATTCAGAAGATACAAAACTTCCGGATTGGTGAACATGATTTCCGAGTACTTCTCTTAATGCTGCTTGTAAAAGGTGAGTAGCAGTATGGTTTCTCGCAATATTTCTTCGTGATTCGATATTCACAATGAGTTTCACCGGATTAATTTTGCCGGATAATTTTAACTCTTTATCAATTTTGTGAAGTATCTCTTTGCCTCTTCTTTGTGTATCAATAATCGAATATTTTTGACCAACAATTATCACTTCACCCTTGTCTCCAACTTGTCCGCCACCTTCCGGATAGAACGGCGTCTTATCAAAAATCAAGTAAAATGAATCATCGAGTTTTACCTGTTTCAGCAAATTCGCTGTAGCCGAAATATATTTATAACCTATAAATAGCGAATTCGTCTTAACATTTTTTATCTGTTTGTTAAAAACTACTTTCACATTTACCTTCATTCTTTTTTGACCAAATTGACTCTTTGCTCGTGCCATTTCCTGTTGCTTTTTCATCAATTTATTAAATGAATCAATGTCAATATTCAAATTCTTCTCTTCTGCCAGCATATTAGTTAGATCAACCGGAAATCCAAAAGTATCATAAAGTTTAAATACATCTTCACCGGGAATTCTACTTATGTTTTTCTTCTTAACTTTATTTGCAATATCTTCAAAAATTTCTAAGCCCTTATCCAAAGTCAATCCAAATGATTTTTCTTCACTTTTTATTACCTGTTGTATATGTTTTTGACGGTTTATTATTTCGGGAAATGTTTCACCCATTGTGTCAATTAATGTTGGAACTAATTTGTATATAAATGGTTCGTGTAAATTTAATTTGATACCAAAACGAGCTGCTCTTCTTAATACTCTTCTTAATACATAACCTCTTCCTTCGTTACTTGGGAATGCTCCGTCACCGATCGAAAATGTTAACATTCGTAAATGGTCTGCGATAACACGATGTGGAATTCCGGTTTTGTTTTTATTGTATTTTACTTTTGAAATATTTGCAATCTTATCTATAATAGGAGAGAAGAGGTCTGTTTCATAGTTACTTAATTTATTGTTTAAAGTTGCAGTAAGTCGCTCCAATCCCGCTCCTGTATCAACATGTTTTTTTGGTAAAAGAGTAAGTTTATTATTTTTATCACGATTATATTGTATGAATACCAAATTCCATAATTCTATGTAATTAGGATCACCGGAATTTATTTTTGTTGGATCTTGGTTTTTTATATCATCACCGTTATAGTAGTGGATTTCAGAGCAAGGACCACAAGGACCGACAGCTCCCATATCCCAAAAATTATCCTTTTTACCATATCGTAATATTCTATCTTTTGGTAAACCGGATATTTTTTTCCATAAATCGAATGATTCATCATCGTCTTTATATACAGTGGCATAGAGACGATTTTTGTCAATTCCATAAATTTCCGTAAGTAATTTCCAAGCCCATTCTATAGCTTCAGGTTTATAATAATCACCAAAACTCCAATTTCCAAGCATCTCAAAAAATGTGTGATGATAATTGTCTCTGCCTACTTCTTCCAGATCATTGTGTTTTCCACTAACGCGTATACATTTTTGCGAATTGACTGCTCGCTTGAATTTTGGTTTTGATTCACCGAGAAAATATGATTTGAATTGATTCATTCCTGCGTTAATAAATAATAGAGTCGGATCATTGTGAGGAATAACAGGTGCACTTGGAACAAATTCGTGATTTAATTCCTTTTGAAAATAGTCGATAAATTGTTTTCTAATAGTTGTTGATTTCATAAAACTCTTATTTTTTTAATATACAGCTAATTTTTTCATTTCACTTAACCCGTCAACATTATGGATTAATACTAGATATACTCCTCGTGAGATCATTTTTCCATTATCTAATTTTCCATCCCAAATAATTTGATTGCCATAATTTTGAGAATCTTCTGTTGAAATAGTTGAAATCACTCTGCCATTAATTGTAGCTATTTTTATTTCGCTTTGATCAGGTAGATTGTCAAATACTATTCTGTCATTTTTATTTGGATCAAATGGTTGAGGAAAAATAATAATATTACTAGTTGTTTCAATCTCTTTTTTCCAAGCGGTTTCTACACGATTCAATCCTGAAGGAGTTAAAATATAAGCGTAACCATTTTCATTATCAAAAACAATATCATAAATTGTGTTGTTCAATAAAGGTGAATTATCTTCCGTATATCCGTATCCGGAATTAAACCAAGTTCCATCATTTTTATAAATTCTAATGCCGCTATTTTCAGTTAAAAACCAAGTATTTCCTCTAATATCAACTCTGATCTTTCTTACATTTACATTTGTCAATCCGCGTAAAACTGTTTCACTACCTTGATTAAAAGTATTAAAAACATGTGAAATATCGTCATCAAATGTATCGTGATCCAATATAAAATTTGTGCGAATGTTTTGTACACCACTGGAAGTTGCTATCCATATCGAACCGTCAATATCTTTGCATACCGAAAAAACATTATTATTTGCTAATCCGTTTGATTCGTTTATTAAGTACCACTCATCATTTTCAATGTCAAAAATTGTAACCCCGCCTTCCGTAATAATTGGATTTTCTTGATTTTGAGTATTACCAATTATTAATCTTCCATGATCATCAAAGACCAATTCGTTTGGTAATAATTGTAATTCGCTTCCCGTTTCTGTTGTGGAATATTTTTCAATAGAACTATCGGTTTTGAATCGAACTAATGATTCATTATTTCCTACATGAGCATTTACAACCCAGATATCACCGGTTGAAGATTCTGCAATTCCACGCATTTTAACATATTCCTCTGTTCCACCGAGATTTTCAGTTCCGTGAAAAATATCATCTGTAGTATCATAGAGAGTATATTCAGAATAATCACTTAAATTCATTTTAAAAAATACTCCCGGTCCGGCAATTGGTTCATAATTCAGATTATTTTTTGTTACATTATAATCAGTTAACGAAAAATATAAATATCCATCGTCGGAAATATAAGAATCCCAAGTTGCGGATTCAGTACTTTTTATCAATGTATATGCTAAAGTGTCCGACGAAAAACTATTGGATGATGTTTGAGTATTTAAATCAATTGTTGAATCGGTTTTAATCAGATTATGCCAATAATATTTTCTAAATATATCGATCCCATCATTGTGAGCAATATAAACATTTCCATTATTATCAATTGCCAATGATCTAAAAGTAGAAGTTCTGGTAAATATTGGAGAATTTGGTATAAAAGAGCTTTGGATCTCTCCATCGAATAAAAGCTCTATCAAACCTTTTTCTTCTACTCCTAAAAATAATTTTTCATTTGAACAAGTAAAACCAGTGATATTTTCATTCGTAGAATAAATATTTTCCCAGCCGTTGTTGACTTTTTTATAAATATGGTGAATATTTGCATAAAATAATTCTTGAGAATTTGAAGAAAATGTAACTGCGGGATAAGTTGTAATACCATCGTTATAAAGAGTAGGAGAATTATTATTTAAATAATAAATGGAGTTATTTTGAGTTAGAAATAGAGTATCATTATAAGAGTAAAATTTTTTTATGTCATTATTATTAATTAAAGTCCAAGCTTCGGAAGGTTTCAAATTTGGATTGTTGAGATTTCCTGTTAATAAACCATTCTCACTACCTATAAAAATTTTATTATCAAATATTTGCAGTGAAGAAATTTCCCCAATATCAATAGGATATTGTTCGTAAAAATCTTTAAATGCATATTCATCATTATTTCTTACAAAATGAGCAATTCCCTTGGTTAAATTCTTTTCATAAGCAATTAGAATATTATTGCTGTCACTTGCAATTGTATTTATTTTTGAAAATTGGAAATCATAATGTTTTGTCTTTCCATTTTTTGTATAATAAGTGATTTTTGTTGGATTGCTATCGTATCCGAACCAGTAAGTACCAACTTTATCAATATGAAAATATGAAATATTAATGTTATCTAAAAAGTCAGTATTTTTATAAATATCTATCTTTAGTGATTGTTGATCAAATTTTAATAATCCACCATTTGAAGCTGCCAAAACACAATTATTATTATAATTTAAATTATACAAAGTAGTTAAATTTCCATAAGAATACCAATCACCAATAGTAGCGAAAAGTGAACTAAATAATAGGGGAATAATAATAAACAGTTTTGATATTTTATTCATTTTTTACAAAATCACTTTTTATCTTTAATGATTAGTCCGGTAGTTTGGAATTCGCTGTTAATTCTATTTAATGACTGATTGGCTTCGGAAAAAGTTTCATATTCTCCAATGCGAACAAGATATAATATTCTATTAGAAGTTTGCTTTTTAACAATTTTAACATAATAACCGTTTTTTAAATAAAATTGTGCCAGTTGTCTAGAATTTTCTAATTCTGAAAAAGCCCCAACTTGAATATGAAATGGTTTTTTAATTGCCTCATTATCATTTGTTTTTTCTTGAATGAGATCGTTGTCAAAATTAAAGATGGAAATCTTTTTTGGATTTGTATTAGGATCTGTTTTATATAATGAACCGGAAATTCTTGATTTTATCAATTTAAAGTATTTTGTCTTTGTAATTTTTGGATCAAATTCAACTGCTTTATCTAATTGAATTTGTGCATTAATAATGTTATTATCTATTAGATAATGATCTGCAATGACAATTTTGACATAAGCAGAGATAGTAGAATCAGATGAATTCATAATTATTTGTTTAGCTTGAGATAATGTATTTTCACCGTTTTCTTCCAAAATCGCTTTAATTACTTTTCTTTGTATATTGTCCGGCATATTTTTAATTGACATTCGTAAAGCGATACTATTTTTTCCTTTTAAAACTTCATCAACTTCATTTGAAAATGAAAAAGAAGTCAAAACGAAAATCAATATTAATAGCAAATATATTTTAGGGTGTTTTGTTTTCATAATTATATATTTTACAAAATAATAATATAAAATGAAATATAATTTTTAATTAATTCTATTTAGTCCAAAGATATATTTACTACTATAATTTAAATTTGTGAAAGAATTTTCTTAATTGTAATTTCTTTTATCTGTTTGTGGATTTCATTTACCGATTTATTGCCCTCTATTAAAAAACATCTTTTAGAATATTTTTTTACAATTTCCATATACCCGGACAATACCTTATTCTTAAATTTAGAGTTTTCCGATTCCATTCTGTCAATGTTACTTTTATTTTCTAAACGACCATTTGCATTTTTTAGGTCAACATTTACAATAAATGTAATATCCGGTGTCAAATTATGACTTCCAATAACATTCAATTTATTTATTAGGTCTAAAGAAATGCCTCTGCCGTAACCTTGATATGCTGTTGTAGAATCAAAAAATCTATCGCTTATTACAATTTTATTTTCATTTAGTGCCGGAATGATTATTTCACTTACAAGTTGACTTCGCGCAGCAGAATAGAGAAGTAATTCTGTATGTGAATGCATTTTATTGCTTTTTAGGTCAAGTAGAATATCTCTTATTTCATTGCCGATTTTGGTATAACCCGGATCAAAAATATTGACAACTTTGTAACCGATTTTCTCTAAATATTTTGCTAATAATTCTGCTTGTGTTGATTTTCCACAGCCGTCTATACCTTCAAATGTAATGAACATTATTCTCCTTGAATTATTGTTATATTGCAATAAAATATTTTTATAATTAATTACAATTTATAATTTTTCTTTAGAATAAGCTCTAATGATCTTTTTTACCAATGGATGACGAACTACATCTGATTCTGTTAATTCACAAAAACCAATATTTTTAATATCCTTTAAGATCTTTATAGCGTTTATTAAACCTGATTGATTATTTTTGGGAAGATCAATTTGAGTAATATCTCCGGTAATAATAGCTTTTGAATTTACACCTATTCTGGTTAGAAACATTTTCATCTGTAATTTTGTTGTGTTTTGAGCTTCGTCCAATATCAAATAGGCACTGTCAAGTGTTCTACCACGCATAAAAGCCAAAGGCAAAATTTCGACGATTTTTTTTTCAAGATATGTTTTTAATTTTTCGGGTGTGATCATTTCCATTAATGCATCGTAAAGTGGTGTAAGATAAGGATCGATTTTCTCACGCATATCTCCGGGCAGAAATCCCAACTGTTCACCGGCTTCTACTGCAGGACGAGATAATATTATTTTAGAAACTTCTCTGTTCTTTAGAGCAGCGACGGCAACAGCAACTGCTTGATATGTTTTTCCGGTTCCTGCTGGTCCAACTGAAAAAGTTATATCGTTTTTTTGACAAATATTATAATATTCTTTCTGTCCTTCTGTTCTCGGTTTGATAATTCCTTTTTGTGTGAATAGGATTATTTGTTCGTCGGGTTCAGAATAAATTGGATTTTTTTCACTTGCTTCAATATTTATTAATGTTTCAATATCTTCAGGATCAAGGTATTTCTTTTTAGGGATCAATTTAATTAATTCATTTAATAAATGATGAATTTGTTCAACTGTAGAAAATTCGCCTGTAACGATAAGATTATTTCCTCGCGGAATTAATGTCGCATTAAAATGAGAGCGAATGACTTCCAAATTTTCATCATTTACACCAAATATAGCAATTGGATCCAATCCTTTTAATATTATTTCTCTTGTCGTCTCTGTCATAATTATATTATACAAAATAATATTTATATTTTCAATAAGAAATTTGTATATTTGCATTATGAAAATCTTTTATTATTATAAAATATCGAGGCCAATAAATATTTTTTTGGGATCATTGTCTGTCCTGATCACTGCTACTTTTTTTACTCCATTTCCTAATGTGATCAAATTAATATTTGCAATGTTAGTTGTAATGCTATTAAATGCAGCTGCAAATTGCGTTAATGATATTCGTGATATAGAAATTGATAAAATAAATCGCCCGAATCGTCCACTTCCGGCCGGAAAATTAAATATTTCTGAAGTGAAAATATTTGCAATTATTTTATTTATAGTCGGAAATATTATCTCTTTTTCTTTGGGGATATTTCCTTTTATAATATCTTTGTTTATTGCTACACCGCTAATGATTATTTATGCAATAAAATTAAAACAAATAGCAATATGGGGAAATTTATTGGTATCATTTATTTTGGGATTAGCATTTATTTTTGCTGCCGGCGCATTTGGAAATTATAAAATCGGTATTGTTCCTGCAGTTTTAGCTTTTCTTTTTACATTAATTCGTGAGATAATAAAAGATATGGAAGATATGATAGGAGATGAGCAGTTTGATGCGAAGACACTTCCTGTGATGATTGGAATTGATAAAACTAAATCTATTGTTGTATTTTTAATGTTTGTTTTAATTATCGTGATCTTAATTCCATATTTAATTGGAGTTTATGGAGTATATTATTTAATAGTAGTTTTAATTAGTGTGGGAATTCCGGTTCTATTAATGATTGGTTATCTTTTGATCAATAAAGAACAAAAAAAATATAATTATTTAGCAAAAATACTAAAAGTAGAGATATTTTTCGGATTATTATCTATTTATTTAGGAAAATTTTAGATAATTTTAATATGTTAGCAGCCACATAAATGCATGAAAAAGAACACGAAATAAATTACACAAATGTGGTAATAAAAAGAGTAAAAAAATAAGAGACAAAGAGGGGAAATAAAAAAATGTCAAATTTCGTTCATTTGCATGTTCATAGCGATTATAGTTTATTGGATGCATCTCAAAAAATTGAATCAATTATCAAAAAAGCAAAAGAACTTGATATGAAATCTATAGCATTGACCGATCATGGTAATATGTTCGGAGCTATTAAATTTTATAAAATAGCGAAAAGTTTTGATATCAAACCAATTATTGGTTGTGAAATATATGTAGCCAAAGGATCAAGATTTAAAAAAGAATCAACACAAAGAGGGAAAAGACCAAGTAATCATTTAATTTTATTGGCAATGAATAATGTAGGATATAAAAATTTAATAAAATTAGTTTCTCTCGGTTATTTAGAAGGATTTTATTACACTCCGCGAGTTGATAAAGAATTATTGGAAAAATATAATGAAGGATTAATTGCACTTTCCGGTTGTATAAAAGGAGAAGTTGCAGAAAAAGTTATTTTAGGTAAATATGAAGATGCAAAAAAAGCAGCTTTGGAATTTGAGAAGATATTTCCTGATAGATTCTATTTGGAAATTCAAGATCATGGAATTCCGGAACAAAAAATTGTTATTGATGCTTTTAGTAAGATGTCAAAAGAATTGGATATTCCATTAGTGTGTTCCAATGATTCCCATTACAATGTAAAAGAAGATGCTACTTCGCATGATCTATTGCTGTGTATTGGTTCCAAAAATACTGTCCATGATGAAAATAGAAAAAAATATTATGGTAATCAATTCTATTTAAAATCCGGTGATGAAATGGAAGAGCTCTTCCAGGACCTTCCGGAAGCAATTGAAAATACAAAAAAAATTGCCGACAGATGTAATGTAGAAATTAAAATGGGAGAATATTTACAACCTGAATTTCATATTCCTGAAGAGAGCGGTATAAAAGATCCTAAAGTATATTTAGAAAAATTGGCAAAAAAGGGTCTAAAGAAAAGAATTGGTGATAAGGTAAAATCTAAATATGAAAAGCGATTAGATTATGAGTTAAAAGTAATAAATAAAATGGATTATCCGGGTTATTTTTTAATTACAAGTGATTTTATACAATATGCAAAAAATAATAATATTCCGGTTGGACCTGGTCGTGGTTCTGCTGCCGGAAGTTTAGTAGCATATTCACTTGGAATAACCAATGTTGATCCGTTAAAATATGATCTATTATTTGAAAGATTCTTAAATCCGGATAGAGTATCAATGCCCGACATTGACATCGATTTTTGTGATGAAAAAAGAAATTTAGTAATTGATTATGTAAAGAATAAATATGGGAAAAAAAGTGTATGTCAAATAATTACTTTTGGAACATTAAAGGCAAAAGGAGTCGTTCGTGATGTTACAAGAGTATTGGGTTTACCATATTCTATTGGAGACAAAATAGCAAAAATGATTCCCGATAAATTAGGCATGACTCTTGAAAAAGCTGAAAATATGGTTCAAGAATTGAGGGAGTTTTTAAGCAGCGATGATGAATATGAAAAAATATGGTCCAATGCAAAAGCACTTGAAGGTAATGTCAGACATGCTGGCATGCATGCTGCAGGAGTAGTTATTGCACCTGGAGATTTGACTGATTATCTTCCTTTATATAAAACCGGTGATGATATTGTTACTCAATATGCAATGAAATCATTAGATGACATTGGAATATTAAAGATGGATTTTCTTTCACTTAGGACATTAACAGTAATAGAAAATACTATTGAGCTGTTAAAAGGAAAAGATATAGAAATTGATATTGAAAAAATTCCATTAAATGATAAAAAAGTGTATGAACTTTTTAGTTCCGGAGAAACAGTTGGAGTTTTTCAATTTGAATCCGATGGAATGCGTCAATATTTAAAACAATTAAAACCGAGTAAGATCGAAGATTTAGTTGCAATGAATGCATTATATCGTCCTGGTCCGATGGGGAATATTCCATCATTTATTCGTCGTAAAGAAGGTAAAGAAGAGATTGAATATTTACATCCGAAATTAGAATCAATTTTGAAAAGCACTTATGGAATAATTGTATATCAGGAACAAGTGATTCAAATTGTTTCCAAGGTTGGTGGATTTACATTAAGCAAAGCAGATATTTTACGACGCGCAATGGGGAAAAAACAGCGTGAAACATTAAAGAAATTAAGAAGTGAATTTGTTAAAGGAGCTAAGAAAAAAGAGATATCAGAAAAAATTGCCAATGAAATTTATGATCTTCTTTCAAAATTTGCCGACTATGGTTTTAATAAAAGTCATGCTGTTGCATATTCGTTAATCGCTTATCAGACGGCATATTTGAAAGCGCATTATCCTGCTGAATTTTTCGCGTCTATTTTGAATAGTGAGCGAGGTAAAATTGAAAAAGTTGCTAGTAAGATAGAAGAGATCAAGAGCATGGATATTCCAATTATTAATCCTGATGTAAATGTATCTAAGCCACTATTTTCTGTTAAAGATGGGAAAATAATTTATGGATTGGCAGCAGTAAAAAATGTTGGTGACAAAGCGGCAGAATCAATAGCAAATGCTTGTGAAGAGGGAGAAAAATTTACATCGTTATTCGATCTTACAAGTAGAATAAATTATAAAGCAGTGAATAGAAAGGCATTAGAGGCACTGATCTGTATTGGCGCAATGGACTCTCTACCGGGTAATAGGAATCAATTATTAGATGTGGTTGATGATTCATTACGGTATGGTCAAAAGTATCAAGATGAAAAAAATTCAAAACAAGTAAGTTTATTTGGAGCTGATTCACAAAAAACGATGATGAATGAACCGAAATTAAAGGATTTGCCAGATTGGAAAGAAAAGAAGAAGTTAGATAAAGAAAAAGAATTCATTGGATTCTATCTTTCCGGACATCCGCTTGAAAAATATCGTGATGAATTGGAAGCATTTTCAAATATTGGATTATTAAATAAAAATAATGTTGGTGAATATAAAATTGGAGGAATTATAACAAGTCAGAAAATGTTATTTGATAAAAATGATAAATCATATTCAAGATTTATACTTGAAACATTAAGCCAAAAAGTAACAGTTTTAGCTTTTCGTGATACTTATGAAAAAAATAAAAAAAATATTGTTGTTAATAACGAAGTATTTGTAACAGGGAAAATGTCGGAGCGAGATAAAGATAACAAAGAGAAGACAATTATTATGAATTCATTAATACCATTGAATGAACTTAGAGAAAAAATGGTTAATAATATTCACATTAGAATTAATTATAAAAAAGCTAATCCCAAAGAATTAAATCTTCTAATAAATGAAATATTAAAAAAATATAGTGGAAAAACAAATTTGATAATCCATATAATTGATAAGAATAACAAAGAGTGGATAAAAAGAGCAAAGAGTATCAAAGTTAATTCATCATGGATGTTAGTGGAAGAATTAAAAGATGAATTAGGAAAAAAGAATGTGTGGTTTAGTTA
>JAYEOX010000091.1:0-2924 GCA_034723415.1 Fidelibacterota bacterium | reverse complement strand
AATAATGTTAAAAATAGACAAAGAAATAGAAGAAAATGTTGACATAGTTAAAAATGCACCACAAAATACACCAAATTCTCGACTTGACGAAGCAACTGCAAGCAGAAATTTGGATGTAAATTATTTTATGACTAATTCCTAACTTCCTTTCACTTGGGTTAAAATAACCTTATTATCTTAATTTTTTATTTGTGTTAATCCGTGTTATCAATGTTTTATAATTTCTAATTTTATCTCAGTGATTCTTTGCCTTTGTGATAAAAATGATTCTAATGATTACAATTGTGAAATCCAAACTTTTAAACCACGCACAATCATCTCAATCGCATAAGTTCCAATGATCAATGCTGTAATCCTACCAACTGTTTCAATATAACCATCAATCAAATATGCTTTTTTTCTTTTCACAATATCATGTACATATTTTAATAAAACTAAAATAATTACAGTAAATAATACTGCTATTGAAATTGACAAAATTGCCAATTTGTATTCTAATCTATTTCCAATAATGATACTTGCACTTATTGTTCCCGGTCCTATCATTATCGGCATTGCAATGGCACCGGTTACATATTTTGATTCTCCACGAAGTCCATTTATTGCGGCCTGTCCTTTAAACACAAATTGTAATGCAATTATCAAAAGTATCACACCTCCGAATATTTGAAAAGAATAGAAATGAGCCTGAAGAATATTTTTAAAAATATATTCACCAAGAATTGCGAAAATAATAAAGACAAAACAACTTATTATTCCTGCTCTAAAAATCGCTATGGAAAATTGTCTTACTGTTTGCTTCTTTATAATATCTATCAAATAAATTATTAGTAAAAATGGATTTAATACAATTAGTATTAAAAGCATTGATTTAATTATTTGACCCATTTTTTCTTCTAAATATGTATTGCTTCATCAAATATATCTTCGGCTGTTTCTTTAATTCCTTCACTCAAAGTTGGATGAGCAAAAGTAGTTTTCGCTAATTTATCGGCGGTGATTTCAGTCGATTTTGCTAAGCCAAGTCCACCTATTAACTCAGCTGCTTCCGGCCCAATTATATGTGCGCCGATGATTTTTTTTGTATCTGCATCAATAATTATTTTTACAAATCCGTTTGGTTCATCTATTGTTATTGACTTTCCTATTGCTCTGAACGGAACTTTGCCAACTTTAATATTTTTATACTTTTCTTTAGCATTTTTTTCTGTTAAACCAACTGATGCAACTTGCGGATATGAAAATGTGCAAGCCGGAATATTTTCATAATTCAAAGGTTTTGGATTTTTCCCAGCAATATACTCAATTGTAATTATTCCTTCGGCACTTGCAGAATGAGCCAATAATGGAGCTCCTTTCACATCACCAATAGCAAAAATATTTTCAATATTCGTCTGATAATTCTTATTAACTTTTATCCATTTATTCTCAACTTCTATTCCAATTTCTTCCAAACCAATATTTTTTAAATTAGCCTCAACACCAACAGCTAACAGAATTTTATCTGCAATAATCTCACCAGATTGTCCATCGTAACTATATATTACTTTTGCTTTTCCATTTACCTTTTCTATCTTTTCAACTCTAGTATTCGTTAATAATTTAATCTTATTTCTTTTTAAATTTCGCTCCAATTCAATTGAAATATCTTCATCTTCTTGTGGTAAAATATTCGGAAGCATTTCCACAATAGTAACTTTTGTTTCAAACGAATTATAAAATTGTGCAAATTCAACACCAATCGCTCCTCCACCAATAATCACAATTGAATCCGGTTTTTCTTCATCTGACAAAGCATTTCTACTTCCAATAATTATATCATTGTCAATCTGTAAATTAGGAAATCCTCTTGTTTTTGCACCAGTTGCAATGATGATATTTTTTGCGGTTTTCTTAATTGTATCTTTTTCATTAATAATTTCAATCGTATTATTATCCAACATTTTTCCGGAACCAACTATCAAATCAATATCGTTTTTTTTAAATAAATAATTTACACCTTTAGAAAGTCGATTTGCAACTTGTCTTGATCTTTTTATTACTTTAGAATAATCATAATTATAATCATTGACAATCACACCAAACTTTTTTGCTTTCTTAACATTATCATAAATTTCTGCACTTTTCAATAATGCTTTCGTTGGAATACAACCCCAATTTAAACACACACCTCCAACTTCCGCCTGTTCTACAACAGCAGTTTTTAAACCGAGTTGTGCTGAACGAATCGCAGAGACATATCCGCCAGGTCCGGTTCCAATAATAATTACATCATAATCAAACATCACTATTCCCCCTCTTTGAAATGGTTCTCGCGAAGACACTAAAACGCTAAAATGTTTTTCTCTCGCAAAGTCGCCCGCCTGCATAAGTCGGGCAGGCAAAGTCGCAAAGTGTTTTTGTGGTTATGTTTTTCTGACAAAATCATTTACAGCTTCTGCAACTTCATGAATTTCATCTTCGGAAATAAAATGACTTATTGGAAGAGCCAAAATATCTTTAGCAACTTCTCTCGAATTCGGCGTTTCATTTCCCTTTGAATTATTTTTAAATGCAACTTGATCATTCAGTGAAATTGGATAATAAATCGCTGAAGCTATTCCCTTATCAGTTAGATATTCTTTTAATTCATCTCTCTTTTTAACTCTAATTGCAAATTGATGATAAGTGTGAAAATTTCCCTCTAAAGTTTTTTGTGTCTTAATTGATGAATCAAGTAATTTTTTATATAATTCTCCAGCTCTATTTCTTTTTTCCAACCACTCATCTATATATTGCATTTTTACATTTAATATCGCAGATTGTATTGTATCCATTCTACTATTCACACCAATTATGTGATGTTCGTATTTTCTTTTTTGTCCATGATTGGTAATCATTTCTATCTTTTCTGCCAATTCATCATTGTCAGTTATCATCCCTCC
>JAYEOX010000090.1:0-2932 GCA_034723415.1 Fidelibacterota bacterium | reverse complement strand
GCAAAAAACCTTGCATTAAAAGATTTTATCATCCAAATATCTGTCCAGATGAAGAGCAAATTCAATGAAAAATGAAAACCACCCCGGGTAAATAAAGTTCACATTTAACAGGGGAAAATAAAAAAAAACACAAAAAATTATTTAGTGAACTTTGTGAAAAACTTTGTGGACTTAGTGGTAAAATGAAGGAAACAAAAATAAATATGGAGATAACCACCCTGATTAAATAAAAATTCACATTTAACAGGGTAAACAAGGAATAGAAAGAAAAAATGAATATGGATTTAAAGAGTTTGGCTAAAGCCGATTGTAGATTAGAATTTATGGATCCCCTATTTAAAAATAGTGGTAATTCATTGATTGATAATTTTTTGCTATTAATTTTTAGATTGTTATTATCTTGTGAATTACCACTATCTTTGAATTGGTGCTATTTAATACAATAACAAGAAAATAATTTGGAATATATAATAATTATTATTAATTTCAATAAAATAAGAGTGAGAATTTAAAAAAATATGAGAAATTTAAGCACGAAAAATATTGGAAAAGAAAATATTGACAAGTTAAACAAATTGTGTAATAAATATAAAGTATCAAAACTCTATCTATTTGGTTCTGCACGATCCAAAAATTTTAATAAAAATAGTGATTTGGATTTTATTGTAACATTTAAAGATATTGATAAAGATGATTATTTTGATAATTACTATGATTTTAAATTTTCATTAATAGATGCTTTAAATCGAAAAATTGATCTATTAGAAGAAAAAGCAATAAGAAATCCATTTCTTAAAATATCAATTGATAATTCAAAAGAGAAGATCTATGGATAATGATATACAAGCTTGGTTATTTGATATAAAACAATCTATTGAAGAAATAGAGGGTTATTTTGAAAATGGTGAGAAAATTTATAACCTTTTCATTCAAGATTTTAAAACACAAAGAGCAGTAGAGAGAAATCTTGAAATAATAGGTGAAGCCATTAATAGAATTTTAAAAAAAGATCCAAAAATTGAAATTACTAATGCTAGAAGAATTATTGATACAAGAAACCGAATAAGTCATGGTTATGATAGTGTTTCAAATGATGTAATTTGGGGAGTTATTATTAGACATTTACCAAAATTGAAAGAAGAAATTAATCAATTAATGAAATGAAAAAACAAACAACAATTTTAATAATCACAATATTATTTTCGGTGATGATAAATGCTCAATCGTCAAAACAGATAAAAAAATCTGACAATTATATTTGGGGAGTAGGAGAGGGGCGGACAATTCGTCAGGCAGATAAGCGAGCAATTGATGATCTCATTAGTCAGATCTCTGTCAGAGTTGAGAGCAAATTCACAAGCATTGCCACAGAAAAAAATGAAAATGTTGAAGATTATTCCAAACTCGTATTGAATACATATTCAAACACAACATTAAATTCGGCAAAACGCAAAGTAGAAGAAAATGATGGTGAATATACTGTAATTCGTTATATTAGAAAGGTAGAATTAAGCAAGATATTTGAGAACAGAAAAAATAAAATATTCAATTATATAAAATATGCAATGGATGCTGAAAAAGAGTTAAGAATAGCCGATGCATTGAAATATTACTATTGGTCTTTGATCTTATTGCGGAGTCATCCCGATAACAACGAAATAGAGTATAATTTCGACGGAAGAGAGAAAAATTTATTAATAACCGCTTTACCTGAGCGAATAGACAATATATTCAGTAATTTAGATATCACAAAAGAAGATATAAAAAAGGAATCATCAGAAAAGAAAAAAGATATAATTTTGAAAATTACCTATAAGAATAAGCTGGTACAAAATTTGGATTATGAATATTGGTTGGGTGATTCTTGGAGTATGTTGACCGGTGCAAAAGATGGAATTGGTGTCGCTTCATTTTACGGAAAGGGAAAATATAATATATCGAAATTGAAGTTAAAAGTAGAGTATATGTATGAAAATGAGAGCCATTTTGATAACGAATTACAGGAATTATTAGAAAAACTTTACAATATACCGCAATTTTCCGAAGCAACTTTTATTTTATCATTAAAGGAAAAGTTAGTTGAGAGATTATTTGATAATAAGAAAAAATATAAGTTCATTGACTTAAAAAAGGAAAATGAAAAGACAGCAGAAGTAATATTTGAAGTTATTGATGGAATAAAGGAAAAGAATTTTGATAAAATAAGCAAAAACTTTACAAAGTCAGGTAAAAAGAAATTTGATAAAATAATCAAATACGGAAATGCGAAATTATTAAATAAAGATACAGAATTAAAGATCATTGGACATGATAGCACAAAAATTGTTCGAGAATTACCGATGAGTTTTGATTTTCCAAATAATAATAAAAAATTCGTGGAAGATGTTGTTTTTACATTAGATAAGGATGATAAAATTGAGTCAGTTTCATTTTCATTAAGTGATACATCAATAAAAGATATTTTGAAAATAAATAAGGGAACAAATGCCGAGAAATACCAAATTGTTCAGTTCATGGAGAATTATAAAACCGCTTATTGTCTGGAAAGAATTGACTATATAGAATCGATATTTGCCGAAAATGCCTTGATAATTGTAGGGAGTATTGTAAAAGAGAAGGGAAATATTGAAGGAATGTATAATACACTGGGTAGAGAAAAAGTAAGATATAATCGTTTATCCAAAAAAGAATATATTCAAAATTTGAGAACTGTTTTTAACAGCAATGAATATGTAAATATACATTTTGAAGATAATATTGTTAAGACAACAAGCGATGATAAAAAAATATTTGGCATTCAGATCAAACAGAATTATTATTCGGCAAATTATTCCGATCAAGGATATCTATTCTTAATGGTAGATATGAGCGATACAACAAATCCGAAAATATTCGTAAGAACTTGGCAACCGGTAAAAGATACCGAGAAGGG
>JAYEOX010000089.1:0-2971 GCA_034723415.1 Fidelibacterota bacterium | reverse complement strand
AACTCCTAATCCTCTAACCTCCTAAACCTCTAAAACAACTAATCTTCAACAGTTATAATCATTTCATCCCTTCGGGATTTCTTTATTTTTAATATTTACACTAAAATGAAATATTAAGATTTGCACCATAAACAAATTCATTATTTACGATATTTACACTTGGCATAAAATTCGTTTTTACTCTTGAATAACTATTTTCATTTTCATTGCTTGGATCTATCATTTTATAAGCAATTATTGCTCCACCGATCAATCCAATTGGACAAACTGTTTTAAAATAATTTACTTCATCAATATCTAAAAGGAATCCCAACCCTGCCGTAAATCCAACTCCTGAAAAACCACCTAATCCAATAATTCCTGTCTCTTTTATAGTAAGATCTTTTCCTTTATTAAATGCATTAAAAGAGTAATAACCAAGATTAGTTCCAATTGCAAGTGAGGCAATAATTTCTTTATATCCATCTACACCTAATAAATCGGCATAAGCAAGTGAGGAAAAAAATCCATATGATGCACCTAAACCATTAAAGTATGCATCTCCCTCGGTAATCTGTTCATCTTTAAACAAATACTTGTATGATAAATATCCCTCAAACAATGCACTACCAAAAATAGAAAAAACACGACCCCGCATAAAATTATCACTATACTCTAAATTCTCCGGATTTTTTGATAAAAGAGAATGAATAGTAAAACCATTATACGCTCCTAAAAATAGTTTGTTTGTTATAGCAAGTGCTTGTCCATCAGTCGGTTTCCATTTTTTATATAGTTTATTTCCAAAATAAGTTCCGGCAGGTGTCAGCAACATGGAGGTAGTTCTAAATATTTTCCCTTTCTCATCAAAATTTTCCCAATTATTAAAACCAACCAATGCAGGTAAAATGAATGATGAAGCTTTTCCAATATAAGTACCACCATATAAAAAATTTGCTCTTCCTTGTGGTAGGTCCATATTCTCAGTGTACTTCCACGCCAAATAAAAACTTGTAGGAGCAGCTAACAACTCAATTCCTATCATAATATTGGTTTTATCTATACCTAAAACATAAGGAATATTATAACCATACTCAAACATCCCATAATACATTGACAATCCAATAAAATCCAACCTTCCATCTCGTGATAAATTATATTTACTATCTTTGGGATTTTCCACTTTCCTTTTAATAGCGATTATATCATCTTCATTCAAATTAGTAGAAATTGAAATAGTTTCCAGTATGTTTTTTTCTGATGAAGAAATAACACTATCTTTTATTGCTTCTCTATAGGCATTTTCATAGACAGATCTGTCTTTAGCAAATAGCAAAATCGGTAAAGACATTATTAAAATAAACATAAGTTTTTTCATAATTCCCCCTTTTTTGTTATTTATATTTCATTCTTTTCAAATACACTATTTTTCCTGCATATTTTATCATACTCACAATATTTACAAATATCTTTTTCTGTTCTATCAGTAATAAAATATTCACCTCTTTTTGCTTTATTGATCTGTTGGAAATAAAATTCCATAATTTTATATAGTAAAATATCCGAACTTTTCACTTCTTCATCTTTATCATTTACAAATTTAATACTTTTTTTACCAAAAGACGAATTATTTTTTAAATCACCAAGAAATTTTGAAAAACCATTTTCTTTTTTCTTGAGTGAGTGTAATTTTTCATAAACTAATACAATATCTTTTTTCGGATAGAGTTTTTTCAAAGCAAGATAATACAAAATAAATTGTGATGATAACATTTCCTTTGTGTCATTTTCATCGACTTTTCCGGTCTTATAATCGGTCGCCATAATCATATTTTGTTTTTCATCTTGTAAAATTTTGTCAATTCTAATATTTAAATTAATTTTTTTATTATCAAAATCAACTTCATCTATAAACTTTGTTTCAAAATCTTCATAATTAAGATCAGAAAATTTTTCAATATTCCAATCAATTAAATTTACAAAAAGGTTGTTTCCATCTTCTATTAAATTATCACTAAAATTTTTGTATAAATTATGTAATATCAAATCGTTTTTTAAATCAATTTTTTCTGCTTGAATTCTTTCTTCAAAAATTTCCGCTATTTTTTCAATTGCTTTTTCCTTATTATTTTTTGCAATTTTAAATCCACCATCTTTTCCAAATTCTTCCAAAACACTATGGATTACACTTCCCAAAGTTGTTTTATCTACTTTTACTTCATCTATCGGTTTTAGATGTAATTTGTGTCCAAACCAATATCTCATCGGACATTTAAGCAGATCGTCCATTGACGGTACGGAAAAAATAAATTTATCATCATTGCAATCGGCAGTTTTCCCGATAAAATGTTTATCACCGGTTCCAAGATAGTCATTGTGTCTGTCAATTAAATTATTATCTTTATCAGAAATGATTTTCTTTCCATAATATTTCAGATAATGATTTCTTCGTGAATTATTTGAAACCATATTTATTTTTTGAATTTTGACATATTCTAAAAAAGTTGAGAGCTGTAAAACTTCACCGGCGGCATCTCGTTCAGATGAATAATATTGGACTTTATTACCTAATTTCATCCATTGATTAAAAAGATGAACTTCTCGCTTAAAACTATAATTATTGTCTTGTGTTATGAATGGATTATTGACTTTTTTTAAAGGAAAATCATTCTCTGTCATGCCCAATACAAATAACCTTTCTGCCTGCAGATGAATCGTATCAAAAAACCCTATAACTTCAAAACCATATTCCTGCTCACTAAATGTCATTGTCTCTTCTTTTAATCGCTCTTTAAACTCTATTGCAAAACC
The DNA here is from genome assembly GCA_034723415.1 of Fidelibacterota bacterium. GTDB lineage: Bacteria > Fidelibacterota > Fidelibacteria > Fidelibacterales > Fidelibacteraceae > TCS52. The sequence goes on along the minus strand of JAYEOX010000089.1, from coordinate 181 downwards.
ATTAATATTTCCTTTCAACCCTAAAATAGAGTAATTTTCTGAAATTGTCTTCACTATTTTCAAAATTCTTTTTAATACATTCAAACTCTGGTTATCATCTTTCAAAACTTCAGTTAATTTAAATTTTTCAACAAATTCATTTAATTTTTTACCAATACTAAATAAACTATTTTTTACTTTA
>JAYEOX010000088.1:0-14312 GCA_034723415.1 Fidelibacterota bacterium | reverse complement strand
AAGTAAAATTTTATTTTGATGATAAGGAATTATTTGGTTACGAAAATGAAATGGTTTCTTCTGCGTTGATAGCAAATGGGATCAAGGAATTTTCCATTCATCAAAAAAATGATATGCCGCAGGGAATATTTTGTGCAAACGGTCAATGCTCAAAATGTACTTTAATAATAGATGGTGTTGCTCAGAAATCATGTATTACTCCATTAAAAGAAAATATGAGAATAGAAACTCTTAAGAAACTTCCTAAATTACCTGCAGATGATGAGAAATTAGGTAAGCATAAAAAGAAAGAATTAAAATGTGAAGTTCTTGTAGTTGGAGGCGGACCTTCCGGTTTAAATGCTGCTATCGAATTGGCAAAGTTAAATTATTCTGTAATTTTAATTGACGATAAGGAACAGCTTGGCGGAAAACTTGTCTTGCAAACACACAAATTTTTCGGCTCAATAAAAGATTGCTATGCAGGAACAAGAGGAATTGATATTGCAAAGAAATTGGAAAATGAAATTAGAGAATATGATAATATAAAGATACTCACAAACTCTTCAGTTGTAGGAATTTTTAAAGATCAAAAAGTAGGTGTATTTCAAGAAAATAAAAATTATTTGATCATTTCTTTTGATGGAATAGTTGTTTCAGCCGGAGCGAGGGAAAAATCACTTGTCTTTCCGGGAAATCATTTATCCGGAGTTTACGGAGCGGGTGCTTTTCAGACACTTGTAAATCGCGATTTGATCCATTCATCTGATAAAATATTTATCGTTGGTAGTGGAAATGTTGGATTGATCGCTGCATATCACGCTTTGCAAGCGGGAATAAAAGTTGCGGGAATTTGTGATATTTTAAGCGATGTTTCGGGTTATAAAGTTCATGCAGATAAAATTAAGAGAATGGGAGTTCCAATCCATTTAAATCACACGGTTTTGTCTGCGAATGGAAATAAAAAATTGGAAAAAGTTACAATTACAAAAGTTGATGATAAATTTAGGCCAGTTTTAGAGACAGCAAAAACATTTGAAGTTGATACCTTGCTGATCGCTGTTGGTTTAAATCCTGTTGATGAATTTTATAATATGGCAAAAAAATTCAATTTTAAAGTTGTAAAAGCAGGTGATGCAAAAGAGATAGCTGAAGCATCTTCAGCAATGTTTGGTGGGAAAATTGCCGGTTTAGAAATGGCAAAAAAATTGGGTAATAAAATAAAAATCGATGAAAGTTATTTTGAAAAAGCTGATATTTTAAAAAGTCCTCCCGGAAAAATACATCCAATAAAGGAAACTAAATTAACAGACAAATACCAACCGATAATCTATTGTGATCAAGAAATCCCTTGCAATCCTTGTGTCTCAGTTTGTCCAAATGATTCAATAAAATTAGATAAAAAAATAGGAAATATTTTAGATATTCCAAAATTTAAAGGCGGATGTTCCGGCTGTACAAAATGTGTTACAACTTGTCCCGGCTTAGCGATTACTTTAGCAAAAAAGATAGATGAAAAGCATGCAGAAGTTATGCTGCCTTATGAATTTATTATGAACTATTCTATTGGTGAAAAAATACCATTAACAAATATGGATGGAAAATTTTTGGAAACCGGAGAAATTCTGAAGATAAGATATTTAAAGAAAAAGAAAATGTATTTGATAAATGTGAAAACAAGTTTAGAGAATGGAAATAAAATTGCAGGAATAAGAGTACAGGATGAAAGTATTACGAAGCCATTACCGAAAGCTGACTACGAATATATTCCTGAAGATGCAATTGTTTGTCAATGCGAAATGGTAACTGTAAAAGAGATAACAGATTATATCAAAAAACACAGAGTAAGAGATGTAAATCAATTAAAAAATATTCGTGTGGGAATGGGGGCTTGTGGTGGAAAAACTTGCAGTCCATTATTACCTCGAATTTTTAAAATGGCAGGTGTAGATTGGAATGATGTAAAACAGGGGACAGACAGACCGTTAAATATGGAAGTTCCGATGGGAGCGATTGTGAATGAGGAATCATTAGCAACGAACAAAAACTAACAAGAACTAACTGAGACATTGGTTAATTGAGAAATGGAAATTATGAATTGAGTGAGCTTTACCGCAGAGTCAGGAAGACGCAAAGAAAGAGTTGAAATTGAAAATTGAGGACAATAAATAATAAGGAGGAAAATAAAATTAATACAAAGATTTACGATATTTTAATAATTGGTGCCGGTAGTGTTGGAGTTCCTCTGAGCTTTTACCTTGCAAAAAAAGGAATGAAGATTGCTGTCATAGAAAAAAATTCATCTGTAGGTCGTGGACAAAACAGAGCTGCGATTGGAGGTATTAGAGCAACTCATTCCGATCCTGCAAAGATCAAAATTGGTTTAGAAACACTGAAAATAATGAGAAAAATGGAAAATCAATACGGATATGATGTTGATTGGATCGAAGGCGGATATTTGTTTCCCGTATATAATGAAAAAAATGAAACAACTTTAAAAAAATTATTAAAGATACAGAAAAGTTTTGGTTTAAATATTGATTGGGTTTCAAAAGAAAAAGTGCAAGAATTGATCCCAGGAATCAATGAAAATAATTTACGAGGTGGAACATATTCACCTGAAGACGGTTCGGCATCACCTTTAAAAACAATAGATGCATTTTACATGTTAGCAAAAGAGAATAATGTTGATTTTTATTTCAATGAAGAGGTTATTGATGCAGAATTGTCAAAAGGGAAAATTGATACAATTAAGACAACAAATGGAAAATTCAAAAGCGATCTTGTAATAAATTGTAGTGGAGGAGACGCAAAAGAGGTTGGTAAAATTTTCAACTTAGATTTACCGGTATTTCCAGAATCTCATGAAGCAGGAATCACTGAACCCGTTGAAAGATTCTTTGATCCAATGATAGTTGATATGCGTCCTGAAAAAGGGTCGGCAAATTACTATTTTTACCAAAACAAAGAGGATCAAATCGTATTTTGTATTACTCCTGAACCAAATATACCGGGAAAAGATTGTGATAATACTTCAGTATTTTTACCACAAGTAATTAAAAGAATGATAAATTTATATCCGCGGTTAAGGAATATTCGAGTGCGTAGAACTTGGAGAGGACTATATCCTATGACACCGGATGGATTTCCTATAATTGGATATTCAAAAGAAGTTAAAAATTTATTTTTGGCTATTGGAATGTGTGGACAGGGCTATATGTTGGGTCCGGGACTTGGAAAAATATTATCTGAAATCATTGTAGATAAATCAGAAGCATACGATGATATTTTGGAAGAATTATCTTTATATCGTAAATTTGATACAGATGAAATGTTAAAATGAAAAACAGCAAACCAATAATCGGAATTAATATGGATTGTACGATCAAAGGAGATCGATTATGGTATCGAATTCCTGAGAATTATATAAATTCAATTGTTGAAGCCGGTGGTGTGCCGAGATTATTTCCAATTTATTATAATGAAAAATTTATATCGGAACAAATCAATGAGTGTAATGGTTTCCTTTTTATGGGAGGTGGTGATTATCCTGCAAAATATTATGAAATGGAATCAGATTCAAATGAAGATCCGATGTTAAAACAAAGAGCTGATTATGATATTAAAATTGCAAATATGGTTTTAAATACAAAATTACCTGTGTTGGGAATTTGCGGTGGTTGCCAATTGATCAATATTGTAAATGGCGGGAAAATGATCTTAAATATTGAAGGACATGGAAGGGGAAAAGATGTGTATCATTCTGTAAATATTGTAAAAGACGGAATTCTAAAAGATCTTTTCAAAAAGAACAAATTAAGAATAAATTCAGGGCATCATCAATCAATTGATCAAAATTTCATTAGTAAAAAATTGAAAATCACTGCAATGACAGATGATGGAATAGTAGAAGCAATTGAAGGAATAAACGAAAGATTTCTTTTAGGATTGCAATGGCATCCGGAAAGATCGGATGACGAAGAGCAGAGGAAAATTATTTTTAATAGATTTATTAAAGAATGCAAAATAAGTAATTAATTTGAAAAAACATTAATTTATAAATATTATAAAAAATTTGTAAAGAGGAAAAATATTTTATAACTTACAAAAAATTAAAAAAAGGTTAAATTATGAAAATCAAAAAGAAAAAAAATATATTCCAAACACTGGGAATGACAAAGCAGAATATGAATATCTTTCTAATAGGAATTCTAGTAATAATAGTCGGTTACATTTTATTGGCAATCGGTGATACTTATGATACGATATCAATGGTTATTAGTCCAATATTACTTGCTATTGGTTATATAATTATTTTACCATTATCTATACTTTATAGATCTAAAGATAGTGAAAAAGAAAAATAACTCCTCCATAGAAAATGTTATTCAGTTAAGAAGTTTATTTCTACAGGCAAAAACAGTAGTAGAAGGTTTTATGATTGGTCTTCATAAATCTCCCTATCATGGATTCAGTGTAGAATTTTCGGAACATAGGCCATATATTGCAGGTGATGATATAAAACATATAGATTGGCAGGTCTATGGTCGCACAGATAGATATTATATTAAACAATTTCAAGAAGAGACAAATTTAATTTCATATATTTTATTAGACAATAGTAAATCAATGAGTTTTTCCTCGGGGGAAAATAATAAATTTAACTACTCTTCATTATTAGCAGCATCTTTAATTTATTTATTGACAAAACAAAACGATGCAACCGGTTTAACAATTTTTAACGAAAAAATAGAAAAACTATTTCCCCCGAAAGCAGTATCATCTTATGCAAGAATGTTGATGAAAGAGTTACAAAATACAAAGTGTAAAGGTGAAACGAATGTTGGTTTGACACTTCACAAAATCGCTGAAAAATTGAGTAAAAAGGGATTGATAATATTAATATCTGACCTATGGGATGATCCTGATACAATATTAAATGGAATAAAACATTTTAGATATTTGGGACATGAACTAATTATTTTTCATATTTGGGATCCAATGGAATTTACATTGAAAAAAGATAAGAAAGTCGAATTTGTTGATTTGGAAAGTGATGAAAAAATAAAATTAGATGTTCGTCAGATGAAAGATGAATATAAGAAACTAACAAATGAATATTCTGAGAAACTAAAACGATTTTGTGGTGAAAATAATGTTGATTATAATTTGATCACGACCGATACTGATTTACGATATGCACTTATGAAATATTTGATCAAGCGAAAAAAACTTTATTAAATTTTGGAAAAAAATACCAACAACTATGGACACTAAAAAGACACTAAGCACACAAACAAGAGAGCATGCTCCCTTGTCGAATACAATTTTATAATTCTAAATTTGAGCGGGTGAAGGGAATCGGACCCTCGTATCTAGCTTGGGAAGCTAGTGTTCTACCATTGAACTACACCCGCATTAATTTTATTTCTGTTTTATTCATATAAAAATTTTATTCAATTATTTTGGGCTAAAGCCCGAGATTGGTTGAGTGTTCTTTTTTCCTCCGCCATAAATGACGGAGTTAGTCACTTTTAATGTGGTCATTTGTTGTCATTCATTGTCATTTGTTATCATTAGCAAAATTCGTTGTAAATTTTTCGTGTATTTCGTGGCAAGTATCAAATATCAAATATCAAGTATCAAGTATGATATCTTTTCTTAACAAATTCTCTAATTTTTCCATAAGCTTCTTCTAATATTTTTTCATTTGGCAAGAAAACTATTCTTAGATGTTTAGTATTTGGCTTTTGACCAAATCCTGAGCCATGAACTGTAACTACTCCGGTTTCTCTGATCAAATCTGAAACAAATTTTTCATCATCTTCTGGTATATATAATGAAGGAAAGGCATAAAAAGCACCTTGTGGAACTGTACAAGAAATTTCATCAAGATCGTTTAACATCGAGATTGTTAGGTCCCTTCTAATTTTTAATTTCTTTTTCATTCCAATAAGATGATCTTGCGGACCATCGAGTGCAGGTTGGATTGCATATTGCATCGGATGATTTGCGCATAGTCGTGAGCGAACCATTTTATTCACTCCGGCAATATAAGCTTTTGTTAATTCATCCGGACCGCTGTAAATTGCCCAGCCGATTCTGAATCCGGGAACAATATATGATTTCGATAATCCGTTAAAAGTAACGATCGGAACTTCATCTGTTAATGAAGCCATAGAAGTATATTTAGTGTCATCAAGAATAATTTTATCATAAATTTCGTCACTGAAAATAACTAAATTATATTTTTTTGCAAGTTCAATTACTTCAAGTAATGTCTCTTTTGGATAAACTGCTCCGGTTGGATTATTTGGATTTATTATCACTATTCCTTTTGTTCGTTTATTGATCCGTTTTTCAATATCTTCAATATCTAAATTCCAATTATCGTCCTCATTAAGGTAATATGGATTCACTTCGGCTTCCAATTTTCCTAATATTGCAGAGTAAAGAGGATAACTTGGAAATGGCAATAAAATATTATCTTCTGAATTGCATAATCCTGTTATAGACAATTCAATTCCTTCGCTTGCACCGGTTGTGATAATTATATCTTTGATATTTTTTATTTTTGATCTTTCTGCCTGTCTTTTGATTGCATCTCGAGCAGCTTCAATTCCGGATGCAGGCGAATATCCATTAAAATTTTCTTGCATTGCTTTTGCAACTGAATCAGTTATATGTTTTGGAGTAACAAAATCAAACTTATTAGGATCGCCTATATTTAAATAGTGCATTTTTTTACCGGATGCCTTAATTTCGTTTGCTAAAGCTACAACTTCTCTTATTGCATAATGAATATTTTTTACTCTTTTTGCAGGTTTGATTGGAATCATTTTAAAACCTCTTTTTTGTTTTATTAAATTCATCTGTAATATAACTTATTTTTAATATTTTTCAAATAAAAATAATTGTTTTATATTTTTATTTATAAAAAAAATGATTAAACTATAATGTTTTAGTAATTGAATATTAAAGAAATGAAAATAAACTTAAAAGAATACTTAAATGATTAACAGAGAAGATATAAAACAATTGTTTATGGAAGAATTAGAAGATCAAAATATATCTATACCAGATAATGTTAACACTAATGATTTAGTAAACCATTTTATTAAATTTATTGAGTTTGATATTTACGATTGGTTTCACAGTAATTTTAATGATTATATAAACGATTTAATTTTATCTGATTGGGAAAATGTTAAGGGTAATAGACAATAATGACTATATTACAAAAACCAATTTTAAATATATATTTGTATATCATTTACATAAAATATATACGATTATCTGAACATGTTATAAATTATAAAATATTAAGGATTTTGCGTCTTTGCGACTTGGCGTGAAATATTTTTTAACACTTAATTAATAATATAAAACAAAAAAATAGAGGTGAAAAAAATGGCTAATCAAGATAAAGAAAAAACATTAGATATGGCAATGTCTCAAATTCAAAAGCAATTTGGTAAAGGTGCGATTATGCGATTAGGAGACAAATCAATTACAAAAATTGATACAATTTCTACAGGTTCTTTAAGTTTGGATATTGCAATTGGAATTGGTGGGATTCCCAAAGGAAGAGTGACTGAAATTTACGGTCCGGAATCATCCGGGAAAACTACACTTGCTTTGCATTGCATAGCAGAAGCACAAAAAGCAGGAGGAAATGCCGCTTTTATTGATGCTGAACATGCTTTGGATATAAGTTATGCTAAAAATCTCGGTGTAAATATTAATGATTTGTTAGTTTCTCAACCTGGGTCAGGAGAAGAAGCATTAGAAATTACCGAAACATTAGTGAGAAGTAATGCAATTGATATAATTATCATTGATTCTGTAGCTGCTTTGACTCCGAAATCTGAAATAGAAGGAAATATGGGCGATAGCCAAATGGGAGTTCAGGCACGATTAATGAGTCAGGCATTACGAAAATTGACAGGAGCAGTTAGTAAATCAAATATTGCTGTGGTTTTTATTAATCAAATAAGAATGAAAATTGGAGTTGTATTCGGGAATCCTGAAACTACAAGCGGTGGTAGAGCATTAAAATTTTATACGAGTTTGAGATTAGAAATTAGAAGAGTTACATCAATAAAAGATGGTTCTGATGTAATTGGAAATAGAACTCGTGTAAAAGTAGTAAAAAATAAAGTCGCACCGCCATTTAAGAAAACGGAATTTGATATAATGTACGGAAAAGGAATCAGTTATACAGGCGATGTTCTGGATTTAGCTGTTACTCTGGATATTGTGGATAAATCAGGTTCATGGTATAGTTACGGCAAAGAACGAATTGGTCAGGGTAGAGAGAACACAAAAACATTTTTAGATGAAAATAAAGATGTTTTAAATGAAGTCGCTAATGAAGTTAAGTCGGCATTGGGGCTGGAAGTTAGTGAGAAGACAAATAAAAATACAAAAGATCAAAAAAAAGAGAAATAATTAATCCGTTTTTCTTTAATGAATAAGATAATCAAAATATATTATCACAAAAAAAATTCAAATATTTGTGATATTCATTTTTCGAATAACAGAAAAATTACATTAGATAATATCTATATTGATAAATATTTTCTTGTCGAAGGCAGTGAAATTTCTGATAAGCAGTTGGAAAAAATAATTTCTGAAAATGAATATGATAGAGCAAAAGAGAAGGCATTTTTTTTACTTACTTATCGCGACCACAGTGTAAATGAATTAAAGACAAAGTTGAAGCAAAGAGATTTTGATGAAAAAGTAATTGATAAAACAATTGAATACTTATTAGAAAATGGATATTTGGACGATGAGAAATTTGGTAAAATGTATTTGAATGAATTATTAAATAATAAAAGATCCGGTATGATGATAATAAGAAAGAAATTATATCAGAAGGGATTATCCAGAGATTTAATAGATAATTTACTTGAGAATTTAGATGATGATATTTTTCTAAGTAATTGTTTATTTCATTTAAAGAAAAAGAAGATATTATTGGAAAAAAAACATGATCAAAACATAAAAAACAAATTGTATAATTATTTAAGCAGAAAAGGGTTTCGTTATGAAATAATTCTTAATTCGTTTAATAATGAAAATATTTAGAAATTTGTTGCTATAATACGAAAATATTACTATACTTAAAGTTGAAATAAAATGAAAAAAAGGAGAAATAAAATGAAAATTAAAGTAGGAATTAACGGATTTGGACGAATAGGAAGATTAGTATTCCGTGAAATGGCAAAAAGAGAAGAATTTGAAGTTGTGGCACTTAATGATTTGACAGATTCAAAATCATTATCCCATCTATTAAAATACGATTCAGTCCACGGTAAATATCCGGGTGAAGTTTCTTATAATGAAAATTCTATTATTGTTGATGGAAAAGAAATTAAAGTTTTAGCAGAAAAAGATCCTGCTGACTTACCTTGGAAAGATCTTGGTGTTGAATATGTTGTAGAAGCAACTGGTTTATTCAGAAAAAGAGCCCAAATAGAAAAACATTTGGAAGCAGGAGCTAAAAAAGTTGTCTTAACTGTACCGGCAAAAGATGAAATTGACAACACGATCGTTCTCGGTGTAAACGATGAAATATTAAAAGCAGAAGATAAAATTGTTTCAAATGCATCTTGTACAACAAATTGTCTTGCTCCGATAGCAAAAGTATTGAATGACGAATTCGGTATTAAAAATGGATTAATGACAACTACTCACGCATATACAAATGATCAAAATACACTTGACGGACCTCATAAAAAAGATCTTCGTAGAGCAAGAACAGCTGCCGTGTCAATTATCCCAACAACAACCGGCGCTGCAAAAGCAACAGGAAAAGTAATACCCGAATTAAATGGAAAATTAGACGGAATGGCAATGAGAGTTCCTACACCCGATGGTTCTGTTGTTGATCTAACAGTAGAAGTTGAAAAAGATGTTACTGTTGAAAAAGTAAACGCTGCAATGAAAAAAGCATCAGAAGGTTCAATGAAAGGAATATTAGAATATTTAACTGATCCTTTAGTGTCTGTTGATATCGTTGGAAATTCATATTCATCAATTTTTGATTCTCTATTAACTATGGTTAGTGGAAATATTGTAAAAGTTATTAGTTGGTACGATAACGAATGGGGTTATAGTGTCAGAGTTGTTGACCTACTAGAAAAAATGGCTAAAATGTAATTAGTAAATAAAATTATATTTAAAAGAGACAGCAATTTTGTTGTCTCTTTTTTTTTATTTGAAATTTTAACTTAAATTGAAAACGGAAGTAGTGAGATACAACGGGGTAATTAGTAACTTTGATATCATGATCTCTGGATTTGTAGTTAAATATAGATAGAATTCCAAATAAATTTTGAATTTCCTTGACAAACCAATATATAATTAATATACTATAACGTAAATGAAATTTTGGGGGTGTCGATCAATAAATCGACTGAGATAAAACCCTTTGAACCTGAAACGGGTAATACCGACGGAGGAAAAAATGAAGAATCAAAAAAACAATTTTAATACTAATTTAACAAAAGGCTCATTATTTACAGTTTTTACAAAGTTAATAATTGCTTTTTGCATAATGGTTTCTTTTCTATTTGCTGATAATTATTTTGTAAACGGATCAGTAAAGAATAAAATCACAAATAAGCAAATTGTTGGAGTAAATGTGCAAGTAGATGGTGATTCTATTGGAACTGCTACTAATAAATTTGGATATTTTCGATTAGAAGTTGAAAAATTACCGGTAAAATTAAAAATTTCACATATTGGCTATAAAAATAAAACAATAGTGGTTAAAAAAACTAAAAATTTAATTTTATTAAAACCTTCTGTATTGACAAGTGAAGAAATTTTAGTTACAGCAACAAAAGCAATAGAAGGAAAAACACCGGTTGCTTTTACTCTATTGAACAAAAGTGATATAGATCGTAAACATTCACATCAGGATTTACCGATATTGTTAAGTGATACACCGGGAACATTTTCATATTCCGATGCAGGAAATGGTGTTGGATATTCTTATTTAAAAATTCGTGGTTTTTCACAAAATAGAATCAGTATTATGTTAAATGGAATTCCATTAAACGATCCGGAAGCTTATTCTGTCTATTGGGTTGACCATGGTGATATTGCTTCTTCTGTAAGTAACATTCAAATCCAAAGGGGAGTAGCAAATTCTCTCTATGGTTCGGCTGCTTTTGGCGGAAGTGTAAATTTGACCACAAATTATAATAAAATGGAAGAGGCATTTACAAGCACTTTTGGATATGGAAATTATTGTGATAAAGATATGTTGGATTTGCCGAGCAAAAAATATTCTTTTCATTTTGTAGAAAAACCTGAAAATATTAAAAATTTAGTAGTATTCGGAAGATATAGTAATTTGTTGAGTAATGGATATAGAAAGGGTAGTGGAGTGGAACAAGAATCATTTCAATTTGCTATGGAAAAAAATAGTGAGAAAAGTAGAACTCAATTTGAGATTATTCATGGTTCTGAAGAGACGATGTTTTCTTGGGATGGAGTAATTCCATATTATGGTTATAATTTGAATGACCGAAACGACAGAAGATATAATTATTATGCTGATCCTGAATATAATGGTGGATTTAATGATGCAAATAAAGATGTGTTTACCCAATCAATTATCTCATTACAACACAACCATAAAATTAAAAATAACGGACTTTTAAATATTACTTTATACAAAGTGTCAGGTGATGGATATTATGAGCAATTTAAGGGTGATAGGAGCGTAACAGAATATAATTTAACTGATATTGTACAAGATACAAGTTTGCAGGAAGTAGATTTGATCCGTAGAAAATGGTTAAAAAATGGATATTATGGAGCTGTTTATCATTATTCTCACAATTTAAATTTTGGACAAATAACTATTGGAGGCGACTATAGAAATTATTCTGCTGATCATTTTGGAAAAGTTTTACAGGCAGAAAATGTAAATTTTATTTCAGATACTCATCGTTATTATTCAGATGAAAGTAAAAAGATAAGTTTTTCATTTTACATTCATTCAATAATTGAAATTACTGATAATTTATTAACGATGGTTGATTTAAAATATTTGGGACATCGTTATGAATTTGATCAGGAGGTAATTGGAGCTTTTACTAACGGATATGAATATAAGTTAAAATACGATTTTTTTGATCCGCATTTTGGAATTAGATATAATTTTTCAAATAATTTATCTATTTTTGGTAATATTTCAACTGCTCATCGTGAACCTTCAGATAGTGATATATATGATCATGATGAACCGGATATGGAGCCAGCTGTATCAAGCATGGATAATGAATATGTAACTTCAAAAGTCAAAGAAGAATTTTTAATCGATTCTGAATTTGGTGTTCAATATAATAAAAAAGATGTAAGCGCATCTTTAAATTTATTCAGAATGCAATTTAGCAATGAATTAGTTCCTATTGAATATCGGTATAATGAGGGAAGTACAGAGGCATTACACGGAAATGCTGATAAGAGTATTCATCAAGGTCTTGAATTTTCGTTTATAAGCAAATTTGGTGAACATTTGAAATTGAATGGTAATTTTTCTTATTCAGATAATTATTTTGTTGAGTATTTTGGAGATTCACTTGGTTGGAGTGGCTGGGGAGGAATCGCCGATTATTCTAATAAAACAATGCCGGCATACCCAAAAATTCAATATAACGGAAAAATTACATACAAATATAAAACAACTGAAATTTGGTTTGATTACAGTCATGTTGGTAAACAATATATTGATTTTAATAATACTGAATCAGCTTCTATAAACAAATATAATTTGTTTAATATTGGAACAAGAGTTGAATTTCAAAACATCTTAGGATTTGAAACTATTATAGATCTTAGAATTAATAATCTTTTTGATACACTTTATGAAACATTTGGATATAATTATTATAGTGATAAAAATACAAGAGTAGATGTCTATTGGCCTGCCGCAGTTAGAAATTATTATTTAACAATAAAAATAAATATCTAATACAATACTAGTTTAAATATATTCGTATTCAACATTATTATTTGTGGAGAATAACGGGCTCGAACCGTTGACCCCCTCGATGCCATCGAGATGCTCTCCCAACTGAGCTAATTCCCCATCATATTTTCAATTATTTTTTATTCTTTTCAATAGTTGTGTTAAATCTTTTCGCTATTTTTAAGAATTCATTAGCTTTTTTTTTATCACTTTTCTTATAAGAAATATATAACAGATAATATCCATCTGCAATATTAAAAGAATCTTGTTTGGTTAAATTATTTTGCGTTCCTTCTAATTTTGGTACTTCGATGCTCTTCCCGGATAAAATAATATCCGGATTAGCAACTGTTTCAATATTTTTTCTGTATATGTTTGGCCACAACTGAGCATTATCATAATATTTGATAGCCAAACTTCGGAGTGTATTACCCTTTATTATTTGATGAGTGATTAAAGTTTCTTTATAAGTAGTTTCCGTATTTTTAATAGCAGGTTCTTTCTTTTTTTCAATAATAGGCTTTTTCTTTTCTTTAGTAATGGTGTTTTCATCTTTATTTGTTGTATCTTTCTCTACTATTGATAATTTAGTGGGAATTGGAGAGGCAGGTTTATTTTCATTTTTATTAAGGAATAGGAATAATAAAAATAGTATTAAAATGACGATCAATGAGCCAAAAACCGGAATATAAGGGAATTTCTTTGATGGCTTCTTTGTTATAACATCTTCTGTAGATTTGTTTTGAGCAATAGTTTTAATTCGTGGATTAAAATACTTATCTAAAAATATTTCAATATCTTCTGTAGATTTGTTTGGAGTGGTGAATACATTATTGTCACTATTACCATCAACATCAATTTTTTTTTCCACAATATTTCCTTAGTTTGGTATTGGTAGTTAGAATTATTTCTTATTTTTTTCAACAGTTGTGTTAAATCTTTTTGCTATTCTCAAGAATTCACTAGCTTTTTTCTTACCGCATTTTTTATACGCAAGATATGACAGATAATAACCTTCTGCAATATTAAAGGAATCTCTTTTGGTTAAATTATATCCTGTTCCTCCTAAATTTGGTACTTCAATACTCTTTCCAGATAAAATAATATCCGGATTAGAAACTGTTTCAATATTTATTCTATATATATTTGGCCACAATGGAGCATTTTCATAATATTTATCAGCCAATCCCCAAAGTGTGTTACCAGACTTTATTTGATGTATAATTGAAGTTTCTTTATAAGTAGTTTTCGCTTTTTTAATAGTAGATTTTTCCTTTTTTTCAGCAATAGGCTTTTTCTTTTCTTTACTAGTAGTATTTTTATCTTTATTTGTAGTATCTTT
>JAYEOX010000087.1:0-42606 GCA_034723415.1 Fidelibacterota bacterium | reverse complement strand
TTTCGTGGCTAATTTTCCAACCTTCTAAACTCCTAAACCTCTAACCTCCTAAACTTCTAAACTTCTAACCTTCTTATTAAAGCATTATTTTTGTATCAGCTACAAAACAACCTTTGCCTTCATTTCTCACAATCAATGGATTGATATCCAGCTCCTTAATTTGGGGACAATCAATTGCGAGCTGTGATAATCGCATAATTGTTTCTTTTAATGATTTAACATCGCGTTTTCCACTTCCTCTTGCACCTTTCAAAATTGGGTATGAACGAATGGATTGGATCATATCATCAACTTCATTTTCAGATATTGGTGCAACTTTAAAATCTACATCCTTAAATATTTCAACAAATATTCCACCAAGACCAAACATAATTACAGAACCAAACGAATTATCTTTTTTAAGTCCTAAAATAACTTCTTGACCTTCTTCTACCATTTTTTGGACAAATACACCTTTTATTTCTGCATCCGGTGTTACTTTTTTTACATTCTTTAGAATCTGTTTATAGGCACTTTCTGCTTCTTCACGATTTTGAATATTCAGAATAACTCCACCGGTATCAAATTTATGAACAATATCTGAAGAAATAATTTTCATAACAACAGGATATTTAATATTATTGGCAATCTCCCCTGCTTCATCTTTTGAATTTGCTAAGCCATTTGGAAGTACAGGAAAATTATATGCTTCCAATACTTTTACAGCTTCTTCTTCAGGTAAGTATGTTTTCTTATCAGCAATTGCCTTATTCAAAATTTCTGTTGCTTTAGGTTTGTTAACATCATTAAATATTTTCACTTCTAAATCAATTTTCTTATTGATTCTCTCAAAAAACTTCGCTGTTTCAGCCATTGACTTTACCATATTTTCAGGCAAAAAATAATGTGGAATATTATTCTGTTGTAAAATATTAATACCTGCACTTACATCCGTCTCGCCCATGAAAGAAGTATAAACTGGTATATCAGATTGCTTAACTACTTTCACAATATCTTTCGCAATATCTTCAATTTCAGTCATTGATTGTGGAGTAAGTATAACATTTACTCCATCTATATTTTTATCTTTTATTGCAGCGCTAATTGCAACATTATATCTGTCAGCTCTTGCATCACCAATTACATCAACAGGATTTTTGATATTTGCAGCCGCCGGTAAACTTTTCTTAAGAATTTTTGTGGTGTCTTCATTAAATTTACCCAAAGATAATCCACTGCTTATTGCTTTGTCAGTGGCAAGTACACCAGGTCCACCGGCATTAGTTATTATAGCTATATTTTTACTTTTTGGTAATGGTTGGTATGCAAATGCTTTGGCATAATCAAACATTTCTTCTAAATTTTCACACCTGATAATTCCAGCTTGCTCAAAAGCAGCATTGGTTATTTCGTCACTTCCTGCTAATGAACCGGTATGAGAAGCAGCAGCAGATGCACCTTCGGTTGTCCTTCCGGATTTAATTGCCAAAATTGGTTTGCCGGATTCCTCAGTTACTATTCTTGCCGCTTTCATCAATTCTTTTCCATTGGTTACTTCTTCTAGATACATCAAGATAACTTTTGTCTTTGGATCGTCTTTTAAATAATAAAGTAAATCAATTTCATCAACATCTGCTTTATTTCCAAAACTAACAAATTTTGAAAATCCAATATGTTTAGCATTAGCATAATCAAGAACTGCAGTACATAAAGCACCACTTTGAGAAATAAATGCAATATTTCCTTCTTCCGGCATTGCTCTTGCAAAAGAAGCATCCATATGACACATTGGATCCGTATTAATCACACCGAGACAATTTGGACCAATAAATGATATTCCATATTTATCAGCTATCTCTTTTATTTTTCTTTCTTTTTCAAAACCTTTAGCACCAACTTCTTTAAATCCTGCAGAAATAATAATTGCTGATTTTATTCCTTTTTTCCCAATTTGTTCCATTGCAAGATGTGCAACTGAACTTGGAAATACCAATATTGCCATATCAACATCATCTTCAATATCAACTACATATTTATATGCTTTAATACTTCCAACATTTTTTTCACTTGGACTTACGGGATAAAGTATTCCTTGAAATCTATCATGCAAGATATTTTCAAAAATGTCATACGGAACTGAACCTTTTACATTATTAGTTCCGACAACCGCAATAGACTTTGGATAAAATATATCATTAATTTCATCAAATGTCTTTATCTTTTTCTTCTGCATCGAAATTCCTTATTTATTAACAATTCCACCTATAAATTCTACTGCATCTTTAACGCTTTGGATTTCTAATGCATCGTCTTCATCCATCTCAATATTAAATTCTTCTTCAAAACCAGCAACTAATTGTAAACTCTGCATTGAATCGGCACCAAGATCGAAAATAAAATTAGCATCGGATGCTATCTCACTTTCATTTTTTTGCAAAACTTTCGCTATTGTTTTTTTGACTTTTGCTTCGACTTTTTCTTTTTCCATCGTTTCTCTCCTCTCCTTATTTATTTAAGCTTAAATTTATAAATATTCTATAAATAATACAATAATTTAATTTATTTTATATAAATCTATGTAAATCTACTTTATCTGCGTTTTATGATTTCTAATTATAAATATTCTGTGAAATTTAAAAAATATTTATTATATTCTAAGCGTGATATGCAAAAAGAAAAATATTTTAAAGGAGTAAAAATGTCCGGACATTCTAAATGGGCAAATATTAAACATAAAAAGGCGGCGGCTGATGCTAAACGAGGCAAAATATTTACAAAGATCTTAAAAGAAATAACTGTTGCTGCTCGTACCGCCGGTGGTGATCAAGACGCCAATCCTCGACTTAGAACCGCTGTTGATAATGCAAAATCAAATAACATCCCATTTGATAATGTCGAAAGAGCAATAAAGAAAGGAACCGGCGAATTAGAGGGTGTACATTATGATGAATATACTTATGAAGGTTATGGACCAAATGGAGTTGCCTTAATATTGGAAATAATGACGGATAATAAACAAAGAACAGTTTCTGAAATTAGACATCTTTTAACTAAATTCGGTGGCAACCTCGGAGAATCCGGTTCTGTCTCTTGGAACTTTAATAGAAAGGGAAAAATAATAATAAAAAATGAAAATGTTGATGAAGATAGCTTGATGATGGATGCTTTAGATTCCGGTGCGGAAGATGTAATTCAGGATAATGATCATTTTGAAATTATCACATCTAATAAAGATTTTAATAGTGTAAAAGAAGATTTAAAGTCAAAAAAATATCCAATTGAAAATGCTGATATTGAACAAATACCCGGTACAACAATAAAATTAAATTACGAAGAAGCTGAAAAATTCTTTAAACTTTACGAATTATTGGACGATCATGATGATATCCAAAAAGTATGGGACAATTCCGATATCAGTAAAGAAATATTAACTAAATTAGAGAAAGAAACAAATTGAAAATTCTTGGAGTAGATCCCGGCTTAAATACTACGGGATATGGTTTGATCAAAACTAATAAACAAAATTTGAGTTTCATCACAGCCGGAACAATAACGACAAAAACAACACAATCATTTCCTAAAAGATTAGAAATACTTTATTCAAATATGTCAGATATTATTGAAGAACATTCTCCGGATATTTTTGCGATCGAAGAAACTTTTGTAAATATAAATGCAAGATCATCTCTTATACTTGGTCATGCACGCGGAGCATTAATATTAGCCGCTCAAATATTGGAAATACCTATTTACGAATATGCCACTCGTCTAATTAAAAAATCAATTACAGGAAATGGCGCTGCTTCAAAAAAACAAGTAAAATACATGGTTGAACATTTGTTGGAGACAAATAACATTCCAAAATCTCTTGATATTTCAGATGCTCTTGCTACAGCAATTACTTTTTTTAATCAACACAAATTTAAAGAATTAATGAAATAAATATTAATAAAATAAACGGATAAAAAAAATGATCTATAGTATTACAGGCGAAATAATTAAGAAATTTCCAAATAAAATTATTGTTCAACAAGGTGGATTTGCAATTGAAATAACAATTTCTGCTCAAACTTATGATGCAATTGGCAATGAAGGTGATGAATGTTTTTTATACACATATTTGCATGTACGAGAAGATATTTTAATGCTTTATGGATTTTACGATATGCAAGAAAAAAATCTGTTTTTAAAATTAATTGGAATTCCCAAAATCGGACCAAAAAAAGTTGTTAATATTTTATCAGCGGTAAAAGTAAATAATTTAAAAAAATATATATTTGAAGAAGATCATAAAGCATTAAGTCGGTTACCAGGAATTGGTCCCAAAACAGCTAATAGAATAACTATTGAATTAAAAGACAAATTCACAGCTGAAGAATTATCAGGGTTAACTACCACATCAACAATTCCTGAAAAATACAAATCACTCGCAAAAGAATCGATAATGGCTCTTGAATCATTGGGTTTTAAAAGAACAAGCATTCAAGAAATTGTAAACAAATTAATACAAGAAAATCCTAAAATAACAATAGAAGAAATTGTCAAAATTTCATTGAGAGAATTATCTAAATTTTGAATTCTTGCCATAGAATCGTAAAGAAATAAAATTAAATATTTATAAATTTACACTAATTCCTATCAAGTCACAAAGTTTTTCTATTACTATAAATATCGTCGTTAATTTTTGTTAGTTGCTAATTTCCTACTTTCTTTCAAATCTCTTATCCAATTCATCTAATGATAAATTAACTATCACCGGTCTGCCGTGTGGACAGAAATAGGGATTTTCAGTTTGAAAAAGTTCATCTATCAATCTTTGCATTTCATCTATCTCTAATTTTTCACCTGCTTTTATTGCTGCTTTGCATGCATAGGAAGCCGCAACTTTATATGTAATCGGGTTATTTACATTATGATTTTTTTTATAGTCATCAAGAATTTCCAAAATAATTTTCTCTTCACTTAACTTTTGAACATTTGATGGAATTGCTTCAAGAATAATTGTATTTTTACCAAATTTCCTCATCGAAAAACCCAACTTTTGTAACGATGGTAAAATATCAAGTAAGATCGAAAAATCATCAGGCTTTAATTCTAACGACACAGGAAACAGTAACTGCTGGCTACTTCTATGTAAAGAATCATTAAAAAATTTTAATGCTTGTTCAAATAAAATTCTTTCATGAGCAACATGTTGATCAATAACTATTACGCCACTAGAAATTTGAGCCATAATATATTTATTATGCACTTGCCATAAATTTGAATATGGAACATCTTTAGTAATATTATTCAGATCATCTAAACTTGATTTAAAACGATTGATTCTATCATCAAAAGAAAATTCTTTTTCAATATTTGATTCTTTTCTATCAAACGATTCATCTATAATATTTTGTTTTTTATGTGTCATTTGTAATGATAATTGTGATTGCAATTCATTATCACTTAATGGTTTATTTCCTTGAATATTTTTTGTTCCAAATGTGTATTTGTCAAATTTGTTCAATTGTTTATTTCTGTTTTGATATGAGTCGCCTATAAAATCATTCTGTGGAAATTTTGACATTTGAGGAATCATATCCTTGACTTTTCCAAGCTTTGACATTACACTATTTTTAATAAATTGATAGATCTGCCATCCATTTTGAAATTTTATTTCTGTCTTTGAAGGATGAACGTTTACATCAATTTCCTCAGGATTTAATTTTAATTTCAAAACGAAAAATGGAAACTCTCCCCTTTTAATTAAACTGCCATAGGCAGAATAGACGGCACTATTCATCATTCTATCAACAATTAAACGATCATTTACGAACAAATATTGTTCAACACTTTTTTTTCTAACTAAGTCCAAATTCCCAACAAATCCATTTAGTAAAATTCCATCTTTAGAATTACCTATTGGGATTAATTTTTTAACATGATTTTTTGTAAATAATTCTCCAATTCTATTTTTCAGATCATTTTTCTTTAAATTAAAGATCTCCGAATCATTTGAATAAAATTGAAATTTTACCTCTGGATATCCTAATGCAAATTTTCTAATTACCTCAATTACATGACGATATTCTGTATTTGCCGATTTTAAAAATTTCCTTCTCGCCGGTGTATTAAAAAATAACTTTCGAACAAAAATACTACTTCCACGTTTCATTGGCATCGGTTCCAATGTTTTAATAGCTCCACCTCTAATAATTAATTGTCTTCCCTCTTGAGAATCGTCTTGACATGATCTTGCTTCCACCATCGAAACAGAACCGATACTTGGTAAAGCTTCTCCTCTAAAGCCCAATGTTTGAATTTTTTCCAGATCATGCAATTCAAATATTTTACTTGTCGCATGTGGTTCAAATGCTAACAGAAGATCATCTTCACTCATTCCTTCACCATTATCAACTATTTGAATAAGATCTCTTCCACCATTTTTTATATAAATAATAATTTCATCAGCACCAGAATCAATACTATTTTCAATCAATTCTTTTATAACAGATGCAGGTCGTTGAATCACTTCACCGGCTGCAATTTTATTTGCTAAATTTTCAGGTAAAATTCTAATTTTTTGCATTTATTCAGTTTCCCAGCTTATTATATATTCAAGTTTATTTTCTAAATTAATTTTCGGATCATTATTTATCCATTTTCCGCTTAAATTCAACTCTTTTGCAGATAATTCAAAATGTGCCATTGCAATTCCAGTATCAACTAAATGGAAATCATAAGAATCAAATATTGATAAAGAATTTGACATTCTCTCTAAATAAAAATGAA
Source organism: Fidelibacterota bacterium (assembly GCA_034723415.1). Classification (GTDB taxonomy): domain Bacteria; phylum Fidelibacterota; class Fidelibacteria; order Fidelibacterales; family Fidelibacteraceae; genus TCS52. Next base: position 35,853 of record JAYEOX010000087.1, on the reverse strand, counting down.
AATAAATTCCAACTTTTATTATTCTCCAAGGTTGTATGTTTCTAGCAGATGGTGCTAATCTAACCATTTCTAACGGGATCGAATATTTTCCAACAAAATCTTGTATTAACGGCTTTGATAGACTATCCTCAAAAAATAACTGATGCCAAGGTTTTCTACTATTGGATCTTGCTATTCTTTTCATTATTTTTTCACGAATACTAAGATTTTCTGCCGAATATCCAATTGGACAAATAGCCGGAATTACTTCATTATCATCTAATTCTAATGCCTCGCTAAATTTTTTCCGATTAAATGTTCCACAAACCCAACAAGATCCTAATTCTAATCCCGTTACATATAAAATTAACAATTCAAATAAATAGCCCAAATCTTCGTAAACTTGATCATTACAATCATTTTCATTTATAACACTTACTAAAAAATATTTTGTTCTTTTGAAAATTCCATAAGTTCCAAATTTTATTCTGTTTTGTAAATTAGATTTATCAACCAAATAAAATTTTATTTCATTTTGGAAATAACCAGATTGTAATGAGTCAATTTTTGCAGTTATTAATTGTATCACCCTGTCTGATAATTGCTTATTTTTGAAACTTCTAACAGAATGTCGTTTTTTTATTATTTCTATATTTGATAAATTATTCATTTTTTGAGATTATTTGTATTTATAAATCAAATTTATTAATATTTTTCTGTTACTTCATCACTATTCTTTTTCATGAATATTTTAAATTCACCAATATTTATTTCAGCATCTTCAATAAAAGATATTTTTATTAAGTGCTTCCATTGTATCCTGCGAAATAATTTTCTATGATTTTGATTAATATATTCCAATAAATTTGGATGAACATGAACAAATACTCTTTTTGCTTTATTATGTAAGCGGAATCTCTTGATCCACATTTCTATTTTAGAGATCATGCTTTGTTTTGATGGAATTCTTCCATTACCATGGCAAACTGGACATACATCACTCATACTAAAAATAAGTGAATTTCTAATTCTTTGTCTGGTCATTTCCAACAATCCGAATTTTGACAATTTAGCAACTGTAGTAACCGCCCTATCTTTTTTCAATTCTTTCTTTAATTCGTTTTCTAATTTCACCTTATTTTTTGCTTTAGTTAAATCAATAAAATCAATTACAATTAAACCACCGTTATTTCTTAATCTCAGTTGCCGAGCAATTTCATTAGCTGCTACTAAATTGACTTTTAAAATATTTTCTTCCCGGTTTTTGTTCCCAACAAATCTCCCACTATTGACATCAATTGACAATAATGCCTCTGTCTGTTCAATGATCAAATAACTGCTATTTTTTAGCCATACTTTCCTGCGTAAATATTTTTCTATCTGTTTAGATATCCCATATTCTCCAAATAATGAACCACTTTTATGATAAAATATTCTTCCCAATAATTTTTCATCAATATCACCAACATACGATTTAATATCTTTATATTTACTTTTACTATCAATTATCACTCTATCTACTTCGGAAGTGAATAAATCTCGTATTACGGACGAGGAAGTACCCATTTCCTTATGAACTAATTGTGCTGTATTAGCATTTTTCACATTTTTTTCTAACTCTTTCCAACTGTTTAATAATTTTTTTACATCATCTTTTATGTATTCAATTTCTTTATCTTCCGCCTCGGTACGAATTATTAATCCAAAACCATCGGGAATTAATTCCTCTGCCATTTTCTTTAACGATGATCGTTTTGTTCTACTTTTTATTTTTTTTGAAATACCAATATTTTTTGAAAAAGGCACTAAAACAGAATATCTTCCGGCTAAAGAGACATCAGTTGTTACTCCAGGACCTTTTTTAAAATAGGGTTCCTTATTTATCTGTACTAAAATATATTTACCTTCTTTAAGGTCTTTTGAAGAACGAATTGGTGGTTCAATAGTCGGAGATCCTGCTCCATTAATACGCTCCTTTTTTCTTGGTAACCCATGTTTTTTAGTAATTTGCGAAAATGGTAAAAAAGCATTTTGCTTCTCCCCAATTGCAATAAATGCCGCCCCTATACCATCAATTACTTTTTCTATTTTCCCGTAGTAAATATTTGAAATCATCCTATACTTGTTTGGAGTTTCAATATATAACTCTACCAATTGCTTATCTTCTAAAATTGCAATTTTACTTTCTAGTGATGTTTCACTAATAAAAATTTCTTTTTCCATATAAATTATATTTTCCTTATTTTTTTAAAATAACTTTTAATCTTTCACCTTGAAATTTTGGGATATTTTCTCCAAATAGCAATCTAAGCAATTCTACAACTCGTGCTGTCTTAGAAGTTACAACTTTATATTCTATTATAATATAATTTTCTCCAAATTCAAGATTTTCAATAAATTCTTTTAAATTTATTTCCTTTATTTTCTTTTTTGTTTTCCTTATTATTTTCAAATTATCATTTTCCATCAAATTGAAATATTTCTTTTTTATTTCTTCAATATTAATATCAGAATAAAATTTCACTTTGTAAATGATTTTTTCTGTAGCTACCATGATCGATGGAGTATTTTTCTCAATTTGTTCTCGAGAGATAATTTCCAATCCCTCTGGCAATATCTTATTAAATTTATTCCGAATATCAGAAATTGGTCGTAAAAAAATCATATCAACATATTCCTCAAATGCAGCATAACTCATTGGAATTGGAAAACCAAAAGAAATTTTTGGACGACGATTGAAACCTTGAGAATATTTTATTGGTAAATTTAACATATTTATACTTCTTTGAAATATTCGAAATAAATCGTGATGTGTAATATATTTAATTAACCCTGTTTTTGCAAATTTCATTCTGATAATCCATTCTTCAGCATCTTCTAATTTTTTATCTTCCTCAATATCTAACCTCGATTTCCCCTCATCAATTTCTTCATTATTAAAAATATTTGTATCATTCTGCAACATTTTTAAATCACTATTACAAACACCACAAAAATAACATCCGTCTCTACAATCAATTGTGTTTTCTATCTTAAATGCCTTTTCTCGCTCAGCAATCAAAAAATTTCTTTTTACACCGTAATCAATAAAATCCCACGGTAATAGCTTGTTAATATCTTTCTCTGCAGTAAATTTCAATGGATCTATATTATATTTTCTTAATGCTTTCAACCATAATTCTTTATCAAATTTTTCACTCCATGCATCAAATTTCCCACCATTTTTCCAAACTTCATAAATTACTAAATTTAATATACTATCACCGCGCGATAATATACTTTCAATTAGCGATTCATAAGGATCATTTGTCATCAATTTTACTTTAGTATTTTTCAATTCTTTTCTCAAATATTGAATTTTTCTATCAGCTTCATCGGGTAATAATTGCTTTTCCCATTGAAATGGAGTCATTGGTTTCGGTATAAAAGTTGATATTGACACATTTATCTTAATTCTACCATGCGATTTTGACATTGTACTTATGCGTTTGATCAAGTCAACTATACCAGCAATATCTTTATCTGTTTCGGTGGGTAATCCGATCATAAAATAAAATTTTAATGTCTTGTAATTATTTTCCAAAGCAACTTTTACCGAAGAAAAAAGATCTTCTTCAGAAATATTTTTGTTTATAACATCCCTTAATCTCTGTGTGCCTGCTTCAGGAGCAAATGTGATTCCGGATTTTTTATTATTATTTATATTATCTACAATCTTAGTATTAAAAGAATCCAGACGCAACGAAGGTAATGAAACAGAAATATTATTTTCATTAAAATACTCTTTCGTCAATGAAAAATATGGGTTTAAACCGGTATAGTCAGTCGTTGATAAACTCAGCAAAGAAACAGTTTCATATCCGGTGTTTTTCAATGCATCTTTAGTATATTTTGCCAATTCAGAGTATGGACGCTCTCTAATTGGACGATAGATCATTCCTGCTTGACAAAATCTACAGCCGGCTGTGCATCCTCTTTGAACTTCCAAAGACAATCTATCTTGAACAATTTCCTTTATTGGCACTAATGGTTTTATTGAATAATTTTCTTTTGATAATGATTTAATCTTATTAGCTACAACTTTTTGATTTTTATCTTTTTGAAAATATTTAGGAATATAAATTCCATCTTCCGGACTTGATAAATTCTTTAAAATATCATCACGCTTATAATTTTGCAATTTATATTCTTTTACTTTATTCATCAATTTAATAATTATTTCTTCACCATCTCCAAGCACAAAAACATCGATAATATCTTTCGTTGGTTCGGGGTTTACTGCTCCGGAACCCCCTGCAATAATAATTGGATCCTCTTCACTCCTATCTTTTGAAAAAATTGGTATTTTCGATAGATTTAGAATGTTTAAAATATTTGTATAGGTCATTTCATATTGTAATGTAAATCCTAAAAGGTCAAATTCTGATAATGGAGTAAGTGTTTCTAAAGAATACAAAGGTAAATTTTCCGACCTCATCAATTCTTCCATATCAAACCAAGGTGAATAACTTCTTTCAGCAACAAATGATTTTTCAGCATTGATCAAATGATATAATAATTGGTAACCGAAAAATGACATACCAATATCATAAATATCCGGATATATCAGACATATTTTCACATCAACTTTACTATGATCTTTCTTGACCATATTGAATTCACCGCCACAGTATCTGCCGGGTTTTCTAACTTGCGATAATATTTTATCCAATTTTAATTTATCTATTTGTTTCAATTATTTTCTCTAATCATTTAATTTATACAATTGAATTTACAAAATTACTAACTTCATTTTCCACATCTAAAATTGTATCTATATCTGCATTTTTTATCGATTTGTGTCTATTTAACATTTTTTCAACAATTTTTGGAATATCTGTAAATTTGATCTTATTTTCTATGAATAAATATACTGCCTGTTCATTGGCAACATTCAATACCACCGGATAAGTATCACCTGATTCTAAAGCATTTAAAGCTAATTGTAATGATGGAAATTTTCCAGTATCGGGAGAGAAAAAAGTTAACTCCTTCAACTTCACAAGATCCAACGATTCCCAATTAGCACTATATCTTTCAGGATAACTAAGAGCATATTGAATAGGCAACTTCATATCCGGCAAACCTAATTGTGCTTTCACAGAGCTATCATTAAATTCAACCATACTATGAATAATTGATTGTGGATGAATCACAACTTCTATTTTACTTTGTGGAATTTTAAAAAGATGATGTGCTTCAATTATTTCCAATCCCTTATTCATCATTGTTGCCGAATCGATGGTTATTTTTTTGCCCATTGACCAATTTGGATGTTTAAGTGCATCTTTGACTGTAATATTTCCAAAAGTATTTAAATCTCTATTCAAAAATGGTCCGCCAGATCCAGTTAAAATTATCTTCCGAATATTTTCAGGTTTTTCTCCCTGAAGACATTGCCAAATAGCCGAATGTTCACTATCTACCGGAAAGATTTCCGTTCCACTTTTATCTGCGAGAGAATACAAATAATCACCGGCCATTACCAAACTTTCTTTATTACTCAGCGCGATATCAACTCCGTTTTTACAAGCTGAAACAGACGGTTGCATTCCTTTACTGCCGACTATTGCATTTACAACAACATTAACTTCCTTCAATCCGGCGATTTCAATAATTGAATTATAACCACTCATTACTTTTATATTCAATTGTTTCAACTCGGATTTTAATAAAGAAAAATTATCTTCATCGGCAATTGCAACATATTTAGGCTTGAATTTTTTTGCCTGTTCAATTAATAATTCAACTTGTGTCTTTGCAGTTATGTAAATTAATTCAAATTTATCAGGATTGCTCTCGATAATTTTCAATGTATTCTTTCCAATTGAACCGGTAGAACCTAAAATACCAATTTTTTTCATCTGATTAAATCCTCTTTTTAATATAAAATATTATAATGCTATTGCCATATTAATTCCAATACCGAAATATCCACGACAATATTTACCAATCAAATTCAAAAAGCCAAATTTAATATAAAGAATTGGAACAACCTTAATATCTTCATCTCCTTTTAAATTATAAACAATATTGTTATTTGAAAATCGCCCATTCTCAACACCACATTCAGCTCCACCTCCAACTTTCATTTTCCCAAATTTTCTTTCAATCAATATTCGTAATGCAACAACTCTATTCTTAAAATTTATATTATTAATAATTCGTTTATTGAGCGAAACAGAAATAAGATAATTCGATGAATCTCTTATTACTTTTTTGTAATTTACAGATATTAAATAATATTCTAACGAGTTACCATAAAAATCGGCAATTCCAAATCCGGTATTTATACTATAATTATCATACAAATTAATATTTGTTCCAAAAACAGGAAAATACAGATCTAATTTAGACAAATAGTTCAAATGGAAATTTATTTCCGTCTCTGTAATTTTTGTATCATAACTCATTAAATCTACTGTAGCCAATAAATCTTTGATTTCATCTTTATTATTAATATTTAAAATATCGGTATGCGGATTAGAAAACGAAACAGAAATAAGTGATATTATTAATAAAAAACCTCCCAAAGCATGGAGGTATTTACTACTTTTATCTTTGCTTCTAATTAAATCCATTTTACTCTTATCAGAAAATTCAAGGCATAAAAATATAATAAATTATAGAATGCCTCTTTCACTATTTTTAATAAAATCAACTATATGTTTACTTTCATCTGTAAGCTGAAAATTATTTTCAATATATTTAATAGCATCTTTGGTATTATATTTAGATCGATAAATAACTTTATAAATATTTTTTAATTCTTTGATCTTTTCATTACTAAATCCACGACGCCTTAACCCTACAACATTTAATCCTTTATACTGTAATGGCTCACCAGCAGCTAATATATACGGCGGAACATCCTTTGAAACTCTATAACCACCACCAATAAAGGAGTGTGAACCGAGCTTAGTAAATTGATGCACAGGAACCATTCCACTTATCGTAACATAATTTTCTATCGTAACATGACCTGCAATTTGTGAAAGATTTGATATAATAACATTATCTCTTAGTAAACAATCATGAGCAATATGAACATAAGCCATAATTAAGCAATTTTTCCCAATAACAGTTTCTCCTCTATCTTGTGTCCCTCTATGAATTGTAGCATATTCCCTTATTATTGTCCCATCTCCAATATAAGCATATGTTTTCATTCCATTAAATTTTAAATCTTGACATACTTCACTAATAATTGCCCCGGGGAATATCTCACAATTTTTTCCAATTCTTGCTCCGGATCTGATTATTGCATTTGAATTAATAATAGTATTATCACCAATTATCACATCTTCATCAATAATCGCATTTGGATAAATTTTTACATTATTACCCAATTTAGCAGATTTATTTATTATGGCTTTATTACTTATATTTTCCACAATTCTTTACACTTATTTTTCAGTAATTGCTGCACTTAATTTTGCACTTGCAACCATTTTCCCATCAACATAAGCTGCCGCTTCCATTACAGTGAAATTAGCTCTTTGACGGACCATTGATACTTTAAGTTGCAGTTGGTCGCCTGGAGTAACTACTTTGCGAAATTTAACTTTATCCATACTTGTGAACATTACAAGTTTACTATCAGGATTAGCTAAAGAATTTAATAATAAAACACCTCCGGCTTGTCCCAATGCTTCTAAAATCATCACACCTGGCATTACTGGTTTTTCAGGAAAATGTCCGGTAAAATATGGTTCATTAACAGATACATTCTTGATTGCAATTATTTTATTTTTAGGAGTAAGTTTAGTAATTCGATCAACCATTAAAAATGGATATCTATGAGGAAGAATTTTTGTAATTGTTTCAATATCAATTGAAATAAATTCCTGTTCTTTTCTTGCCTCTGCAAATTCTTTCTGTATAAACTGTTTATTGAACATTCTTCTAATTTTTTTAACTAATTCAACATTAGAACGATGTCCACTGCGAGCAGCAACAACATGGCCTTGCATAGGGACTCCAAGTAAACACAAATCTCCAATTAGATCCAATATTTTATGTCTAACAGGTTCATTTGGATATCTAAGTCTACGATTATTTAAAATACCTTTTTCACCGATTGTTATTGTATCTTTAATGTTAAACAATTTTTTTAACTTTTCTTTTTCCGATTTTTCAATTGGTTTATCTACAAAAATAATTGCATTATCTAAATTACCACCCTTGATCAAACCATTATTTTTCAGCGATTCTACTTCACTTAATAAACTAAAAGTTCTTGCAGGGGCAATTTCATTTATAAAATTATCAGAAAGTGAATATATTGCATAATATTGTGTTCCAATATTTACTTCATCATCATATTGAACCATAAAAGTAATCCGAAAACGATCGGATGGTGTAACATGAATATCCACTTCTTCCGCAGGATCATTAAAAGTAACAGTTTTATCAATAATTAATTTTTTCCGCACTGCTTCTTGCTCAACAATTCTAGCAGAAAGTAATGCATCAACAAATGGTTTTGCACTACCATCCATAACAGGTGGTTCAGGGCCTGACAATTCTATCAACAAATTATCTATTTCTAATCCTGAAACTGCCGCTAAAACATGCTCAACAGTATGTATTTCATTTCCATTAATGCCTAATTTTGTACCTCTTGAAATATCCACAACATGTTCAATATCTGCAGGAATTTCAATTGGTTTTTCTAAATCTGTTCTTAAAAATCTAATTCCTGTATTAGGTTTTGCTGGTCTAAATGTCAATTTTGATTTAATACCTGTATGAAGTCCAATACCTGATACACATGCTTTTTCTTTAATTGTATGTTGATTTTTTGCAATCATTTTTTGCCTTTTTTTAAAATATCCTTCAATCCATAATAAATCTCAGGTAGTTTCCTTAATATCGCTTCTCGTTTTCTAAATTCTCTAATTGATATAGCAGGAATTCCACTAACTATCATTCTATCTTTTACATCTTTGGTAACACCAGTCATAGCTGCAACTTTGACCTGATTCCCAATATGAACATGTCCGTTAATCGCAGATTTGCCGCCAAAAACACAATAATCACCAATAACTGCTCCACCGGCAATCCCTGACTGTCCGGCAAATGCACAATGTTTACCAATTTTTACATTATGAGCAATATGAACATGATTGTCAATTTTTGTCCCTTCGTCAATAATCGTATTTCCAATTGATCCTCTATCAATACAGCAATTGGCACCGATTTCTACATCTCTTTCTATTATTACTTTTCCTAACTGAGGAATTTTATTAAACTTATTTTTATCAAATGTGAAGCCAAATCCATCACTTCCAATAACCGTCCCAGCATGAATGATGCAATTATCTTTAATTTCTACATTATCATAAATTGTAACATTTGGATAAATTATAACATTATCGCCAATTTCAACATCTCTTCCAATAACAGAATTTGCACCAATATTACAATTTTTATTAATTTTTGCAGTAGGATCAATCATAGCTTTGGGATGAATTTCCCTTTTCACTAATCCTCTATCAGGTAAAAACAAATGACTTATTTTTGCCATTGCAGCTTGAGGATCGTTGGAAATTATCAAATTATCAAATTGACCTTCTAATTCCTTCCTTACAATTACAACAGAAGCTTTTGTATCTTTTAAATATTTTTTATATTTATTATTACCAATAAAAGTAATTTCATTTTTTTGAGCATTTTGAATTTCACTTACACTGTGAATAATGATTCCAGCATCTCCTTTATATTCAAGCCCTAAAAAACTCCCGATTTCTGCAAGGGTCATGGACACAAGTTATTTCCTTAATTCCCTTAATACAACATTTGTTAAATCTAAAGTTGGGTCAGCAAAAACGATAGATCCTTTTGATGCGTCCAAAATATAATCATATCCATCTTCTTCACCAATTTCTTTTAATATCTTATTAATCTTTTCCAATATTGGTCCAAGGTATTCTGATTCTTTTTGATAAATTTCTCCATTATTACCGAATTTTTCCATTTGATAATTTTGGATTTTTATTTGCAACTCTTCAATTTCCTTCTGTTTATCTTTTTTCCATGAGTCGGTAGCAACAAATTTTTTCTTTTCATATTCTTGCAATAATTCTTGCCCTTTTTGTTGCATTGCCTTAAATTCTTCTTGCATTTTTTTACTTTCTGTTTCTAATTTTGCCATTGCATCAACTGCTTCTTTATATTCAGATAATATCTGTTCTGAATTCACATATCCAATTTTCATTCCTTCAGCAAATACACTAGAAACAACAACACTCAAAAACAGTAAAACAATTATAATACGTTTCATTTTAACACTCCTTTTTTATCTTATTAATTTACAAAAATTATATTTAATTTACTAATTATTTTTTTATTTAAAATGATCTGCCAAAAACAAAATGTGTTTCCCAGCCAATATTGTCATCTCTTACAATATCATCAAAACCATATCCTATGTCAAAACCTAACATCCCAACCATTGGCATATATATTCTCGCACCAACACCTGCTGACCTAACCATCTCATTTAATTTTATATCTTTAAAATCATTCCACACTCTACCTGTTTCAGAAAAACCAAAAACATACATCGTTGGATTCGGAGAAACAAGAAATCGCATTTCCATAGAATATTTTAACATCGCATTTCCAACTGCATAATTTGATTGTGGCGGACCAACTGATTGATCTTGATATCCTCTTAATGAAGTAACATATTGGACCATACTAATTCCACCCATTTGAAAATATTCTTGATAGGGAATAATCGAATTTTTATCAAATTCATTTAATAATCCCATTTCCAAATTCTGATAGAACACTAAATTCTTTACAATTGGTGTCCACCATTCAATTTTTAACTGATTTTTTACAAAATTCTCATCACCGCCTAATAACCCACCAGAAAATTTTGAAATTAAACTAATTGATGAACCATCTTGTGGATATTCCGGATGACTTCTGCTATTTCTTGATATTATCTGAGTAATACTTCTTTCTTTGGTCTCTTGACCTTCTTGCAAATATTGTTCATAGACAGAACCTTCGTCAATATCAGAATATTCCTTCCGTGATATTGCAAAACTCCAATTACCTCTAAAATAACTATCCGGCCATCTAAACCTTCTCCCGAATCTTACAGATACTCCAATAATATCACTACTATATGGCTGATAATACCTTGTAGTTTGGCTCCGTTCTGAATAATAAAAACTTGCTCCCACCAAATTCGGACGCCCTAAAAGCCACGGCTCAGTAAAACCAACACTAACATTCTGATATGAATAGGAACGACTATATTGTGTAGATAATTGCTGTCCTCTTCCACCAAGATTGTTTATATCAACTCCAACACTTCCGATAAAACCATTCATTTCGCTATATCCAATTGAGGCGTTTATTCTATCACTTGATTTCTCTTCTACAGAAATTTCTAGGTCAATATGTTCTTCATCTTGAGGTAATATCTCCGGTTGAACATCTTGAAAATAATTGAGCATATAAACTTCTCTTTGAGATCGTATTAACTTTTCACGATTAAAAATATCCCCGGGGAACACCCTTAATTCTCTTCGAATTACATAATCTCGAGTCCTATCGTTGCCTATAATATTAATATTTCTGATCTTTACAATCTGATTTTCTGTAATTTGTATTTTTACATTTAATGTATCATTCCCAATTGGCTTTAGTTCAGGTATGATTTCCGCAAATAAATAACCTGTATCCATATAAATACTTCGAATTCTGGCATCAACCGTTGCTTCAAAATCATCTTCTTTAAATTCTTCTCCTCTATTTATCCCGGCATTTTTCAAATTATTTAATAAAAAATCGGTGCTATATTTTTCATTGCCTTCTATTGAAACATCGCCATAATAATATTTGGGACCCTCTTTAAGATAAATTTTAATAGCTAATTTCTTCTTATCTTTACTTAATTCAACTTTTTCTTTTACAATCCTTGCATCACGATAACCATGATCTCGATAAAACTTTAATAATTTCTTTTTATCTTCTTTGAATTTTTCCTTATCAAATTTCCCACCAAAAAATAATTTATACCATCCTGTTTGATTTGTGCCTTTAAGGACAAGTAACTTTAAACGAAAATCACTAAAAATTTTATTACCAATAATTTCAATGTCTCTAATTTTTACTTTACTGCCCTCTTCTATATCAAAAATAATATCTATCTTAGTTCCTTTTTCATCAACATTTTTTGTTGATACATCTATATTGGCATTATAAAATCCGTCCTCATTATATTTTTCTTTTATCTTTCTAACAGCTTTATTAATTAAATGAGGAGTAATTATTTGCCCTCTAAATAATGAAATATCCTCTTTGATTTCCTTAGATTTGTATTTTTTATTACCATTGTATTTTATTTCGCTTAATCGTGGATACTCTGCTACTTTCACAATCAGATAAACACCATTTGATGTTTCCTTATCAATAATAACTTTTATATCACTAAATAATCCTAATTCCCAAAGTTTTTTTATTCCATCTTGAATATCTTCACCTGTTAATTCTGCACCTGAAACAAATCCTGAATTTATTTTAATAATTTTTGTAGATGCTGTTTGAGCACCTTCAACACTTACATTTAATACATTAATTTTTTGTGATTGACTAAATCCGCTAATAGTAAAAAATATTATATGCAGTATTAAAAGTATAAAAATAAATAAAACTCTTTTAATTTTTTCCAATTTTTTAAATATCATCATTATTCTTTCTTTCTCTTTTTATTTAATCTGTTCACTTATTTTACCATATCTTCTTTCTCTATTTAAATAGTTATCTATTGCCTTAAAATATTCCTCTTTTCTAAATGCCGGCCAATATACTGATGTAATGTAATATTCCGAATACGCTGATTGCCATAATAAGAAATTGCTTACTCTAAATTCTCCACTTGTTCTAATAATCAAATCAGGATCGGGTATATTTTTTGTGTATAATTTATTGATTATAGTTTTCTCACAAATATTTTTTGATGAATACTTTCCCATTTCGACTTCTTTAGCAATTTGCTTTACAGTATTTAATATTTCTTCTCTGCTGCCATAACTTAATGCAAGTACTAAAGTCAATCCGGTATTACTTTTCGTCTTTTCAACTCCTTTCAATAAATCTTCTCGTGTCTTTTTAGGAATCTCACTAATATTTCCAATGATCTGTAACCTTACATTGTTCCTGTCTAATTCATTTATTTCCTTTTTTATCGTGCTGGATAATAAACTCATTAATGCATTTACTTCAGATTTCGGTCTTTGCCAATTTTCTTTGGAAAATGTATATAATGTTAAATATTCAATGCCGATTTCACCACTTAATCTTACTATTTCTCTAACTGAATTAATACCTTCTCGATGTCCTGCAATGCGTGGTAAATTTTTTTTACTTGCCCATCGTCCGTTGCCATCCATTATAATAGCAATGTGCTTTGGTAGATTTTTATTCCCTTCAATAATTTTATTTTTCATTATTTTTGAATTTTACAACTATCTAAAATTATTATTTTTATATTGTTTAATCATTTAAACAATTACAATTTCTCATCAATAGGTTTATTATATATCAAACAAAAAGAATTGTTATCTAATGTAAACCCAAAGCTATATTTCCATCCATCAAATGTTAACATTTCATATTCATTTTTAATATCATCAACAAAAATATGATTTATATCATCAGAAAAAAAATCATTTTCTAATTTTTTAATATCTATATCATCTTTATATACTTTAAATATTTTATGATCCCAAATTATAGAATTATCATTTGACTTTTTTTGATTTTGTTTCAACTTATCCTCATTTCTTTTAACTTTGCACAACTATATCTACAACGGTATAACAACTAATATACTCCAATTTTACATCCTAATAAAATACATAAATATTTTGCTACCACCAAGCACTTATTTGTGATTTTTTATAAATGTTGTTTAAGTTAATCAAATACTTCCAATAGTTAATAGTTCATATTATTTTATCTAAATAACCTTGAAATATCATTTATCATAACCAAAACAATTAATCCTAATAAAAGAAAAGTTCCAATCTGTTGAATTGCCATTTTTACTTTAATGTTTAACTCTCTGCCAATTATTCCCTCTATTATTGCAATAATAATATGTCCACCATCTAAAGCTGGAATTGGTAAAATATTTATAAAAGCAAGATTTACACTTAATATTGCAATCAAAGAGAATAGAGACATTAATCCATTTCTTGCCGATTCTCCGGCTAACTGACCGATCATCACTAATCCACCAACATTTTTTAAACTCTCTTCTCCTTTTATCAACATTCCTAATGAAGAAACTGTTAATTTAAACCAATAATATGTCGTTTTAACTCCTGATGAGATAGCTTCACCAAAATTAGCCGAATGATATTCAATTTTCCCGGATATTCCAATCATGCCAACTTTTGTAATCGAGCCATTTACTACTGTTTGTTGTAATACTGGAGTCAATTTCACAGTTTTAACTTCATTAGATCGTTCATATTTTAAAGAAATTTTCTTACCGGCAAAATTGTGAATTACATCTGACATATCTTCCCATTTTTCAATTTTATAACCATTTACAGAAATAATTCTATCTCCACTCTGTAAACCGACTTCTGCTGCCGGCATGTCCTTAGCAATTTCATTAATTATTGGATCGTTACTTACATCCGGAATACCTGTTTTAAATGTAAATATTGTAAAAATTAATATTGCTAACAGTAAGTTCATAATTACACCGGCACTTGCTACAAATATTTTTTGCCACCATTTTTTTGCCCTATATTCATAAGGTTCAATCGGATTTTTAGCATAATCCTCATCCATACTTTCATCCATCATTCCGGCTAATTTTACATATCCACCAAGCGGGATCCAAGAGAGGCAATATTCTGTTTCACCGATCTTCTTTCCAACTATTTTTGGAGGAAAACCAAGTGAAAATTTATCAACTCTTATACCAACTATTTTTGCAGCAATAAAATGCCCAAATTCATGAATAAAAACTAATATTCCTAAAACAACAATTGTGGAAATAATATATATCATGCTTTTCCTTTTATTCTAATCTTTAAATTCTACTCTCTGTCTCTGCTTTCTGCTTTCTGCTTTCTATTTCCTACTTTCTAATGCACCAACTTCAATAATGTTGCACAAATTAATGCTGCATAAGTTCCCAGCACATATCCGGCAATTCCTAACATCACACCTACTGAAGCTAATGCAGGATGAAAAGCTGAGGCAACTATCGGAGCAGAAGCAGCACCACCAATATTTGCCTGTGAACCAACTGCCATAAAAAAGAGCGGAGCTTTTATTAATTTCATCACAATAATCATTAAGATAACATGAACTAATATCCAAGTCAAACTCATTGCAAAGAGCATTGGATATTCAAATATTGCTTTTAAATCTGCACTTGCTCCAATAACACCAATTAATAAATATAACATTACAGTACCCAATTTTGATGCACCGGCTCCTTCATAATTTTTTATTCTCGTAAATGAAAAAGCAACCCCCATACTTGTAATAATAATTACTTTCCAAGTGGAATGTGAAACGATTTCACCTATTTCCGGT
Organism: Fidelibacterota bacterium; assembly: GCA_034723415.1. Lineage (GTDB taxonomy): Bacteria > Fidelibacterota > Fidelibacteria > Fidelibacterales > Fidelibacteraceae > TCS52. The sequence continues at coordinate 20,250 of JAYEOX010000087.1, read as the reverse complement.
AGAAGATTTCCCAATTTATATGCAATAAATGATCCGCCAAATGCTAATGCAAATAAAACCATGTAATCAGTAGTTGTTGCAATCCTCATGGCTTTTTTTCTAAATGCTACTACCTTATCCTTTAATTCTATAATAGCCGTATTATCCGCTCCTAATTTCTTATCTATCTTTTCATATTTTCCAGCAAAAAACAACAATGTTCCGGTAAGAAGATTAGCTACTACAACATCAACCACAACCATCATTCCCATCATATCTGCAGTTGCTCCAACCGAACTTCCAATAGCAATAAAATTTGCTCCGCCACCGATCCAAGAACCTGCTAAAGCAGACATTCCTCGCCAAATTTCCGGTGGTAAATGATTTCTGAAAATCCATAACGAAATCGGGCCGCCAATAACTACTCCAAGCGTTCCCGTCAAAAACATGATCACTGCTTTATTACCTAATCTTAATATTCCATGAATGTCAACTGCTAATGTCAATAGTAACAAACTCGCCGGAAGTACAAAGGTCTTAATTTTACTGTAAATAATGGATTCCGGAGGAATAATATTAAAAAATGTTAAAATTGTCGGGACGAAATAGGCAAAAACTAAAGCCGGTACAACACCGAACAATTTTTTCCCAAATTCGGTATGCGATTTAATAAAGAAAATTATCGCCGGTATAGTTAATAATACCGCTAGCAATCCAAAAGGATTTGTAATTAGTATTTCATTCATTATTTCTCCATAAGATTAATAATAAGATTTTCAAAAGCTTTCAAATGTAAGAAAAAAAAAGTAAAATTAAAAATACTAAAATATTTTGTTGATTTGTGAATAATATTTTTTATATTTCGCCATATTTGAAAAATGTAATGGATACATTACAAAAATATGGAAGAGTGTCCGAGTGGCTGAAGGAGCACGATTGGAAATCGTGTATATCGTGTTGAACGGTGTCCCGGGTTCAAATCCCGGCTCTTCCGCTTTTTAATTACGAATTTCAAATCAAATTATTAACAATCCTCAATTTCAAATTTATATTTCTTTTTACATTTGATAATCATCAAATTTATTGATAACTTATAAAAGTTAGAAAAATAAATTATAGGAGAAATAAAATGAGAGATAATCCAGCAAATGTAAAGATCAAAGATATTAAAATATATCCATTGAATATTAAAGCAGAACATGATCTAAAAATTGCTACTATGACAGTATCCGGACCAAAAAATGTATTGATACATATCATTACGAATACTGACTTAGACGGCTGGGGTGAAGCAAGCCCATTTAGAGCAATTGTCGGCGAAACACAGGCAATTAATTTTGCAGCTGCAAAAGAACTAAGAGAATTATTTATCGGGAAAAATCCATTGTTTTATGCAGATCTGATTCGAAAAATGAATGCCTATTTGCCAAATAATTCTACGATAAGGAGTGCGTTTGATATGGCACTATATGACATTGCGTCAAAAGCAGCAAACCTTCCTCTGTATGCCTTTCTCGGCGGAAATAAACGACCTATGGAAACTGACAATACGATTGGAATCGGCGATGTTGACAAAGCCGGTGAAGAAGCAATGAAAATCGTAAAACAAGGATTCAAAATTATAAAAACAAAAGTTGGAATTTCAGAAGAAGAAGATATTCAACGATTAAGAAATATTCGAAAAGCAGTTGGAGATAATGTAAAAATAAGAATTGATGCAAATCAAGGTTGGGATAGAGTAACTGCTGTAAAATCCTTGCAAAAATTAGAAGAACTTGATATTGAAATTTGCGAACAACCGTTGAAAGCAAAAGATCTTGACGGGATGAAATATATAAATCAACATTCATCAATTCCAATAATGGCTGACGAATCGGTCTTCACTCCTACCGATGCATTAGAAATTATAAAATATCAAGCAGCTCCATATATAAATATTAAATTGTCAAAATCCGGTGGGATCTTAAACGGAACTGCGATTGCAAATATTTGTGAAGCTGGGAATATTACTTGTATGGTTGGATGTATGTCAGAATCCGGTCTTGGGAATACTGCCTTCTCTCATTTTGCAATGGCAAATCCTGTTGTTAAATTTTTCGATCTGGATGCAAATATCGGACATGTTGACGAACCAATAATTGGCGGTGTAACAATCAAAAATGGAATGGTTGAATTCCCCGATGATATTATTGGAATCGGAGCATATCCTGATCCTGATTATATTAAAAAGATAGAAAGTATATAAGATGTGAGAAGTGAAAGGTGAAAGGTGAAAGGTGAAATTTGGTAAAAATCTAAATTTTTTCTTTGCGACTTTGCGACTTTGCGAGCGACCTCTTTAAATTCTTAATCAAAGGTAAATAATGAAATACAATTTTGACAAAATAGTTAACAGAAAAAATACAAATGCAACAAAATATGTAATTGCTAAAGATATATTCGGCACAAATGATATAATGCCAATGTGGGTTGCAGATATGGATTTTGAAACACCGGATTTTATTATAAATTCACTCAAAAAAAGAACAGAACATCATGTTTTTGGTTATTCATCTAAACCGGACTCATTTTATAATTCAATTATTAATTGGATGAACGAACGCTATAATTGGAGTGTAAAAAGAGATTGGATAACTTCTAGTCCCGGTGTCGTTCCCGCATTGAATATGGCCGTTTTAGCATTTACAAATCCAGATGATAAAATCATAATTCAACCGCCGGTTTATCATTTATTTGCTTCAGCTGTAAAAGATAACAATCGTAAATTAGTAAACAATCAATTGAAATTAGAAAATGGAAGATATAAAATCGATTTTGATGATTTAGAAAATAAAATTAAAAATGATATAAAAATGCTAATATTATGCAATCCCCATAATCCGGGTGGAATGGTTTGGAATAAAGAAAATTTGCTTCGGTTAGGAAATTTATGTTTAGAAAATGATGTTTTGTTAGTTTCCGATGAAATTCATTCAGATATGATCTATGAAAAAACACATATTCCAATCTCTTCTCTATCTCCTAAAATTGCAAACAACACAATCACCTGTATGGCACCGAGTAAAACATTTAATCTTGCCGGATTATCAACTTCGGTAATTATAATTCCAAATGAAAAGATCAGAAATAAATTTAATCATTTACTTCACAATTTACATATTCACTATGGAAATATTTTTGGAAACATTGCATTGGAATCTGCCTATACTTATGGCGAAGAATGGTTAAAACAATTATTAGAATATTTAAAAGGTAATATAGATTTTCTTGTAAATTATTTTAAGAAAAATATTCCTGAAATAGAAGTAATTGTTCCGGATGCTACTTATTTAATTTGGCTGGATTGCAGAAAATTAAATATGACTAATGATGAATTGAAAAACTTTTTTATTCAAAAGGCAAAAATCGGTTTAAATGACGGACCAACTTTCGGACCGGGCGGCGAAGGATTTCAAAGAATAAATATTGCATATCCGAGAACAATTATTGAAAAAGCTCTTAAAAAAATTAAAAAAGCAGTAGATAATTTATAAATCTATCTCTAATCCTTCGTATGCAAGTAATATTTCTAAATTAATATTGGGATATTTTTCTTTTTTATATTTAATTGATTGAGTTAATATTTTATAAATCGTCTTATCATCATTATCCGGCTCGTGATGAAATAAAATAAGTTTTTTTACATTAGATTTTACTGCAAGATCAATTCCGGTTAACGCAGAACTATGTCCCCAATCTTTTTTATTTATTGCCTCTTCTAATGTATATTGAGCATCAAAAATTAAAATATCAGCATCTTGAAAAAAATTAATAAATATTCCATTTTGTTCATTTCTTTTGTGTTTATGTTCGCTGTCAGTTGAATATATAACGGTTTTTCCATTACTCTTAATTCTGTATCCATAAGAACTCCCCGGATGATATTGTAAAATATTTTCAATTTTAACGCCATCAATTTCTATGGTTCCATTTTTATCCAATTGGACAAACTTTTTCTTAGCAGCACAATCATCTAAAGAAATAGGAAAATATTTTGGATCTTGCTGTAAGATTAATCTTTTTTCCAAATTAGGAATTGGTGAATAAAAAGTAATTTTATTATTTGAATAAAATGCCGGTTTAAAAAAAGGTAATCCCGAGATATGATCCCAGTGAGTATGACTAATAAAAATATGCAAATCGAGGCCACCCTCTCTTTGTTTCTTTGCTAAATAATTCCCTAATTGAATAATTCCACTTCCCATATCAAAAATAAATAATTTTTTATCTATTTGCAGTTCAACACAAGGAGTATTACCACCAATAATAGTTTTATCAAATGATAGATCTTCAATAAACTTGTTCTTCTTTTTAGATGTAGATATATCATCTATCGTAATATCATTTAATATTGATCTCAATTTGGTCTTAAATATTTTATCTGTTATTGGAGTTGGTATTGATCCCCTAACTCCCCAAAATTTTACCTTCATTTTTTCCTTCCAATTTTTTATATCTATAATTTAAATAAAAAAAAATAAAAAAGTTAGTTTTTATTTATAAAATGTTATTATTATATTTCGAAGTATTTTAAGGAGTGATTAAATTATGAAAACACATATTTCAAAAATATTTAATTTTTCGATGGCACACAGATTAACTTTCCATAATGGAAAATGTAGAAATCTACATGGTCATACATATAAATTAGAAATAACGATATCGGGAAATATTGATAAAAATGGAATAATAATTGATTTTGGTGATATAAAAAAAATTGTAAATAAAAATGTTATTGATAAACTCGATCACACAACAGCAATTTATAAATATGATCCATTATTATTAGATAATTTCCCAAAAGTTTTGAGATATAACGTTTTCCCTTATGAAACAACAGCCGAAAATCTGGCAAAATGGATTTATGATAAATTAAATAAATTATTAAAAATTGAAAAAGTGAGGTTATGGGAAACACCAACAAATCAAGTAATTTATACAAAATAAACGATATATTTTACAGTGTTCAAGCAGAAGGGTTCTTATCCGGTACACCTTCAATATTTATTCGTTTTTCTAATTGCAATTTAAGATGTGATTTTTGCGACACTGAGTTTTTATCTGGAATCGAAATGAATATTTCAGAAATACTTAATAATATTGAAAATTTTCCGTCGAAGTATATAATATTCACAGGTGGAGAACCATTATTACAAGACATAACCGAATTGGCAAAAAAATTATCAGATGAAGGATATAAATTAGCAATTGAAACAAATGGAATGTTCGATATACAACATGATTATTTTGATTGGATAACCGTTTCACCCAAAAATGATAAAATAAAGATTGATAAATGCAATGAAGTTAAATGTGTTATCGGCATAGATGAAATTCCAAATTCTTATGGGATCAAAGCAGATCATTATTATATCAGTCCAAAAAATCCAACACATAATAAAGAAATTGGTACGGAATCGGCAAATTTTTTTGATATAAATGTAGCAAAATATTGTTACGAATATGTTAAAAAACATCCAAAATGGAGACTAACACTACAAACAAATAAAATTATTGGTACACTTTAAGTTATAGAGAAATTTGTATAACTAAATCAAATAATAAAAATCAAAAAGAGGTTTAAAGATTAGAAAAGGTTTAGAAGTTTAGTGGGTTAGTAGGTTAGAAGTTAAGAAATAATAACAAAGAACAATAAAATAATACAAATTATAAAATGGAAATATATTTATTAAACTAATCAAAGACCTCTTTTAATTAAAAGGAAATATTGATTTTATGAAGAAAAAAACAATCGTATTATTATCGGGCGGACAAGATTCTACAACTTGTCTATACTGGGCAAAAAAGAGATATAATGAAATAGAGGGAATATTTTTCCACTATTCTCAACGACATGAAATAGAATATGAATGTGCAAAAAATATTGCAGAAAAAACATCAACAACATTACATGAATTTACTATTCCTGCTTTCAAAAAAATTGGTGGAAATTCGTTAACTAATAATATAAAAATGGATGATTCCTCTAAAAAAATTCCAAACACATTTGTACCCGGTAGAAATATAATATTTTTATCTTATGCTGCTGCTGTTGCTTATAAAAGTGACATTACAGACATTATTATTGGAGTAAATGAAGAAGATTATTCCGGATATCCAGATTGCCGAGGCGACTTTATAAACTCTATGGAAAAATCTTTACAACTCGGTCTTGAGAAAAATATAAAAATAATTACGCCATTACAAAATTTATCCAAAGCCGGAATTTGGAAATTATCCGATGATCTGGGAGTTATAGATATTATTAAAAAAGATACACACACTTGTTATAACGGCGACCGCTCTACACTTCATGACTGGGGATTTGGATGTGGTAAATGTCCGGCTTGCTTATTGAGAAAAAAGGGATATGAAGAATTTTTAAATGTGTGATAATTGATACTTGATACTTGATACTTGATACTAAACATTTTTTTAATTGAAGCGGCTAAATTCAAAAATTTGATAAAAATCTTTGTTTATTTTCAATTTTATTACTAAATTAAAATGTTTTTAATGTTGTGATAAGTAGATAACTAAAATCTTTAATTTATAATCTGTGTAAAATATGTCAACTCATAAACAAAAGATAAATAGAATTATAAAACAATTAAAAGAACGCAAAAGCACGAAACCAATATCATTAAAGAAAAAAACTGTTTCTCATGAAGTCCCTAAACTGAGTGATAAGAGACATTCAGACGAGAAGATCGACCTCAGCGGCTTGAACGAAATTCTCCATATTAACACGGAAAAGCGAATTTGTACTGCAGAACCCGGCGTTACTTTTATTGATTTGGTAACTGCGACGATGAAATACGGCCTTGTTCCTATTATTGTGCCGGAGTTGAAGACAATCACAATCGGTGGAGCAGTTGCAGGTTGCTCAATAGAGTCAATGTCTTATAAATACGGCGGATTTCATGATACTTGTCTTGAATACGAAATAATCACTGCAAAAGGTGATGTGTTGATCTGCACTCCTGGCAATGAAAACAACCTATTATTCCAGATGGTACACGGCACTTTCGGAACACTTGGTATCATTTCAAAACTAAAATTTAAGCTGATACCAGCCAAGCCATTCGTGAAGGTAACATACGAAAAATATAATAATATTGAAGATTATAAATCAGCCATATGGGGACACTATGAGAATAAGGATATTGATTTTATGGATGGAATCATACACTCGCCAACAGAATACGTACTTAGTGTAGCGGATTTTGTCGATAATGCACCATATACACATAATTATGACTGGATGAGAATTTACTATATTAGCACAAAAAAGAGAAAAGAGGATTATCTTAAAACACCTGATTACTTTTTCAGATATAACAAGGGTGTGACTAATGTAAATCCTAAGTCCTTCTTGGGCAGATTTTTTTTCGGGAAACTTATAAATTCTACAAGAACATTGAAATTAGTTGAAAAGTTTCGCCGGTTGATCCCGTCTAACAAAATTCCTATCACAGTTGATCTCTTTATACCATTTTCGAAAGTCAGCAATTTTATGGAATGGTATAAAAAAGAAGTGAATCACTTCCCATTATGGTGTGTGCCATACAAGTTTGTCCGGGGATATGAATGGATATCCGATAATTTCTTACGCAATATAAAAGATAAGCTTATTTTGGATCTGGCCATTTATGGAATGAAAAAGAAAAGTGATAAAAACTATTACAAGGTCATAGAAGATGAACTGATGAATATCAGAGGAATTAAGACTCTCATCTCAAACAATTATTACTCTGAATCAGACTTCTGGAAAATCTGGAATAAGAAGAATTACGACAAGGTTAAGCGAAAAACTGACCCGAATAATATTTTCCGTAACCTTTATACAAAGACTTGCAGAACAATGATGGGATTAGAAAAGTAAAGCAACTATTAAAAATACATAAAATAAGATTTTTTAAAAATTAAATATAATATAAAAAAGCAGTAGAACTATCTACTGCCTCTTATTTTAATTGCTAATCTTCTATTCTATGAGAAAATCAAATTATTTCATCTCATTAACAACTTTTTGCATTCTTGATTTAATATGAGATGCTTTATTTTTATGAATAACATGCTTTTGAGCCATTTTATCTACAAACGAGATAGCTTTTAGTAAATTACTTTCTGCTTCTGATTTATTTTCCGCTTTACTAACATTTTTCACTAATGTTTTCATCCTATTTTCATTCATATTATTTTTTAATCTAGCCTTATTAGCTTGTCTTATTCTTTTTTTTGTTGATAATGGATGCGCCATTTTTCTCCTATTTTCTATTTTCTTTATTTTGTTTAATATAATATTAAAAATAGTTAAAAGTCAATTTAAAAACCAATTAATTATTAATTAAACACTTAATAATCTTAATTATTTTTCAACTATACCAAGTATATCACTTCTTTGTAAAAGCAAATGATCTTTCCCGTCTATTTTTATTTCTTCACCTGAATATTTACCAAAAAGAACTTTCATATTCTTTTTGATCAATTCTTGTAGATCTTCATCTGTGCCAACTGCAACAACTTTTCCAATTTTTGGTTTTTCTTTTGCAGTATCAGGAATTATTATTCCACTTTTGGTTTTATTTTCTTCCGGAATAATTTCTATTAATACACGATCGTCTAATGGTTTTATTTTCATTCTATCTCTCCTTTATTTTAAGTTTAACATTCTATCTATTTTCGGCCTATCAAATCCAACTATTGGCCGATTATTTATCCAAGTTTGCGGGACACCTTGTTGCCCACTCTTTCTCTTCATATCCATAGCTGCTTTCTGATCTCTCGAAACATCAACTTCTTTAAATCTTACTCTATTCTTTTTCAAATAACTTTTTAAAGTTCTGCAATAGGAGCATGTTGGTGTTGTAAATACTATAATTTTTTTCATTGCAATACTAACGTCCTTTTTCTTAATTAATTCCCATTTTTCAATCTTTAAATATATAAAATATTTTATATATTTGCAAATATTTTATTTAATATTTTTGGGGAAACTATTTATAATTGATAGAATAAAAATTCATTTTATTGAAAATCAAAAATTTTATAAATGTTGTATCTTGTTTCACTTTAAGTATTCAGGATATATCTCATATTCATCATATTGTTTAAATTTATTGTAACTAATTTGATTTCTAAGTTTAGTAACATATTTTTCACCCAATTCACAATATGTGTCAAGACCTTTAATTACTTTATATGGATTTTGAGTTTTTGCTCTTATTTTTCTAAAAAGGTTATAAACTTCTTTTTCTTTTCGTGAATAGGTAATTTACTTAATGAAAGTACATTGATATAATCAACAGGTTTTACCAAATTGGAATCAATTGATTCAATATCTTCAATATTCTTGACCGATTTTTTTATAATTTTTAAATTACCAGATTCTATAACTTTATTCTCAGAACATGAAAATAAAGATAAACTCAATAGTAAAATTATAATAATTTTTAGTGATTTTTTTATTTCCTACTTCCCTTTTATTAATGATTTTTTAATTCAAAACAGAAAAAAATTAATTCTATGTTATCAACTATATTAAAACAATCATTAACGAATATTCTTCTCAAACCTTTTTTCAAACTTCAGATATTCATCTCTATCTTTCAATTCTTTATAAATAAATTTTTCTAATGCAATAATTCTATCCTTGAATGAATACGGAAACCAGTGAGTTGCATCTTCAATACTATGGCTTCTTGGCATTTTAGATTCCAATCTTTTCATTACATTGGTTAATCCTCTGACATCATAACCGGCTCTATATGCATAGATAACTCCCATTCTATCAGCTTCCATTTCATACTTTTCCTTACGACCTTTTATGGATCTTTCATACATTTGATTTGCTAATTCGTCCATCTCTTTAGTATCTGTTCCAAAAGCTTCGTCCAATTCACTAAATGCCTCTTCTGCTTTTAATTTAACTTTTCTTTTTGCAGCTTCAATATTTCCATGCTGTAAAGTAATATGTGAAATTTCGTGACCGATCAAACATGCTAATTCACTCTCGTTTTTACACTCTTTTAACATTCCATTAGATATTACAATTACTCCAATGGGCAAGGCATTTACAATTAATTTATCACTATCAACAATATGGACACAAATCGGCAAGTCATAATATTCCGTATTTTCTATAATTAATTGAGCAATATTATTCACATAATTCAATTTTATTTGATCCGTAATTACACCATCAGCAGTTAATTTTGCAGCGATGTAACTACTCACTGCGAATAATGATTCATCAATAACAAACGGTTTTGGATCGGATATTCTATATTTTCTCTGAAATTTTCTGACACTCCATCTATCTTTGTAAGTTTCCTGTTTAAATTTTAAATATAAACTTGGTATTACATAATTTTTACGGGGATGCTGAAAAATTTCCTTATTTAATGACTCATCACCCAATTTATTTTCAAAAAATCCCTTAACAGCAGCGGTTACCAGAGTTGTTGATGCCTTTTTTCCTGATATATCTTTAGCCATCTCTCCATAATCAATTGTCCCTTCAACTTTTACAAAAGCATTAGATGATATCCAACCCTTCTCTCCTTTTGTGGTCTGAACATTTTTCCAAGATTCGCCATCTTCTAATATTGTAACATTATCGCCTCTATTTAACACTGTCACAACGGGATAAAATGCTCCTTTCCCACTACGCAAAGTTATATTATTATTAACAACTTGTGCAGCAATTAAAGTTGCAATTATTACAACTACTGCAATAATAACAAATAAAATTTTCTTTTTCATAACCAACCTCCCTTATAATTAATTAAGTTTACAATAACTGAAACAATTATACAATAAATTTCCCGATTAAATATTATTTTGTTTTAAAAGTGAAAACTCCCTGTTCATCAACTAATTCCGGTGTTTTTTTCAAAAATGCACACCTATCTATAAATGCTTTTGAAGGAGTATCATCTTCAGATATTTCCAAAACATTTTCAAACGCTTTTATTGCCTTTTTCCAATCACGAGTACGATAAACATTCAAAGCATTATTAAATCTATTTTCAATTTCAATTTTTTCTTTTGTCATATTTTCAATTCTATCAACTAATGTAAATATTTTTATCGGCAAATGTTTCCCTTTCACACGAATGAGATCTACTTCTCTAAAATAATAATCGTCTTGTACATATTTCCAGGTACTTTCGCTTATCATATTTGTAATTCCATAACTTTTATTTACTCCTTCTAATCGAGCAGATAAATTTACAGTATCACCAATTGCTGTATAATCCATTCGTTTTTCACTTCCTAAATTTCCAACGACCATTTCGCCACTATTTATACCAATACGAGTTTTGATCATAGATTTTTCAGAGGGAATAAGTTCATTGACTTTTTGTTCACGAAAAGATAAAATGACTTCACAAGCAGCTTTGGCATGATCTTTTCTTTCTATAGGAGCTCCAAAAATTGCCATAATTCCATCACCTGTATATTTATCTAACATTCCACCATTTTTTAAAACTATAGAAGTAATTATGTGAAAATATTTATTTAATGTTTCGATTACTTTTTTTGGGTTTTTCTTTTCAGAATATGTAGTAAATCCTTGTAGATCTGTAAACAGAACCGTACCGGTTACCTCTGACCCCGCTAAATCTATTTTATCAGGATCTTTCATTAATAAATCAATTACACCCTTATCAAGATATCTTGAAAAAATCGTTTTTATCTGTTTCCTTGCTTTCCCTTCAGTTAACATTTTATACATTGAGGAACTTGCACTAATTAGAATGAGTCCTAAAACAGGAAAAACGAAATCGAAATTTATTGAAAACTTGGCAAATATTAAAAAATTCACTGAAATAACAACAATTATTGATGAAATAGCAGCGCTCAATGAATATTTTAATTCTTTCGTTAAGAATAAATAGCTGATTAAGATCAATAGAAAAAAAGTTAATGAATAGATTAACATATCTGAAGCTGATCTTAACCGATTATGATTTAACAAATTGTCAAATAATGTAGTATGAATTTCTCCGCCCGGAAATGGAGCGATAGAAGTAAACGGAGTAACTTTCAGATCTAATAATCCCGATGCAGAAGCACAAATCAATATATTTTTATTCTTATATTCAGAAAACGGTATCTGTGGTTTCATCCCTTGTTTATACTGAATAGCAGATAGAAAAACAGCATGGAAAGAATCGTAGCGATATGTTCCTAATTTACTTTCTCCACCGGGCCCATACCAATAAATTCGATAATTCCCATCTTTATCTAAAGGAATTTTACTTTTTTTTGTGATTAGAACATTTTTATTTTCATCATATTTTAATACAGAATCTTTGGCAGTGTAAAGATAGGCAGCAAAAGCTAATTGCGGAAATAGCTTATCTCCAATTCTAACTATTAAAGGTGCTCTGCGACAAACTCCATCATTATCATAAGTAAATCCGGTTGCACCAATAGATGCAACACCTTCAGTTAATATAGGCATTGGTAAAGAAATGGATGGATATTCTTCGGCAGGAAACAATTCTGAATTTTCAAAATTTAGTGTATATTTATCATAATTACTTTTTTTAAAATTAGTTGTAGAATCAATTGCATTTGCTCCTAAAATAACCTCTCCATTATTCGCAATAGAATTACCAAAATTTTTATTTGAACTCTCTGAATCCACTTCTAACCGAGCAATTTCTGATTGACTAAATAACATATCAAACATAACTGATTTTGCACCGGCAGCATTTAAATAATCAAGAACAAATGCATAAAATTCACGAGGCCACGGCCAATTAATCATGTATTTATCAGAAGAAAAATAATCTATAGATTTATTATCAATTGCTATTATTACTATATTGGTATCACTTTTTGCAGAATCGTAAAATTTATGCCATTTTAAATCAACAGCTGCATATTCTATATGCTTATAAAGATTACTAAATGAGAATAATATCAATATAATAACAATAACAGCTGCACCCAAAACTGCAAGTACAGCTGTATTTTTTTTTCTTTTATTATTCACTTTTTTCAACAATTATTAATTAAAATAATATTTAGGAAAAAATCATTTTAAAATTGAAATTTGTTTTAATGCAGTATTTCTATATTCACTCTCGGGATAATACTGTATTAATCTCTCAAATTCTTCGACAGCTCGACGATTATTCTTTAACTGTCTATAACAGTATCCTAATTTTAGTTGTGCATCATCATATTTATCTGTTTCATCATAAGAAAAGACCTTTTCGAATTCATTTATTGATTTATCATATTCACCTAAAGCATAATAACACTCTGCAAGCCAATATTGAGAATTATCTTTTAATTTAGCATTTGCACTATTAACCAAAGTACGAAATTTTGAAAGAGCTTTTTTATATTTTTTATTAGAAAAATCATTTCTTGCATCTTGATATGAAATTGGAGATATCTTTTTAACTTCTTTAACTTCTGAAGATAATTGAGATTTAATTTCACTAACTTCTTGTTTTAAAGAGCTTATAGTTTCCTTCATTGAAAGAATTGCATTATCATCTACAGAAATACTAGAATCTGTTTTCCCTCTTTCTAGTTCAGCCATACCTTTAAATAATAATTTTTGCTTCTTCTCAAGTATATTTGTATTATCAATATTTTCTTTAACTTTATTGAGAATAATGTTTAAATTTTCTTCATTCATTTTATCGTTTTCTAAAACACTAACTTTCCCTTCCAATTCACCAATTTTCTTAACTATTGTTTTTATTTGATTGTCAATTTTTTTTACGTTTTTACCAACTCTATCCAATTCTGCAACAATTACTTTTATTTGCTTACTCTGTATTTTATCTTGGCTGGAAGTTTCCGCCATTAAAATTTGGGTAAAAAACACAACACTGAAAATTAGTATTAAACTCACTAAAAATTGCTTCTTCATCTTTTCCTCCTTTTAATTTTTTTCTTAATCAATTAAATGTAGATATAATTTAATTAAATTCCAATAAATATTAAAAAAATATACTGTCTTTTATACTTAATTACAAAATATTTTTTTAATTAATTGAATATTCACCATTTTTTTAAAAAACTCCATTATTTTAATACAGCCAATAATATTCCAGCACTAACTGCCGAACCAATTACACCTGCAACATTCGGACCCATGGCGTGCATCAATAAATAATTTGTTCTATCATATTGAGCTCCGACATGTTGAACAACTCGAGCTGAATCCGGAACTGCACTTACACCGGCAGCACCGCAAAGTGGATTTATCTTATTTCCTTCTTTCAAAAACAAATTCATAAATTTTGCAAAAAGTATTCCACCTGAAGTAGCAATCATAAATGAAATTGCTCCCAAAATAAAAATAAATAATGACCCTTTTGTCAAAAATGTTGTAGCTTGCGTAGATGCCCCCACAGTAACTCCAAGTAAGATTGTTACAATATCTATAAGTGAATTTCTTGCCGTTTTTGCTAATCTTCCTGTAACTCCACTCTCCTTTAATAAATTCCCGAAAAACAACATTCCGAGTAGTGGTAAAGCACCGGGAGAAATAAAGCTAGTAACTATAAATCCTAAGATCGGAAATAAAATTTTCTCTACTTTTTTTACCTGTCTAACTGGTTTCATTTTCATTTTTCGCTCTTCTTGTGTTGTAAATAATTTCATAAGTGGTGGTTGAATAACCGGAACTAATGCCATATATGAATATGCAGCGATTGCAATTGCACCCATCAGATGCGGAGCAAGTTTAGATGATAAAAAAATTGCTGTCGGCCCATCGGCTCCTCCAATAATTCCAATTGCTCCACTTTCCATTGGGCTAAATCCTAAAGCATTTGCACCAATGAATGTAAGAAAAATACCTATTTGAGCAGCAGCACCAAGAACAACAAGTTTAGGATTGGATAATAAAGCAGAAAAATCCGTCATTGCACCAATTCCTAAAAATATCAATGGTGGATAAACACCTTTTAATACACCAAAATATAAATAATTCATTACAGATCCATCTTCATAAATTCCAATTTGCATTCCTGCGGATTCTAAAAATGGAATATTGCCAATGATAATACCAAAACCAATTGGGATTAATAATAATGGTTCATAATTTTTTGCAATTCCTAAATATATACATACTCCACCGGCTAAGATCATAATAATGTGTCCCCAAGTAACATTTGCAAATCCGGAATATTTCAAAAATTCTATTACAATATCCATTTGTCTATACCTTATTATTTATATATTAATTAATCTTCTAATTCCATAATTACTCCACCTTCTAAGATAGAATCGCCTTCTTTTACATTTATGGACTTGATCTTTCCATCTCCTGTTGATAAAATGTCGTTTTCCATCTTCATTGCTTCCATTACAGCAACAACTTTTCCGCTTTCTACTTGATCGCCTTTATTCACTAATATTTTAATAATCACACCGGGAATTGGAGCTTTAATGGATTTTGAACCCGCTGATTTTTTTTTACTTTTGGCAGGAGTTGGAGATACTTGTGTTACTTGCTCTTTTTCCTCCGTTGTTTTTAATTTAGGTGAAACTTTCTCTTTTTCGGTATTTAAGATATCAACTTCATAATCCTGTCCATTGCAATTGACAACAGCAGTATTGGAACTTAACGATTTTATATTTACATCAAAACGACTGCCATTAATTGAAAATTTATATCTTTTCATTTTTTTCTCCGAAATTTATTTATATTAATTTTTATCAAAATATTCTCAGTTTTATAAAGTAAAATAAAATTATTTCTATCTTCTATCGGGAACTTTTCTCATTGACAAAATTTTACTCGACCATGGCGAATAAGGTCTTATCAATTTATTAATAGTCAATATTGCATTTTCTTCTTCCATCTTATATTTCATTTCCATATGAATAGCGGTACTGATAGCCAATACAGTTTTCATATCAGGGCAATTATCCTCAATCTTTATCATTCTTAACTTGTTTTTCTTTTTCCTAACCGTTTTTAACTGCCTATACTTTAAATATTTAATAACCCAAGTAACAAATTGCATAAAAAAATAAATCACGACCAATGATATCATTACAATAATTATTCCAAATAAAGCAATCATATAAATATTGCTTACTTCGGAATTACTTCCAAACGCAAGTATAGTAAACAACATAATGAACAGTAAATATTTTTTAATGATTTTACACATCACTCACTCGATTTTAATTATTAATTTTATTATAATGGAATATTTCCATGTTTTTTCATCGGTCTGGATTCTTTTTTATTAGTTAAACTTTCTAAAGCTCTAATAATTCTAAAACGGCTATTCTTTGGTTCTATTATATCATCAACAAATCCATTACTTGCAGCAATATATGGATTTGCAAACTTTTCTCTATATTCATCTTGTAATTTTTTCTCTTTTTCACCATTAACATCATCTTTTAATTCTTTACGATATAATATTTCTACTGCTCCTTTTGCGCCCATTACAGCAATTTCAGAAGTTGGCCAAGCATAATTTATGTCACTTTTTAAATGCTTACTACTCATTACAATATAAGCACCGCCATAAGCTTTTCGAGTAATAATTGTAATTTTGGGAACTGTTGCTTCAGCATAAGCATATATCAATTTTGCACCATGAGCAATTATTCCATCATATTCTTGAGAAGTACCTGGCATAAATCCCGGGACATCCACCAAAGTTAATAGAGGAATATTAAATGCATCACAAAATCGAACAAATCTCGCTGCTTTTACACTTGCTTTAATATCAAGAACTCCGGCAAGATAACTTGGCTGATTTGCAACGATACCTACAGATTGTCCATTAAAGCGAGCAAAACCAACAATAATATTTGGAGCATAACTTTTTGAGACCTCAAGAAATTCATTATTATCAGCCATATCGAGAATGATTTGTTTCATATTATACGGTTTGTTTGGAGATTCAGGAATAATATCATTTAACTCATCAGACATTCTATCTATTGGATCTTTACAGGAAACACGTGGTGTGTCTTCAAAATTATTTTGTGGAATATAAGAAATCAACTTTCGGATCAAGAATATTGCATTTTCTTCAGATTCACGAACAAAATGAGCTACTCCGGATTGAGAAGCATGCATCATTGCACCACCCAATTCTTCTACAGTAACATCTTCATTTGTTACAGTTTTCACTACTTTTGGACCTGTAATAAACATATAAGATGAATCCTTTGCCATCACTACAAAATCGGTAATTGCCGGACTATAAACCGCTCCGCCTGCACAAGGACCTAAGATCAATGATATTTGAGGAATAACTCCGGATGCTTCAACATTTCTCTGAAAGATCTCACCATAACCAAATAATGACATCACTCCTTCTTGAATTCTTGCTCCCCCGGAATCATTAATTCCAATTACCGGCGCACCATTTTTCATTGCTTTATCCATTATTTTGCAAATTTTATTAGAAACTGCTTCACCTAAACTTCCACCGAGAACTGTGAAATTTTGAGCGAATACATAAACCAATCTGCCATTGATAGTTCCATAACCGGTAACGACTGCATCACCCGAAAAATGTTTTTTTTCTAAACCAAAATCAGTAGCTCTATGTGTAACGAACATATCGAATTCTTCAAAAGAATCTTGATCCAACAGCATCTCTAATCGTTCTCTTGCAGTATATTTTCCTTTTTCATGTTGCTTCTCTATTCTTTTTTCTCCACCACCGAGTCGTGCTTCTTGTCTTTTATTTATTAATTCATCTATTTTTTTATGCATACTCATAACTCATACGCTCCCTTCATAAAAATAATTTTTCTTTAAATAATTTGATCATAAATTAATGTTCTTCAGTTAATTCTGTTAATACACGAAAAGTCGATTTGGGATGCAAAAATGCAATCTGGTGATTTCCTGCTCCTAATCTTGGCTTTTGATCTATCATCTTTTTATCAGCTTCTTTCATTTTCTTAATTGATTCGCTAATATTTTCAACTCCATAAGCTAAATGATGAATTCCCTCACCTTTTTTATCAATGAATTTTGCCACCGGGCTGTCATCTGAAATTGGCTCTAACAGTTCAATTCGTGCTTCACCAACATCAAAAAATGCTACCTTTACTTTTTGATCTTTAACTATCTCTGTTCCTGTAAATTTCAATCCCAAGGCATCTCGATAATATGGTAATTGTTCATCTATAGATTTTACTGCTATGCCAATGTGTGATATTTTTTTAATCATTCTCCCTCAAAATTAATGAATAAAGATAAATAGATTAATTATATTATACAACCACATTTTCATTATATTCCCCAAATATCTCTTTTAAAATATTGGAAATTTCACCAATTGTTGAATATGCTTTCACTGAGTTAATAATATATGGCATCAAATTTTCGTTACCTTTAGCTGCTTCTTTTAATTCTTGTAATGATCTTTTAACTAATTTATTATCTCTCTTTTCTTTTAAATCTTTTAACTTCTCTATCTGGTTTTTTTGAATAGCGGGATCAATTTTTAATAGATTTTTCGGTGGCTCTTCTTTTATTTGATACTTATTCATTCCAACTATAATTCTGTCTTCATTTTCCATCTCTTTTTGAAAACGATATGCTTCCTTTTGAATTTCTCTCTGTACATATCCCTTTTCTATTGCTTCTATCATTCCACCCATTTCATCTATTTTTTCGATATATTCCATCGCATATTTTTCAAGTTTATCTGTCAATGATTCTACAAAATACGAACCGCCAAGCGGATCAACAGTATCTGCTACTCCCGATTCATTTGCTATAATTTGTTGAGTTCTCAAAGCAACTCTCACAGAATCTTCTGTTGGTAATGATAACGCTTCATCACGACTATTAGTGTGCAATGATTGAGTCCCTCCTAATACAGCAGATAATGCTTGAATTGTAACTCTTGCAATATTATTGTCAGGTTGTTGAGCTGTTAATGTTGAACCCCCGGTTTGAGTGTGAAACCTAAGCATCAATGATTTTTTATCTTTTGCACCAAATCTTTCTTTCATAATTTTTGCCCACAATCGACGAGCAGCTCTAAATTTTGCAACTTCTTCAAATAAATTATTATGAGCATTAAAGAAAAATGATAATCGTTTAGCAAATTTATCAACATCCAAACCAACATTTATTGCAGCTTCGACATAGGCAATTCCATCTGCTAAAGTAAAACCTATCTCCTGTATCGCATTTGATCCGGCTTCTCGAATATGGTAACCGGAAATTGAAATAGTATTCCAACGCGGAACATTTTTTGAACAATATTCGAAAATATCCGTAATTAATCGCATTGATGGTTTCGGTGGAAAAATATATGTTCCTCTAGCAATGTATTCTTTTAGTATATCATTTTGAATTGTTCCGGTTAGTTTATCTTTTGTAACATTTTGTTTTTCAGCTACTGCAATATACATCGCCAATAAAACTGCAGCCGGTGAATTTATTGTCATGCTTGTTGAAACCTTATCAAGCGGAATTCCATCAAACAATATTTCCATATCTTTTAACGAATCAATTGCGACTCCGACTTTTCCAACTTCACCATCACAGATCTGATCACTGGAATCATATCCAATTTGAGTCGGTAGATCAAAGGCCACGGACAATCCCGTCTGTCCCTGAGATAATAAATATTTATAGCGTTCATTGGATTGTTTAGCATCACCGAATCCCGCATATTGTCTCATCGTCCAATATCGTCCACGATACATTGATGGATAAACACCTCTCGTAAATGGATATTCACCCGGATAACCGATATTTTCTTTCTCATCTTTTTTTAAATCACTTTTAGAATATAAGGGTTCTACATTAATATTAGATAAAGTTGTAAATTTATCTTTTTGCTCTGCCCTTTTTTCAATAAATGGCTTTCTTGTTTTATCTAACCATTCTTGTTTTGAGTTCGACTTTTCCATTTTGGCCTCAATAATATTTTCAATCAATTTATATCATAAATTTAATAAAATAATCTATCAAATAAAATATTTATCTTACTTTTATTTGATTATAATTTTCGAAGTTTAATATTATTTAACTTCTTCAGAGTTAGTCTTGATGACGATATTCTAGACATAGGCGTTGCTCTATGTTGGACTATCATTCCCTGTCAGGGAATTTTGGGGAATTTTGGAGTGCATTAACCCCCGATACGCTTCGCTACGGGGCAGGCGTGTTTACCCTGTGAAATGCCGTAGGCATATTTCACTAGGGTTAATGCGAAAAAGCGGAGCTTTTTATTAAAACAATAAAGA
>JAYEOX010000086.1:11455-14494 GCA_034723415.1 Fidelibacterota bacterium | reverse complement strand
TGGAAATTGGGGAACGGAGACAGGAGACTGGAAACCAGAAGTCAATTTCGAATTTCCAATTTCAAGTGTCCAGCACCAAGTATCCAATTTCTAAACCTCTAAACTCCTAAACCTCTTAACCCATTCCCCAAAGTTTTCGTGTCTTTTTCGCCTGCCCTGTAGCGAAGCGTATCGGGGTGCCTTTCGTGGCTAAATTTATATATTACTAAACCCAAAACCCACTAAACCTCTAAACTCCTAAACCTCTTAACCCATTTCCCAAATTTTCGTGCCTTTCGTGGCTAAATTTCATATTTCGAACCAAATTGCCACAGAGTTTTGCTCGTAGATTTGATTCTCTTGTATTTCAATAATAAATTATGTAATTTTACAGATAAGTAATTGAGAATAGGAATTAGTTAAATGAAAAAAACAAATAGTAATTTATCACAATCATTAGATTTAAATTCTAATAAATTTGTTCAAGCATGTGCCGGTGCCGGTAAAACATTTACACTTGCAAAAAGATATTGTGCCATTTTAGATAATTTCGCTGAAAGATCAAGTTCCATTCCAAAAGATAAATGGTTGGGCGTAAAAAACATACTGGTAATTACATTTACAAAAAAAGCAGCGGCTGAAATGGAAAATAGGATCTATAAAGATTTGAATATTCTATTATCTGGAAGTCCAATTGTTACATTAGATGAACAAGGCATTGAATTTGGTAAAAATTTGCGGTCAGAAAAATATAATGAATATAAAGAGTGGATTCGTTCGACATTTTCACAAAATATGATTTCTACAATCGATGGTTTTTGTAGTAAAATATTAAAAGAAAATGCTCATAGAATTGGACTTGATCCGATGTTTAAAATGGAAGATGAAACAATCGCAAAGAAAAATTTTGATGAATTATTAAATGAATTCCTTGAAGAAAAATCTAAAAATTTGGATAAGGATTTAGAAAAGATATTAAACAAATCAATAATTTATAAGATTAAACAATTTTTTGAATTTTTTGATAATCGAAAAGAAGAATTACAAGATTGGATCGAAAGAATAAATTCTAAATCTGAAAATGATATTTGGCAAAACTGGTTAGAAAATTATACACCGAAGTTTGATGTAGATAAATGGGTCAACAAATTCAAAATGTTGTGGAAAGATGCTCAGAACAATATTAAGAATAGAGAAGATAAGGGATATTTACTATTAAAAAATGTTAATAATAACATATTGAATATTGAAAATAATAGTGGTGTTCAAAAAAGAAATCAATTTGTAACAGAAATATTAATTGAATTTATAACAAAGAGTAAATCAAATTTTTATAAAAAATATTTAGGTGGAAAATTAAATTGGAACGAAGGCTATAAAGAAAATATTTTAGACGAATTCCAAAGAGAAATGACAGAAGAATTCAATATTGAGCAAATCATTTCAACTCCAAATAGTTTAGACCGTGAATCGATTCCAATTTATAAATCGTTGATTACTTTGTATGAAGAATTTGTTGAAATATTAAATAAATATAAAGATGAACACAATTATTTGACTTTTAATGATGTGATTTCAAAGACGAATCAAATTTTAGAAGATGGTGAGATTTATAAAAAATACAGAAATCGGTATTCGCATATAATGGTTGATGAATTTCAAGATACAAATGATCTTCGCTGGAAAATTATTAAAAAAATTGCGAGTGATGATTCCGGAAATTTACGAAAAAAGGGTTTATTTATAGTTGGTGATATGAAGCAGTCAATATATCGCTTTAATAATGCTGATGTTAAAATTATGAATATTGCACGGAAGCTGATAAAAAAATCTGATGATAATGTTGTTGATTTTAATGACAATTATCGATCTTCTGAAAATTACATAAATAGTGTAATTAATAAAATATTTCCGGAAGTAATGAAAGATTCTACTGAAAAAAGAGAACCTTATGAAGCATTTTTTAATCAGACGAAATTCGTTGATTCAAATCAATCAAATAAAGAGATTGCAAAAAATACTGAAATTTGTTGCACAATAAATATTTGTAAAAATGATAAAGAAAATCATATTAAGGATTTAGAAATATTACAAACAGTGATGAGCGTTAAAGATGCTTTAAAATGGGCAGATGAGAATAATTTTACAAATGAAAGCGGCACAGTGATTGCAGTATTATTAAGAAAATTTACACATATTCAAAAGTATCTATCAATCTTTCAAAAATATAATATTGATTTTGAAATTGTTGCCGGAAAAGGATTATTTAATCAACAAGAAGCATTTGACATTTTTCATTTTATACGAATTTTAATAAATCCGTATGACGATTTGGCTCTTGTTGGATTGTTGAGAAGTCCGTTTTTTTCCGTAAGTGATTCGGAAATTCATCAAATGCTTTCAGGTCAGAAATATGATAATGTATATACTAAAATGAAAAATGATTCAAATTTGAAATATGTTGTTGATGAAATTAAAAATTGGAGAGAGTTGTCAAAAATATATTCTTTGGATAAATTGATATATAAAATTCTGTCTGAGAACTATAGGGAATTTGGATATTTTAGTGAAATTGGTGGAAAGCAGCGATTAGCGAATTTTGATAAGATCCTCAATATTATTTTTCAGCTTGTTTTAGATGGAGTTAGTTTAAATGGCATCTATGATTATTTCAAATTTCAAATAAGGCAGGAAAATAAAGTTGCACAAGCCGAAATGTCAGGAAATAATATAGTAAAAATCATGACAATTCATAAAGCAAAAGGATTGGAATTCCCTGTTGTAATTTTGCCGGATTTGACCGGGAAAGGAGGAGGTGATACTTCATCAATAAGTTTTGGTGAAATAAAAAATAATAAAAATAAGATGATAAAAGAAGTTGGAATTTCGCTTACAGATGAAAATGACGAATCTGTTAAAAGTAATTTGCTAAATGTTATAAAATCAAGTAGTAAAAATGAGAATGAAGCGGAAGATAAGCGGTTATTTTATGTAGCAATTACAAGAGCAATTTATAAAATATACTTTTTAGCTGATGTTTCAAAATTGACAGATAAATCA
>JAYEOX010000086.1:2357-11355 GCA_034723415.1 Fidelibacterota bacterium | reverse complement strand
TGTTATAAAATCAAGTAGTAAAAATGAGAATGAAGCGGAAGATAAGCGGTTATTTTATGTAGCAATTACAAGAGCAATTTATAAAATATACTTTTTAGCTGATGTTTCAAAATTGACAGATAAATCAAACGCAAATAATTGGTGGAATAAAAAGATCAGAAAAATTTACGATATTTCTAATGAGTTTGAAGAAAAATCTGTGGATATAACTTCACATTCACAAACAAAAATTGAAAAATATTTCGGAAGTGATATTGTTGATGAAGTAAGTCAATATTTAGACGATCCTCAAAAGGAAAAAGGCAAGAAATGGGAAAATTTTGAGATTGACAAATGGACAAAAAAATATTCAGAATTAAATCCGCACGATATTATGGACTTAACATTTCCACAAATAAAATATCCTGATACAAAAAATGTAGATGGAGAATTCAATAGGAATTTTGGAGTAATTTTTCATAAAATTATGGAAATGCGTTGGTGGGATTTAGAGAAAAATAGAAGTAAGATAGAAAAATATATTCAATCGGAATATCCGGAAATTTCAAAGAAAAAAGTTTTTGGGAAATTGGAATTGCATGTGTCAAATTTTATGAAAAGAAGATAAACTATAAAGCGCACAAAAAAATTATAAATTATCGTAAACCTTTTGAAGATTTTCTTATAACAAAATTTAATAAAAACTAATCTTTCGTAAATCAAACAATACAATCTTCCGAAGTTGTGTTTTTAAATTTCAAAATTTAGTTGAACTACTTCGTAGTTCTGTGGTTTCGGTTTCACTTTTCTATCTACGGGTTTCACCCGCAGTTATTAACATTCAACCGCTTCGCGGTTTTTTTAAATTTTTATTTACAATTTTTCGTAAATCAAACAATACAAACTTTCGAAGTTGTGTTTTTAAATTTCAAAATTTAGTTGAACTACTTTGTAGTTCTGTGGTTTCAGTTTCACTTTTTCATCTACGGGTTTCACCCGCAGTTATTAACATTCAACCGCTTCGCGGTTTTTTTAAATTTTTATTTACAATTTTTCGTAAATCAAACAATACAAACTTTCGAAGTTGTGTTTTTAAGCTTCCAATTTTTAATTTTCAAATTCAAATTTTCCAGCCTGCGATGGGCAGAAAGTGTCGAATATTAAACAGATGACAAACGGAATAAAAAATAATTCTTTGTTGAATTATTTTATTTTTTTGTTTAAATTAATGATTGATTATAATAATGGGATTAAATTAAAATTATGGAAGGTAAAATTGAAAAATAAATTAAAAGGATATTTCAACTTTTCAGAATATCAATTAGAGGTCATAGGAATTTTATTAATAATAATTTCTATTTTTATTGGAATCAGTTTATTTTCATATTCTCCAAGAGATGAATTGCTTATCTCAAGACATTTTTTAATTGATAATGCAATGGGGATTGTTGGTGTATTTATATCTTATTTTTTTATAAAATTAGGATTGGGATATTTTTCTTGGGGATTTGTCCCACTGATTTTTTTGTGGGGTTGGTGGACTTTTGCAAAAAAAGATAAAACTAAATTAGTCCGTTTTACTCTATATTCTTTAGGAATATTATTACTGCTATCTATTACTTTTTCTATGCCTTATGTTTATTATTTGTTTAATTTACCCGGTGATTATTCGTTTGGTGGTTTTATCGGCGGAGTAATTTCAACATTGTTAATGGATTGGTTGGGAGTAATTCCGGCATTAATTGTTGTAGTCGTTGGTTTGATCATTCTTGTTTTTGGTTTTTTTGGATTGAGTTTGTATTATCCATTTGAATTAATTTTTAAGAAAATATTCCAAAGAAAAGATAAAAAAGTAAAAAAACCTAAAAAAGAAAAGGTAAAAATACAGAGGGAATTAGAAGTTGAAGAATCGGAAAAAGAATCTGATATTAGTCGAAAAAGTGAGGATAAGATTCCGAAAAGAGATCGTCAAAGAAATAATGAAGAAAAAAAATCTGAAAAGGATGAATATATTCCAGAATATAAAGTGACAGAAAAAATTGATGATGATGATGTAAATTATGATGATGAGACAAAGGAAAAGAAAAAACGGCGAAAATATATTTTACCAAGTGTAGAATTGCTAAAAGTTCCTCATCATAGTGAAAAAGTAGATCCGCAGGAAATGAAAGAAAATGCCGAGTTGTTGACACAAACTTTAGCAGATTTTGGGGTTACAGGAAAGGTTATAAACGTTGTCCCGGGACCGGTAGTTACATTATATGAAGTAGAACCGGCGACCGGAGTAAGAGTAAATAAGATTTCTGTTTTAGCTGATGATATTGCGAGAGTAATGGCTGCAAAACGAATAAGAATAATTGCTCCAATTCCCGGAAAAAAAGTTGTTGGTGTAGAAATTCCAAATAGACATCCTGAGTTAGTATTATTGAGATCAATAGTCAATTCAGAAAAATTTATTAATGCAGAAGATATTTTAACTGTTGCTTTGGGAAAAACCGCTAAAGGCGATCCATTTATTTTCAATTTATCGAAAATGCCTCATCTGCTTATAGCAGGAACAACCGGATCTGGAAAATCCGTGTGTATAAATACTTTAATTATGTCTATTTTATATCGAGCCAAACCAGAACAAGTGAAGTTTATTTTAGTGGATCCAAAAAAATTAGAGCTTTCAATTTATAAAGCGCTTGAACCATATCACTTAATTACAAGTGAAGATATTGATGAATATGTTGTGACAAATACCAAAAATGCAGTATTAGCACTAAGAAGTGCTGAAGTTGAAATGGAGCGAAGATATAGTTTATTGGCCGATGCAACTGTGAGAAATATTAGTGAATATAATAAAAAGATGGAAAAAAGTGAAGATGGAAAAATTTTACCTTATATTGTCGTAATTATTGATGAGTTAGCAGATTTAATGTTAATTGGCAGTAAAGAGATAGAAGCTCCTATTGCTCGTTTAGCACAAATGTCAAGAGCTGTTGGTGTTCATTTAGTTGTTGCAACACAAAGACCAAGTGTTGATGTTATTACAGGAGTGATCAGGTCTAATTTTCCGGCGAGAATAGGATTTCAAGTTCCAACTAAGATTGACAGTAGGACTATTTTGGATACTTCAGGGGCAGAAAAATTATTGGGTAAGGGTGATATGTTATTCTTATCTCCCGGGACTTCAGAACCAATTCGTGTTCATAATGCATTTATCACATTGGAAGAGATAGAAGATGTTTTAGAACATATTAAAAAACAGCCAAGTGAAAAAGATGAGTTCATATTGCCAACAGCAAAAGAAAAAGAAGATCCTGAAAAGATCAGTATAGATGGAGATGATGATCGCGATGAACTTTTTGATGAAGCTCTTAAACTTGTAATAACTCATCAGCAGGGATCTATATCATTAATTCAAAGACGACTTAAAGTAGGTTATAGTAGAGCGGCAAGAATGATAGATCAATTAGAAGCCGCTGATATTGTTGGACCTTTTACCGGTTCAAAAGCAAGAGAGGTTTTAGTAGGGCCGGATTATTTGGAGCAAAATTACGATTACATTGATGAAGATTGATCAAAAATATTTTCTCTAATCAATAAATATTAAATAAATAAAAAAACAATTTTATGAATGAAAATAATATCAAATTATTAAAAATATCACATAGAAAAACTATTAAAGTATCAATTAATAAAGCACAGCAGAAAAAGTCGAATGTAACCTTAATAATTGGTCCCGGATATTACAAAAGTATGAATGATCGATTATTAAATTATTTATCCGATTATTTAGTTACAGAAAATGTAAATGTAATAAAATTTGATTATCCGTTTACAGATAAAAAAATAAAAATGTTTTTGGGAATAAACAATCTGAAAAATATTTATAAAAAGGTTTTTGAATATATTCAAAGCAAGGAAGAATTCAGTAATGATTATTTTTTTGTAGGTGGAAAATCACTAAGTTCAATTGTTTCTTCAAAAATTATTTCCGATAAGATCAAAGGTTATTTATTTTTAGGTTTTCCACAAAAAATAACATTTTTGAAAATACCATTGCCGAAAAGATCGTTATTTGCTTTAAAAAAACCAATGTTTTTTATTCAGGGAACTAATGATAAATATACGGATAATAAAAAAATTGAGTTGTTAGTCGGTGCTTTAAATCCGTATGCAAGATTAATGCTTATTCCCGAAACAGACCATTCATTAAAATTACTGTCAAATACCAAAAGATTACAAAAAGATGTAGATAAAGAAATAGCAGATATTGTTTTGTGGTTTTTAAGTGATGTTGTAAATGAAAATATTAATAACAATTAATTAAACATAGATCAGATTTTTTGGAACTTTTTGTTAAATAATTATTAAAAAAATGAGAATAATGAGAAATAATGAAAGGAAAATATTATAGTTAATTAAAATGTTTAGATTTGCTTCTCCACATATGTTTATTCTAATGATTTTCCCGATAGGGATTATAATTTTATATTGGTTTAAAAAAAATGAAAATTTTGAAACATTGCGTATTGGCACATTAGATATAATCGAAAAAATAACTCCAAAATTAAATATTAAGACGCAATTACCAATGTTGTTAAGATCTATAATTATCGTCTTAATTATTTTTGCTCTTGCCCGTCCTCAAATTGGAAATGTAACTAAAAATATAAAGAAAAAAGGCATTGATATTATTCTTGCTCTGGATATTTCCGGATCAATGCAGATAGAAGATTTTAAGCCGAATAGGTTGGAAGCATCAAAAAAAGTTGCTGTGGAATTTATTGAAGGAAGAAAAACAGACAGGATTGGATTAGTTGTTTTTGCCGGTGAATCTTTTTTACAATGTCCGTTGACTGTTGACTATGAAGTATTAACAAATATCGTTTCTGATATGAAGATAATTCCAAGAGAATTAGATGGAACGGCAATTGGATTAGCAATTAGTAATAGTATTAATCGATTGCGAGATTCAGAAGCTAAAAGTAAAGTAGTAATTTTATTAAGTGATGGAGATAACAATGCAGGTGATATTGATCCGATTACAGCGGCAAAATTTGCCAAAGAATTCGACATAAAAATATATACGATCGCAATGGGAGGAAATGGCGAAAAGTTAAAGAATAATTTTTGGAGTTTCCAGAGAGTTCCACCGGTAAATGAAGAACTTTTAACTAAAATAGCTGATTTCACAGGCGGAGAGTTTTTTATAGCAAACTCAAATGAAAAATTAAAAAATATTTGGGAAGAAATTTCAAAAATGGAAAAAACGGAAATTAATGTTGATAAATATACTGACTGGGCGGAAAAATATTTGTGGTTTCTATTACCGGCAATTTTGCTGTTTATTATTGAATTAATTCTTTCAAGAATTGTTTGGAGAGTTTATCCATGATAGAATTTGCTTATCCTGAAATATTATGGTTATTATTTATTGTTCCGATTTTGGCCATTTTTCGTATATTAAAGAACAAAAAAATGATGAAAATAATTAATTCTCATATTAACGACAATATGTTTAAAAGATTGAGAGGAAAAAATAATTATTCATTAAAAAGATTTCATTTTTGGATAGAATTGTTGGTAATTATTCTCTTGATAATAGGTGCTTCAGGTTTGCGTATCGGAACGGATATCGAGGAGTTGAAAAGAGAAGGTGTTGATATAATAGTTGCATTGGACTTGTCAAATAGTATGACTGCAACGGATATTTCTCCAAGCAGATTAGAAAGGTCAAAATTTGAATTGAAAAAATTTATCGGAAATTTACGAGGAGATAGAATTGGCTTAATAGGATTCGCCGGAGTTGTTCATCTTCAATGTCCATTGACTTTAGATCACCGAGCCGCTTCAATGTTACTGAACATTATGGATGAAAAATTATTGCCTGTACAAGGAACTGCTATTGCAGATGCGATAAATATTGCAACGAGATCATTTCCTGAAGATTCAAAAAGAGATAAAGCGTTAATAATCATTAGTGATGGCGAAGATCATGAGCAGGAAATTAATAAATCGATTGAAAATGCAAAAGAAAAGGGAGTAATTATTTATTCTCTCGGAGTTGGCACTTTAAAAGGTGCTCCAATACCAATTTATAATAAAAATGATAAAATAATTGATTACAAAAGAGATAGTAGAAATAATGTAATAACTACTGAATTACAGGAAAGTACATTAAGACAAATTGCCAGAAAAACAAATGGTGAATATTTACGTCTAAATGAAACAAAATCACCTTTAAATAAAATTTATAAAGACATAAATACTTTGAATAAAGAAGAATTCAAAACACATGGTTTTACAAAGTATAGGGAATTATTTCAAATATTTTTGGTATTAGTTTTGGTTTTGTTGTTATTAGAATATTTTTTACCAAATTATTTAAAAAAGAAAAGTTTCAGTAAAAATGAAAATTAAAAATAAAGAAAATATTATCAAAAATCTTTTTCAATTAGCAATTATTATTTTAATATTTGCAAATGTAACATTAGCTGAAGATCCTGGAACTGCAGCATATAAAAATGGTGATTATAAGAAAGCATATAATTATTATAAATATAAATTAGATAAGGAAAAAAAAGATAATCCAATTTTAAGCTATAATACTGCAGCGGCTGCACAAAAATTAGGACAGCTTGAAGAAGCCAAAAATAATTATTTGCAATCTATGAACAGCGAAAATGAGAATTTGTTGTCTAAAACAGAATATAATCTTGGCCAGATAAGTTTGAAAAAAAAGGATCTTCAACAGGCACTGGCGCATTTTAAAAAAAGTATTCAATATGATTCAAACGATTTTGATAATAAAGCAATGTATGAAACAGTAAGAAAATTAATAGAGAAACAGAAGCAGAAGAATAAAAAACAGCAGAAGCAGAAACAGAAGGATCAAGATCAGGACCAACAGCAAAACAAAAATCAAAAATCCGATTCTAATAATGAATCTCAAAAAGACAAATCAAAAAACGAAGAACAAAAAAAAGAAAATAGAGAAAAACAGCAATCAAAAAGTAGTGAAAAATCTAATGAGAATAAAGATGAAAAGAAAATGCAAGAGATGGAAAAAAAGAATATAACTAAAGAACAGGCAGAAAATATTTTAGATGCAGTAAAAGAGAGAGAACTTGAATCAATCAAAAAATTAATTCGTCATAAGATGAAAGGGAAAAAAATAAAGAAAAGTAAGGATTGGTAAAATATCTATTTTTTAGTATTTTATTATATGTTTGGAACTGAAAATAAAATGATTAGAACTTATTTTAAAAAAATAGCAATATTGTTAGTAGTAATTCCGTTGGTTTTATTCGCCGAACGCAAAATCGATGTTTCTGTGGATAGAACAGTTACAAATTTACGGACTCCAATAAATCTTACTATTGAATTTACTGATTTTAGTGATTTCCCCAAATTTGATTTTGATCTAGGTAATAGTTTTAAAGTAATAGGTGGACCATCTCAATCGTCAAATTTCAGTTGGATAAATGGAAAAACAACTTCTACAAAAAAATTAATATATCAAATTGTAGCGAAAAAAACCGGTGAATTGACAATTCCATCTTTTGATATGAAGTTCAAAGGAAAAAATTATAAAACGAACAATATTATTATAACCGTAACCAATCAAACTCAAAAAACCCAAAATAGAAAAAGCAACAATAGAAATAATGATCGTCAGAAAATTAATAGTCAAGTTGATGAAAAATTATTTGTGGATCCAATTTGTGAAAAATCATCTGTTTATTTGGGAGAATCAATTGTAATTACATATCGATTATATACTAAAATAAATATTATTGATTATAATATTCCAAAAATAAATACAATTAGCGGATTTATGGTCGAGAAACAAAATTTAATTAAAAATCCGAAAGTTGTGACAGAAACGATAAATGGAATCCAGTATAAAACAGCTGACTTATTTAATTTGGTCCTAACTCCAACAGAAATTGGGAAATTGGAAATTCCTCCACAGAATTTAAGAATAGAAGTGAGTGCTCAGCGTCGTTCAAATGATCCATTTGACTCATTTTTTAGTATGAGTAGAAATAATGTTGTAAATACTATTGCTCCTTCAAAAAATATTAATGTGATAAAATTACCGAATTGTGCTTATGATACATTTACCGGAGCAGTTGGGAATTTTAACTTATCGGCGAAATTAAGTAATTCAGAAATAGAAGCTAATCAAGCTGTTACACTTAAAACCACTATTTCCGGTGAAGGGAATTTGAAAAATTTTACATTTCCTAAACCAAATTTTCCTTCTCAATTTCAAGTATTTGAACCAAAAATGAAAGAAAATATTGAAGTAAAAAATGGTCAGGTAGTAGGAAACAAAACATGGGAATATGTAATAATTCCCGATCAAAAGGGAACTTACAATATCCCACCAATCAAATTTACTTATTATGATTTAAATAGAAGGAAATATAGAACTTTAACTAAATCAAATCTTGTGTTGAAAGTGAAAAGAAATGAACATTTAGTTGAAGAACATTTAAAAAATTTAACGAGAAATGAAGTTGAATTATTAAATAAAGATATACGATATTTGTATTTGAATGAATCAAAATTAATATCTCTAAATTACTCTCCTGTAAAGGATTTGAGGAATTGGTTACTTTATTTTGTTGGATTTTTTGTAATTATAATATTTTTTGTTTATCGTCTGTATTGGCATTTTATATTAAAAAATCCTATAATCGTTCGTCGTCAAAAAGCATTTACAACAGCTAAAAAAGAATTGGATCAAATAACTTCTGACCCAAAAAAGGCATTTTATAAATTGTCTGCTATTTTTAATAATTATATTGCCGATAGATTAAATTTAAAAGGTGGAGAGATCCATCTGCAAGAGATAATTGATAATTATAAAAACAAGAAAGTTGATGATGAAATATTAAATAAGATAAAATCTATCTGGAAAGATATGGAAAAATACAAATTCGCTTCTAATTTAATAAATAAAGAAAAATTAGAAGAGATGAAAAATGAAATCTTGAATTTAATGTGAAAATTAGAGAAA
>JAYEOX010000086.1:0-2347 GCA_034723415.1 Fidelibacterota bacterium | reverse complement strand
ATATTAAAATCTTTAACAATAGAACTTTTGTGAAATATTTAATAAAAATGTTTATAGTTATTCTTTTACTTAATATGAACATTTATGCGAAGGATAATAAAAATAATAATTTTGAGAGGGAAGCGATATTTAAAGAGGCAGTTTCCGATTATTCTAAAAAGAATTATGATGAGGCATTAAAAACATTCCAACAGCTTGAAAATACTGATAAAGTGAGTTTTGAGCTTTTATTTGATATTGGGAATTGTTATTATCGTTTAGATGAATTAGGTGAAGCTATTCAATATTGGGAAAAAGCTAAAAAGCTTAACCCATCAAATAATGATGTAAATTTTAATCTCAAATTAGCAAATGTTAAATTGATGGATAAAGTGATCTTACCGAAACCATTTTTCTTATTTAAATTTTATAATTCGATAAGAGATAATATTAATATAAAACATTGGATAAATTATTTAGGAATAATATTTTTAATTATAATATTGATTTTTATTGCACCAAAATTATTTAATAATAAAAAAAGATTGCAAAGAAAAATATCAAAACTGGTTTTTATACCAAAGTATATTCTGATCTTATCTTTTATAGTTATTTCTCTTATTTTATTTGATACTGTTAATTATAATAATAATAATAAATTTGGAGTTGTTGTTGTAAATAAAATAAAAGTAAAAACCGAGCCCATTGCAAATGGAGAAACAAGTTTCATTTTGCATGAAGGTTCTAAGGTAAAAATATTATCGCAATTTAATAGAATTTGGTACAAGATATCATATTTTGACGATAAAATTGGTTGGATAGAAACCAGTAAAATAGGTGAAATATAATTATTCTAAGGAATTAATATGAAAAAAATCGCAATTATTTTAAGTTTTGTTATTGTAAATTTACTTTTTTCACAAGTAAATCAGAACGAATTTTTAGATCCGAAAGATGTACGAGAAGAAATAAAGGGACTTAATTATGTAGAACTAAATTCAAATGATGATTCTATAAGCAGTTTTGTCTTTGATCCTACTAAAAATATTGAACCTAAAAAGGATGAAAAAGTAAACGGTTACAGAGTTCAGCTATTATCTACAAGAAAGATCAATAAAGCAGAAAAAATTCGAGATAAAGCATATGATATTTTTGATCATAATATTTATATTGAATTTCAGACACCGTATTATAAAGTCAGAGTTGGAGATTTTGTAGATTATAAAGATTGTCGTCAAGTAGAAAAAATTGCTAAAAAAAATGGATTTCCAAATGCTTGGACTGTTAGAAGTATGATATACAAAAAATAGATAATGTTAAGCGTTATTAATTCATTAAAATATATAATCAAGATATAAAGAAAAAACTATTTCAGGTTTATGATTATCTGTAAATGGAAAGATTAGTGTAATTGACGGTTCAAAGTTAATTTTATTAAATTCAATATATGTTAAAAAAGTAGTATTGAAGTCAGATAAACCCCGATCAAATAAAAGGTTGAATTGTTCATAAGAGTTAAAATTATATCCTAAAGATGTTTCAATTATCCAAGGTAAATAAATATCGAAAGAGAATGATGAACTTATTGAAGAATATAGACCATCATTTTTAAAGTTGTGGTTTGCATCTATTGAAATTGGAATTTTAAGTCCATAAGAATATTTTAAATAAATGTTATAAGCAGAATTAAAATCCATTGATGGATAATTTGAATAGATAGTTCTGAATTCTAATTCGTGTAAATTATTAAAATATTTGGTATATCCAAGCATAATTTTAAATTCTTGAAAATTTGTTTTAGACAAAGATCTTGTAAATATTGTATTACACCAAATATTTGGCTTATCAGGAATTATACTGAATTCGGTTTTAATTACCGGTAAATTATCCCCAATATCGCTATCACGAAATATATACTGCGAGTGAATATTAATTGCTCCCAAATAATTTACTTTACTATAGGAAGATGCAGAAAATATTAAAAACAGTATTATAACAATTATGTATTTATAAATATATTTCATAATTAAAGATAATGAAAATTTATAAGATAAGAAATAATTAATGTGAGAAAAGAATTTTTCGTACACAAAGAAAAATGCTGATACTTTTACATACCAGCATTTTTCTTTACAGGAGGGAACCTGAAAAAGTTAATTGTGTATTTTATTATACAACACTTTCAAATACTACTATAGTATATAATAAATATTATTAAAAAGCAAATTATTTCTTAATATTTTTTGGAACACCCCGAAAATTCAAGATAAATAAAATATTCTAATTATGTTTTTATTAATTTAACGATTTATGGAGTAAAATAACCGTGTTATTTTATTAAATTTCGGAGAAATTTAAATATGATGGC
>JAYEOX010000085.1:12086-14658 GCA_034723415.1 Fidelibacterota bacterium | reverse complement strand
GTGTTTTGGAAAAATTAAGAGACATTGATGATTCTATTCCGATAATAATGATTACCGATTATGCATCAATAGACACCGCAGTTGAAGCTATACAACTTGGTGCTTACGACTATATTTCAAAAACACCGAATATGAAAGAGCTTAAATTAACAATTGATAAATCATTAAAACAGCGAAAATTAAAATTTTATGTAGATACTCTTCAAGAAGAAATTGGTAAAAAGTTTTATTCACTTGTCGGGGAAAGCCAAAAAATAAAATCAGTAAAGGAAAAAATTTATCTTAGTGCAAAGAATTTGCAGTCGGTGTTAATTACAGGAGAAAGCGGAACAGGTAAGGAGCTGGTAGCAAGACAAATACATCTGTTGAGTGATAGAAAAAACAAGGCATTTATTCCAATTAATTGTGCGGCAATTCCAAAAGAATTACTTGAAAGCGAATTATTTGGTTATGAAAAAGGTGCTTTCACCGGAGCCGACAAAAGAAAAATCGGAAAATTTGAAATTGCCTCTGACGGTATTTTATTTTTGGACGAAATTTCGGAACTTCCTCCTGATGCGCAGGTGAAAATTTTACGGGTTTTACAAGAGAAAGAATTTAATCGAGTTGGTGGAAATGCTACAATTAAAACCAATGCAAAAATAATAGCCGCAACAAATAAAAATCTTGAAAAACTTGTAGAACTTGGGGAATTCAGAGAAGATTTATTTTATAGACTTGATGTCTTCCCAATTTTTGTTCCACCGCTTAGAGATAGAAAAGAAGATATTCCACTTTTGATTGAATATTTCATTAAAAAGAATTGTAGCGAGATGAAAGTTCAGATGAAAAAGTTCTCAGAAAATGCAATAGAATTAATGGGAAAATATAATTGGAAAGGGAATATTCGAGAATTGGAAAATCATATAATTAGAGCGATAATAACCAGCAAAAATAAAACTATTGATGTTAATGACTTAGATTCAAAATTGATTTATACTAATGACAATGTATTTCATAATGATGTTGATGAAAAGATTATCCCACCAAAAAATTGGGAAGCAATGAAAAAGATGCGAAAAGAATATTCCGATCAAGCAAAACGAAAAGTAGAAAAACTTTATCTTAATTATCTATTAAAGAAATTTGATGGTAATATTTCACAGGCAGCAAAGTCAATAGGAATTAATCGAACTAATCTACATAAAATGATGAAACGATGTGGAATGTGAGTTTTGAACATCAAGTGATAAACTGTCAATTATATTTTCCTTGATACAAATTATTATCTCGCATATATTTTTGCAGATCCATAATAATTTCAGGAGATTTTTTATCCCAATTTGGAGCGATTAATAATTCAAGAGGAGCATCTGCAAAAATGCGCTGCAGAATAATATCTTGTTTGAGATGAGAAATAAATTTTGACACAAATTCTAAATATTCATTATAACTAAATAATTTTAATTGCTTGTTTTTATGTATTCTTGCTAATGGTGTATTTTTTATTACTTGCAAATGATGTATTTTTAAAAATTTCAAAGGTAGTTTATTTAACTCTTTTGCCATTTTCAACATATCATTTTGCGTTTCTGTCGGTAACCCCAAAATAATATGACCGGTTACATCAATTTCAAGTTTGTTAAGTTTTTCAATTGTATCAACAGTAGTTTGATAGTTATGTTCTCTGTTCATCCATTTTAGTGATTTTTCATAGATGGATTCAATGCCGATTTCTACATTTAAATATGTTTCTTTATTTAGTTCTTTTAACAATTCAAAAATTTCACCACTTAGACAATCAGGACGAGTGGAAATCGCTATTCCCACAACTTCAGGGAAATTTATTGCTTCATAATATTTATTTCTCAATTCGGAAACGGGTGCATAAGTATTTGTATGACTTTGAAAATATGCTATAAATTTTTTTGCATTTAATTTGTGAAAATGATTTAACCCTGCTCTTACTTGAGCTTTTATAGATTTGTCTTTTAAGTTGGTAAATGGTGAAAATGATCTGTTGTTGCAATATATACATCCGGAAGTCCCTTTTGTGCCGTCTCTATTTGGGCATGTAAAACCACCGTCAATTGAAATCCGTTGTGTTCTTTCTCCAAACTTTTCTTTTAGAAAATATGTATAATTGTTATAACGAAACCCATTTTGGGCATAATGTAAATTTGGGTTATAATATTTTATAAACATTGGTTTTTAATTGAATATTTCAAATTCGTTTAAATCGTCAACAAATTTTTGAATCTCTTTATCTGTAAAATTTTTTTCTTTTGCAGCTTCTTCTAATGTTCCCCAAGTTGGTTCGCCACAGATAATACACCTAATCCCCTTTTCTTTTAAGTATCTGACAGCTTCCGGAATTTGTTCTACCAGATCTTCAATAAAAGTTTCTTTGCTAATAGACATAATTTAATTTCCTCCATTTTTTTACAATTTAAATTTAATAACTTTCATTCGTTTTTACAAAATTATTTTTATTTCAAAAAAAATAACGAAAAACTTCCGAAGTTTGAAAAAGAAAGATATTAAAAGAATAGAATTATAGAGAATCAATAAATTGTAACTTCGGAAGTTTATT
>JAYEOX010000085.1:0-11986 GCA_034723415.1 Fidelibacterota bacterium | reverse complement strand
CATTCGTTTTTACAAAATTATTTTTATTTCAAAAAAAATAACGAAA
The DNA here is from genome assembly GCA_034723415.1 of Fidelibacterota bacterium. Lineage (GTDB taxonomy): Bacteria > Fidelibacterota > Fidelibacteria > Fidelibacterales > Fidelibacteraceae > TCS52. The sequence continues at coordinate 11,940 of JAYEOX010000085.1, read as the reverse complement.
AACTTCCGAAGTTTGAAAAAGAAAGATATTAAAAGAATAGAATTATAGAGAATCAATAAATTGTAACTTCGGAAGTTTATTTCACATAAAATTTTTTATTGTTTAGTATTTTCAATAAAAAATATTATATTCAATAAAGGTAAAGTATAAAATATTAAATGGGAAATAAAATCAGCAATGAAAAATAATAATTTATCAGGTTTTAGAAAATATTTTAATCGGTTGATAACATCAAAAAGGGAAAATAAAACAAAATTCATTTTTATTACCGGTGGTGTAATTTCCGGTTTGGGAAAAGGAATTACGGCTTCTTCAATTGGTTATTTGTTAAAGCAAGCAGGATTTAAAGTTACAATACAAAAATTTGACCCATATTTAAATGTCGATCCCGGGACATTAAGTCCGTTCCAACATGGCGAGGTGTTCGTTACCGACGACGGAGCTGAAACAGATTTAGATTTGGGACACTATGAAAGATTTTTAGATGAAAAAATGTCCCAAAAAAACAACACAACTGCCGGGAAAATTTATGAAACAGTAATTAAAAAAGAGAGACGAGGTGATTTTTTAGGTGCTACTGTACAAATAATTCCTCATATTACAGATGAAATAAAAAACAGACTCGTAGATATTTTGAATGACCGGGATTATGATTTTATTATTACAGAGGTTGGTGGAACAGTTGGTGATATTGAGAGTTTGCCTTTTTTAGAAGCAATTAGACAGTTGGAACAGAAACTTGATGATAGTGATTTTTTAAATATTCATGTTACATTATTGCCATATATTTATTCCTCTGAAGAAATTAAAACGAAACCAACTCAACATTCGGTAATGAAATTAAGAGAAATTGGTTTGCGTCCTTCAATTATTGTTTGTAGAACAGAAAAGGAAATGTTGAATAATGAATTGCGGGAAAAGATTGCTCTATTTTGTGATGTAAAAAAAGATGCAGTTTTTGAAGCTTATGATGCCTCAACTATTTATGAGGTGCCATTGATATTATTTAGGCAAAATATAATAAGTATAATTAAAAATAAATTGAAATTAGAAAAGATAAGCAAGATCAATACAGAAAAATTAAAACAATTTGTTAGTAGAATAAAAAACCCTTCCAATAATGTGAAAATAGCCATCATTGGGAAATATACAAGTTTGCCGGATGCATACAAAAGTATAATGGAATCTTTTATTCATGCCGGTGCCGAAAATGATACAAAAGTAGAGCTGAAATGGATAAGTGCTGAAAATTTAGAATCAAATTCAGAAGAGCATGTAACTGAATTACTCGGTGGAATTGATGGATTATTAATTCCGGGTGGATTTGGTGAAAGAGGTATTGAAGGGAAAATTACCGCTGCAAAATTCGCCAGAACAAATAAAATGCCATTCTTCGGAATTTGCCTTGGCTTACATGTTGCATTGATTGAATATGCTCGGAATGTTGCAAATTTGACTGATGCAAACAGCACTGAATTTCATAAAAACACAGTGAATCCTGTAATTGACTTAATGTTAGACCAGAAAAATATTGTGCAAAAAGGTGGGACAATGAGGTTGGGAGCTTATGATTGTAAAATTGAACATAATTCATTGGCATATACTGCCTACGAGAAAAAAAATATTTCCGAACGACATCGCCATAGATATGAAGTAAATAATGATCACAAAGATCAATTAAAAAAAGCAGGAATAATTTTTTCGGGTATTAATAAGGAATTAAATTTAGTGGAAATTATTGAATTGAGAGATCATCCTTGGTATTTAGCCGTTCAGTTTCATCCCGAATTTAAATCCAGAGTGAGTAGAGCGCATCCGTTGTTTAGAGAATTTGTTAAAGCAAGTTTAAAATATAAAATAGAATTAGATTTAAATAAAAAAGAGTAAAATATTATGGAAATTAAAATTAAAAATTTTACAGTTGGAAAAAATCATCAGTTATTTTTCATTTTAGGACCTTGTGTTATAGAGAGTGAAAAGCATACATTGTTTATGGCAGAAGAGATAACAAGGATTGCTATTGACTTAAAAATCCCGTTTATTTTTAAAGCATCATTTGACAAGGCGAATCGCAGTTCAATTCACTCTTTTCGTGGTGTTGAAATAATGGAAGGAATGAAGATATTACAAAAGGTAAAAGAAAAATTTAAAGTACCAATATTGACAGATATTCACCAGCCGGATCAAGCAAAAATTGTTGCTGAAGTTGTTGATATAATTCAGATACCGGCATTTTTATCGCGTCAAACAAATTTGATAAAGGCAGCTTCGGAAACAGGAAAGATAGTCAATATAAAAAAGGGACAATTTCTTGCTCCGTGGGATATGAAAAATGTTGTGGAAAAATGTCGCGAATCCGGAGCCAAAAATATTATGCTTACAGAGAGAGGGACAACTTTTGGTTATAATAATTTAGTTTCTGATATGCGGTCAATTCCAATAATGCAGAAATTTAATGTACCTGTAATTTTTGATGCAACACACTCTTTACAATTACCGACCGGAAAAGGAAATGAAACCGGTGGTATGAGGGAATTTGTGCCGAATTTGGCGAAATCCGCAATTGCTGCAGGAGCGGATGGAATTTTTATGGAAGTTCACCATGATCCTAAAAACGCATTAAGCGATGCCGCAACTCAATGGCCATTAGATAAATTATATAATTTACTGTCAGAATTAAAGTTAATTGCTTCTGTTATAAGATAATATTCTCTTGAAAAGGTCGCCTTGGTATGCTAATGCTACAGGGCTTGCCCAGTGAAATGCAAAGCATATTTCTACAGGGCTTGCCCAGTGAAATGCAAAGCATATTTCTACGGGGCTTGCCCAGTGAAATTTGAAGAATATTTCAAATAACTTTAGATAATACAACAATAATTTTATAATTGCAAAGTTTATGCATTTAACGAAATTCATTATTTGATTTACTGCCAAATTTCACCGAGTAGCACCGAAGAATTTTAAGATTATCTTCTTTTGTGTATTTTTCGTGCTTTTCGTGGCAAAATCTACCATTTGTTATAGTCGGGATGAAAAGATTTGAACTTTCGACCCCTTCGTCCCGAACGAAGTGCGCTGCCGGACTGCGCTACATCCCGATGGTCTAAATATAGCAAAAAATATTTCTTAATCAAAATGATATTATTAGATTGATGAGGATATGGTGATTTTGTTTTTTTGTGTCATTTCAATTTTAAGTTATCTACTAAGGAGGAGGTTAGTGGGTTAGTGGGTTAGTGGGTTAGAAGGTTAGAGGGGTAGAGGGTTAGGAAATATATCGGATGCTTTTTTTCCAATTCATTCTTGCAATTATTTTTGATTTTATAAGTATTATTTATAGTTAACAGATGTTCATAAAAAGCGAGGAGTGTTCAGTATAGTGAACAAAACATAGAAAATACTACGAAGTGTTAAGTATAATGAACATTTGTCTTGACTGGGTGAAAAAAATTTAGTATAATAGAGATAGAAAAATGTTACAATATGATTTAATTCGAATTTTATAAAAAAGGAGTAAGGAAATGAAAAAATATATTAAGCGCTTATATTATCAAAAGAAAATTGAACCATATATTAATAAAAATTTGATAAAAGTGATAATCGGACAGAGAAGAGTTGGGAAAAGTTATTTTCTCTATCAACTAATGGATTATATTAAGGAGCAAAATAGTAGAACAAATATAATATTCATAAATAAAGAGTTTCATGAATTTGACGAAATAAGAAATTATAAAGATTTAATTGAATATATTGATTCAAAAAAAATGCCGAATGAAAAAAACTATATTTTTATTGATGAAATTCAAGATATAGAACAATTTGAAAAAGCATTACGACATTATTTTGCAAAAGGGAAATATGATATTTATTGTTCCGGTAGCAATGCTAAATTACTTTCCGGTGAATTAGCGACATTTTTAAGTGGTCGTTATATTGAAATTAAAATTTATGGTCTTTCTTATCGGGAATTTTTAAAATTTCACAAATTACAAAATGAAAACAAATCATTAACAAAATATATAAAATTCGGCGGATTGCCATATTTGATAAATTTGGATTTAACAACTGAAATTGTATATCCATATTTAATGAATGTTTATAACACTATTGTCTTAAAAGATATAGTTGCCAGATATCAATTAAGAGATGTTCCATTTTTGGAGAAATTAGTAAAATATCTATCCAATAATGTTGGAAGCATCGTTTCAGCTAGAAAAATTAGTGACTTTTTGAAATCGCAAAAAATTAGTAAATCTACAAATATTGTGCTGAATTATTTACACTATTTGGTATCTGCATTCTTTGTTTTTAAAGTTTCAAGATATGATATTCTTGGAAAAAAAATGTTTGAGATTGGTGAGAAATATTATTTTGAGGATTTAGGAATTCGTCATGCAATTATCGGGTATTCACAAAAAGATATTAATAAGATATTGGAAAACCTTGTTTTCATACATTTGTCAATTTTGGGTTATGAGATAATGGTTGGCAAATCCGACAAAAAGGAAATAGATTTCGTTTGCACAAAAAATAATAAAAAACTATATATTCAAGTTACTTACATAATTCCCAATGAAAAAGTGTGGCATCGAGAATTTGATAATTTAGCAGAAATTAAAGATAATTATAAAAAAATTGTTATCTCGATGGACGAAATCATTGGTGAACAATATGAAGGAATAGAACATTATCATATTTTAGATTTTTTGAATAATTTTAATGAATAATTTATTGAAAAAGAATAATGTTTTGCAAAAATAAGAAATAATTTGTAAATTATAAAATGTAGAAAAAAAATAAAAAAGGAGAAAAGATGAGAACTAAATTGTTTATTATGTTAATTGCATTGACACTAGCATTAGGATTAACTTCATGCCAGAGCAAAAAAGTCGATTCAAATGCAGGTAAAATGCCAACTCGCCAAGATATTGAAAATCAGTATAAATGGAATTTGCAGGATATTTATGATTCTGCTGATGAATGGGAAAGTGACTTTGAATATGTTAAATCGCATATTTCAGATATCGAAAAATTTAAGGGAACTTTGGGGAAATCCGGTAAAAATATACTAAAATGTTTCAAAGCAGAAGATAAGATCGAAAGGAAATTAGACCAATTACAAATTTTTGCCTATTTACAAAAAGATGAAGATACAAGAATATCAGAAAATTTAGCATTGACAGACAGGATCAGTTCTTTATATTCTCAATACGTTCAAAAAACATCATTTGTAGCACCTGAATTACGAAATATTCCGGAATCAAAATTAAATAAATTCATCAATTCCACAAAAGGATTGAAAAATTACAGACACTATTTTGATAATTTTTTAAGACAAAAAAAATATATTTTATCAAGTCGTGAAGAAGAATTATTAGCAATGGCAGGGAATGTTTTCAGAAATTTTTCTCGAATTCGTGAAGCATTAACAACAGCAGATATTCAATTCCCAAAAGTAAAAAATGACGAAGGCGATGAAATAGAATTATCATATTCCAGGTATAGAAAATTGTTATTATCAAAAGATGCAAAAGTTCGTCGCGGTGCATTTGAAGGAATGTATTCAACTTTTGAAAAATTTAATAATACAAGTGCAGCAACTTATGATGGCTCTGTAAAAAAAGATGTATTCTACTCAAAAGCAAGAGGATATAACAGCAGTTTGGAAATGTCACTTTCTGATGATAATATTCCTGTGGAAGTTTATGACAATCTTATCGAAACGACACATAAATATTTGAAACCTTTACAGCACTATATGGAATTAAGGAAGAAAATTTTAGGTATTGATTCGTTACATCTTTACGACACAAATGTTCCAATAGTTAAGGATTCTGACAAAAAATATTCTTTTGATGAAGCACGCGAATTGGTATTAAGTGCTTTGAAACCATTAGGTAAACGGTATGTAAAAGATGCAAAAAAGGCACTGAATTCTCGATGGATTGATGTCTATGAAACCAAGGGAAAAAGAAGCGGAGCTTATTCTTGGGGGGCTTATGACACCCATCCATATATGCTTTTGAATTACAATGATACTCGCGATAATATGTTCACATTAGCACATGAATTGGGACACTCAATGCACAGTTTTTATACAAACCAAACACAACCATATCACTATGCAAATTACTCATTGTTTGTTGCCGAAGTTGCTTCGACATTCAATGAAAATTTATTAATGCAATCTCTATTAGAAAATACAAAAGACGAACAGGAACGATTAGTTCTATTGGATAAATGGGCAGATAACATTTCCGGAACACTTTATACTCAAGTTTTATTTGCTGAATTTGAGAAAAAATCTCACGAAATGGCTGAACAGGGAATCCCATTGACAGCAAAGTCATTGAATAAAGCATATATGGGTATTTTAGATGAATTCTACGGCGATGTATTAACACTTGATGAAAAATATAAATTAACTTGGAGTAGAATTCCACATTTCTATCGTGCTTTTTATGTGTATGTATATGCAACAAGTATTTCCGCTTCAACTTATTTGAGTCAAAAGGTATTAGACGGAGATACAGAAGTGCTTGCAAATTATTTGACAATGTTGCATAATGGAAGCTCAAATTATCCTATTGAACTTTTAAAAGGGGCCGGAGTTGATATGTCAAAACCCGATGCAATCGAACATACTTTAAAATTGTTTGATACAATAGTAACAGAAATGGATGAGATCATTGCAGAACAAAAATAGAATAAAATCTGATGTAAAAAAATTTAACTTATCACCGATTAAATTTGATATTGGGAATTTTTTTACAATTATATTTCCAAGAAAATTAAAACAAGCGAAAAAAACTACCCAGAAAACTACCCAGAAAACTACCCAGAAAACTACCCAGAAAACTACCCAGAAAACTACCCAGAAAATTCTAAAGCTAATAAAAGACAATCCATCTATTAGTAGAAAAGAACTGTCTAAAAAATTAGGAGATATTACTTCTGATGGAATTAAATACCACTTAAAAAAATTAAAAAAGCAGGGAATATTAAAAAGAATTGGACCTGATAAAGGTGGTTTTTGGAAATTAAATGATAATTAAATTTTGTGGGAGATTTAAAATATAGATTATGAGGGGAAAAAATAAATTATTTTCAATACGCAATTTCACTCAATCTTACGGTGGGAAGACTGTTTTAAATATTCCCAAATTAAATATTTATAAAGATGAATTTGTAGTATTTCTCGGCAAATCAGGTTGTGGTAAAACCACTTTATTGGAAACACTGAGTTTGATGAGAAGATCGTATCAAGATGAATTCGAAAGTTCCCAAATAATTTTTTATCCCAATGAAAAAAATAGCCGATCTTATGAGTACAGTAATTTGTGGAAAGATGAAGAATCATTATCCCATATTCGTAGTGATTATTTTAGTTTTATGTTTCAAGAATCTGTTTTTTTTGATGAATTAAATGCCGGGAAGAATCTAATCCTACCAAAAATTATTCAGCAAAATAAGAAATTAACATCTCATGAGGAAAGAGAATATAAAGAAACCATTTATGAAAATATAGAGAAGCAAGTTGAATTGTTGAACATGCCGAAATCAAAATTGAGTGAGAAAACAAACATTCAATCTGGTGGTCAAAATCAGCGGTTTGCCTTTATTAGGGCATCTTTACCGGAATATTTAGTTATGTTTGCAGATGAGCCAACGGGAAATCTCGACGAATTAAATGCAAATCAAATTTTCAAATGGATGGTTGGCACGGTAAAAAATTCAAAAGAACAAAGCGCTGCATTGGTTGTTACACATCAGAAAGATCTGGCAGTTAAATATGCAGATAGAATTGTCTGTATAAGTGAAAATGGTGTTATTGATGAAGAAAATATTTTCACTTCTGAAGAAATTGAAGGAAAGAAAATTTGGAAAAATGAGATCAATGATTCACAACAATGGGAACTCGATAATAGCAGCAATAACATCGACTTTTATAACATTTTGGAAAATAAGATCACACGACAAATAGAATCACCTGAAATTAAAAAAGATGCAAAACAAATCGACGAAAAAGATTCTAATGTAACAGAAAAAAAGAAAAATTATCAGCCGACTTTTGTGAATTTTATGCAAAAACATAAAAGCAAAGATTTTAAAATACGATTTAATAATTTGTATTTTCTTGTATTGTTAATTTTTTTAACAATTGGGTTGTTATCGATTGGTGTCTCTAAACACAGCTTGAATCAATTAGAAAAAAAGATGAAAGATCCATATATTAATTGGTTAAGTTTAACTCCGTTGCGGCAATTGAGTTATGAAATATATACAATTGAAGATCAATTATCTTCTCCCGAAGTGATGAACAAATTCAATATTCAAGAGAGTTTTGCATTAACTCGTTTTGGGTTGAATTTTCTAAACAAGGAAGATTTTGATAAGGAAGAACTATCTTTTGGTGAAATTGTAAATGTTAATAATAATGTGAAAAATAATTCCATTTTAAATAAAATTTCCGAGCATTTGGAAGGAAAAATGTTCAAAAAAAATAATGAAATGGGACTGATAGTAACCAATGATTTGCTTAAGCGGAATAACTATGAGAAAAATGCAGAATTCATATTTATTCGCGAAGGTGATAGAAAGATCCCAATACCGATCTATGGTATAGCAGATGCTTTGCCCCATAAAAATACTTTTATCTGCACGCAAGGATTCCACTGGGCAGTTATGAAAAGAGAATTAGTTTATGAACATAAAAAGGAAATACTTTTATATGCAAATGAAAGCGAGGCAAATTTATATAAAGAAAATTTTATTGAGACAATAAAAGAAGCCGGATTTAAACCATATTCTATTCGTGTAACGCCTTTTAAAAAAGATACGATCGTGAAAAAGGATCAATTTATTTTGAAGATCGGATATGTTAAAGATCTATCCAAATGGGAAAAATTTGTCAATTCATCTTTTGATTCACTAATTAATGCTGTGAATATTAAAACTAATAATTTAGAAGCTTTTAGATATTATCCGTTAAAAGAGAAAATTGCCGGAAACATTAAAAATTCATTCAAGCGGACTTTTTACAATGGTATCTCAACACAATTGTTGAATTTGGATAAGATCGTAGAATTTAGAAAATATCTATTAAAAACATTTGGTTATGAGTTGAGCTTAGAATCAATAGAAAATTTGGAAAATTATAATTCTGTAGCCGCTTTGACGAATTTATTGGGCATGAGTATTATTATCATTATCTTATTTTTCTTGGCAATTTATGTTGTTTATATCTTGTATGTTCATTTACATAAGATCAGAAAATTGTTGGGATTGTTGTTGGCTTTTGGGGCATCGAAAAAATCTATTAAAACGATTTATAAAAAAATAATTTTTGATTTTATTATTAAAACATTGCTATTGGCTTTTTTGATTTCATTTGTTCTTCTTCAAATAATTTTTAATAACAATTTTGAATTTGATTCGTTTCTTGGATATTTCAACTGGATGCAATTGATATTAATAATTGGTGTGATCGGCGTAAGTGTTGTTTCGGCGAAATACATTCTTTCTCGTTTTTTAAGACACCAGCCCGGTGATTTGATCTATGATAGATTAGATGAATAAAAACTTAAATTCCTTTTTCATAATCAATATTTAGAACCATAACACTTAATCCGGAATATGAATTCAGATCACCAAATATTTCTTCAAATTCATTAATAAGTGGTTGAATATGATTTTCGTTAATTTTAATGAATATTGTTTTACTTCCACCATCTTGCGAACCGGTAAAATTAAAGAATCCAAAAAATAGCGGTGTCTTTGCTAATACATTTTCCATCTCTTCGCTATTAATACTCGTTGCCTCCTCAATTCCGTATTCTATAAATATTTCTGAAATGTCTTGTAAAATATCCAGATCTCTAATTGTTAGGATCATTAATTTATTTTTTTCTTTTTCAGATTTCTTTGGAATGTTCGGATTAGCATTTCTTAAAAATTCTTCATATAGGCCAATTTTTGTCGATTGGTTTAACAGGTTTTCGATTGCATTTGGCTCTTTAAGTATTCTCGATGTTTGGGCAAGTAGTTTCAGGTGTTCACCTTTTGCACCGGGTGGACCAATAATGACAACAAATATTTTTGTTTTCTTATGATCTAATGCATTAAAATCCATTCCATTTTTATTTATGAATAACCCTATCACAAATTCGTTCAACCCTTCAATTTGTGAATGAGGAATAGCGATGCCGTTTTCAAATCCTGTTGAGCTTGCTTCTTCTCTTTTTTTAAGTGCTTTGTAAATTTTATCGTCTGATGTTTTGCTAATTGGAGTATATCGTTTTAACAATTTGCTTATATTTTGCAAAGCATCATCTTTATTTTTTGCCTTGAAGTTTGGTTCACAACATTCAAGTTTCAGGACTGATTCTATTCCCATTAAGTCCTCCTATTTAAATTTTTTACTATTGCAAATTTGGAAACAGTTGGCCCTATCAACTCATTAATAAAGACAGAAAACAATAGTAAAGTTAACATTTGATTAATTTCAGATTGAATTACAGTAGAAGAATTTGAGAACAACTCCGAACCTTTTACAAATATTCCAAGTCCGATGGCAACTCCTGCTTGTGGTAACAAACTCAGTCCTAAATAATTGCGGATTTTTGGTTGGATTTTCATCGACATTGCAGGTAGAAATATTCCAAGATACTTGCCCAATCCTCTTAAAATAATGAGAACAATTCCGGCAATTAAAATTTTCCAATCGAGAAACATTTGTAGATGGAGTTCAATTCCGGCAACAGCAAAAAATATTGCATATAAGGGAGCTGTCATTGGTTTGATTGATTCAAAAATTCGTATATTTTTCATATCTAAATTTATTAAAACCATTCCTATTGTCATGTTTGAGATGAGCGGTGAATAATGTAAACTTAGATTGATTGATGTAGCGAGAAAAATAATTCCCAAAGCGGCGATTTTAATTTCATTGACATTTTTTTTCTTTTTGACAATTAAATGAATAATAATTCCTGCAATTACACCAATTAATATTGAAATTCCGATTTCAAGAAAAGCATGAATAACCGTTTTATTTAATGCAATATCAGAATTGCCCATTAAAGCTGCAGATAAGGCAAATGCCAATGAAAATAATAGAATTGTTCCCGCATCATCTAATGCGACAATACCATATAAATAATCGACAAATTTTCCCCTTGCTCTTAACTTTTCAACTATGACAACTGTAGCCGCTGGAGCTGTTGCTGCTGAAATAGCACCGAGAATAAGAGAGATATAAATTGAGAAACCAAGCGCATGAAATCCCAGAAAAACAAAAATGAATGTTAGGAACATTTGACTCAAAGTTAGAACTATTATTTTGTAGCCGTATAATTTCAATTTATGAAACGAAAACTCGCTTCCGATTATCACAGCAATAAAAGATAGTGTTATTTCGGAAATTAGATTTAAACTTTCATAATTTTCCTCGTGAATTAATTGTAACCCCGAAGTCCCGACAATTATTCCAGCAACAATATAACCGGTGATCGTCGGTAGTTTTAATTTCTCAAACAGTTTACCAAAAAAATATCCTGCGATTAATAATAACCCAACACTAAAAATAATGTGTTTTGAAAAACTTTCTCTAATTATTTCTAACCATTCCATATAGTAAAATATAAAATTAAATTTTTGGATTTGCAATTAATTTTGTTGAATAATTAGTTTACCACATAGGCATATTCCCTCCTTGAAGTTATTTGACATCAGAATATTAGGAGAAAGAGATAAAGTGATAATATTTAAGAAAATTAATGAATATTCTGCTTGCCCGACTCAGGCGGGAATAAGCGGGCGATAAGGTTCCAAAAAAACACTCGACATTAATAAGGTAAAAAGGTTTTTATATTGTTATCATATTGCTACTAAGGTTTGATAAGAAAAAATAAGGTTTATAATTATTCTGAATTGGATTAT
>JAYEOX010000084.1:0-3107 GCA_034723415.1 Fidelibacterota bacterium | reverse complement strand
AAAATAGATGTTGAGAGTGAAGTTAATAAAGGTACCGAATTTATAGTTAGATTGCCTTTGAAGAAAAGAGGTCATTGAAAGAGGTCATTAAGTCATTGATGGTCATTGGTTGTCATTGGTTGTCATTGGGGAAGAAGGTCATTGAAAGAGAAGAGGTCATTAAGTCATTGATAGTCATTTATAGTCATTGGTTGTCATTGATGGTCATTGGAAAAGAGGTCATTGGAAAAGAGGTCATTGAAAGAGAAGAGGTCATTAAGTCATTGAAAGTCATTGATTGTCATTGGGTCATTGATAGTCATTGATAGTCATTGGTTGTCATTAGTGGAAAAGATAAGGTGAAAAGATGAAGTTAGAGGAATTAAAGGTTTATCAGGAATCGATGGAAATATCGGAGTTGATATGGCAAATAGTAATAGATTGGAATTATTTTGCCAGAGATACGATAGGTAAACAATTAGTAAGAGCGATTGATTCTGTATCGGCTAATATATCAGAAGGATTCGGTAGATATCACTACAAGGAGAATAAAAATTTTTGTTATTATTCAAGAGGATCATTATACGAATCAAAAACCTGGATAATAAAAGCTTTCAATAGAGATCTAATTTCTAAAAAGAGTAGTGATTCATTACTTCGATCTTTAGATAAAATTGGTGTCAAATTAAATAATTATATAAAATCAATAGGGAGAAGTAACAAACAATGACAATTAATGACGCTCGAAGAGCAAATGACTCAATGACGTCCGTAAGGACAAATGACGTGCGAAGCACCAGTAACGCGCGAAGCACAAATGACTCAATGACGTCCGTTAGGACAAATGACGCACGAAGTGCAATTGACGCGCGAAGCGCAAATGACAGCGAAGCGAGAGTGGACTTGAGAAATTATGAAATTGTCAAATTGAGAAATTGAGAAAAATGAATTTCGGAACTTCAAAACTTCAAAATTTCAAAAATTAAAAATGTTGTGAGAGGAATAGAATGAAAGAGAAAGCAAGTATAATAATTGTAGATGACGATGTGGGAATAACAGATACTTTATTAGATATTCTTTCTGAATTAGGTTATGATACAGCAGTTACTGATAATGGTTATCAAGCGATTGAAATGATAAAGAAAAAGAGCTATGATTTTGCCTTAATGGATATTAAAATGCCCGGTATGAATGGAGTTGAGACCTTTAAAAAGGTGCAGGAAATAAATCCTAAAACAAAGGTAATTATGATGACTGCTTACGCCTTTAATGATCTTATTAAAGAGGCATTAGAAATCGGTGCTTTCGATATTATCCATAAACCTTTAGATATTGGAAAAGTAGTACAAATTTTTGAAAAGGAAACTAAATAATGTCAAAAATGAACCCAGTAAAATATTGCCTTCGGCATTTCACAGGTCAAGAATTATGAAAACAAAAACATTTATAATTATTTTATTGTTTACTTTTAGTACAGTATTACTTGCTGAAAATACAAATTTGAATAAAAAAGAAATTCAATGGCTTTCAGATCATAAAACCATTAGAATTGCTCCTGATCCGAGTTTTCCACCAATTGAATATTTTGATGAACAGGGGAATTATGTTGGAATATCTGCAGATTATATGAAACTTATTGAAGAAGATCTAAGTATTAAATTTGAAGTTGTACATTGTAAAAATTGGGATGAAGTACTTCAAAAAGCTCGAGATAGAGAAGTAGATTTATTGCCTGCTGCCGCTCAAACACCACAACGAGCAAAATATATGTCATTTTCTTCTCCTCATTTAATTTATCCGGGTGTTATAATTACTAGAAATGATTATAATAAAGTTAGTTCTCTGAAACAATTATCTAACAAAAAAGTTGCAGTTGTTTCCGGATATGTCTGGGAGGATTTCTTTACACTGCATCTTTCTGAAGTAGAAATTTATTCGGTGAATTCTGTATTAGAAGGAATAAGAGATGTTTCAACCGGAAAAATTGACATAATGATCGGTACTCTTCCTGTTGTGCTTTATTATATAGAAAAAGAGGGTATTCACAATTTACAAGTTGCCGGCGAAACCGGGTACTATACAAAATTATCCATTATTTCCAGAAGTGATTGGCCTATTCTTAATTCGATAATGGAGAAATCTCTTCAGAATATTCCCAGTGAACAAAAAAATTCAATTAAAGATAAATGGATAACTTTAAAAAAAGAATCAATATTTGAATCTAAGGAATTCTGGATAATTATCATCCTAATTTTTGCAATTAGTATTATTATAATAGTATCTATCTATACCTGGAATAAAATTCTAAAAAAACAGGTAAATGAAAGAACCAAAGAATTACAAAAAGATATTAAAATTAGAAAAGAAACAGAAAAATCTCTGAAAGAAAGTGAACTACGATATCGAACACTATTCAATTCATCAAAAGATGCTATCATGACTCTTGAACCTCCAACTTGGAATTTTACTTCGGGAAACCCTGCTATTTGTGATATATTTGGTGTCAAGGATGAAAGTGAATTTACATCATTTGAACCAGGGGAACTTTCACCCGAAAAACAGCCCGATGGTCGTCTTTCGTCAAAAAAAGCAAAAGAAATGATCCAAATAGCCATGGAAAAAGGGTATAACTTTTTTGAATGGACACATAAGAGAATTAATGGAGAAGCATTTCCTGCTACGGTTCTGTTAGCAAGAATCAAATTAAAAGACAAGACATTTTTACAAGCCACAGTAAGAGATATAACCGAGCGTAAGGAAAAAGAAGCAGAAATCAAAAGATCAGAAAAAGTTCAAAAAATACTTTATAATATTACTGATGCAGTAAGTGCAACAAAAGATCTTGATGAATTTTACGAAATAATACATAAACAATTGAGAGCAGTTGTAGATACAACAAATTTTTATATAGCATTATATGACAAAGAAACAGATACTATTTCTCTTCCATACCATGTGGATAAAAAAGATAACTTCACTTCATTTCCGGCAGGAAAGACACTTACAAAATATGTAATAGGGACAGGTAAATCACTTTTTGCTGATGAAAAAACTATTGAAAAGTTAAACAAAACCGGAAAAATTGAGACAATTGGCACTTCTTCAAAGATCTGGCTTGGAGTTCCATT
>JAYEOX010000083.1:6013-14811 GCA_034723415.1 Fidelibacterota bacterium | reverse complement strand
GCAAATGTAAAAGTTACAATTAGTATTATTTGAGTTGGAATAATCTTTCCTAAAAAGCATTCAAAATAAATAAGCTAATTATTTATAAAGAAATAAAATTTTGGATAAATTAAAAAATCATAGTTTTTTCTTGCGTAATAAAAAATAATTTCATATACTCACAAAAATCATGGAGGATGTGTCGTTGAAGGAATTAACACCAAAAGAAATAGTAAAAGAATTAGATAAATTTGTAATAGGTCAAGACAAGGCAAAACGATCTGTATCAATAGCATTGCGAAATCGTTGGCGCCGTCAACAGGTAAAAGACAAATTAAAAGATGAAATTTTACCTAATAATATCATTATGATCGGCCCTACCGGCGTTGGTAAAACGGAAATAGCTCGCAGATTGGCAAGTTTATCAAATGCACCATTTATAAAAGTAGAAGCAACTAAATTTACTGAAGTAGGATATGTCGGTAGAGATGTAGAATCCATGATCCGTGATCTTACAAGAATTGCTTATCATATAGTTGAACAAGAATATGAAAGTCGTGTATGGGATGATGCAAAAAAAATGGCAGAAGATAGAATATTAAATAAATTGTTTCCTGTACCAGAATCAAAAAATATTGATGAACAAGAAGAAGAGAGAATAGAAAAAACCAGAACCAAATTAAGAAAAATGTTTAAAGACGGGAAATTTGAAGATAAATATATTGAAATAGAGGTTGGTCAACAACAACCGTTTGGTGGAATTTCTGTAATGGGGCCAATTAGTGGAGATATGGAAGGAGCTGGAGATTTCTTAAATGATGCCATGAGTTCATTAATGGGTAGAAAGAAGAAAAAGCAAAAAACAAAAGTAAAAGATGCCAGAAGAATTTTGACACAGGAAGAAGCACAAAAATTAATAGATAAATCTAAAGTTAATCAAGAGACATTAAACAGAGTGGAAAATAACGGTATTGTCTTCTTGGATGAGATTGACAAAATTGCCTCTGATAAAAGCGGAAGAGGTGCTGATGTAAGTCGCCAAGGTGTACAAAGAGATCTTTTACCAATTGTTGAAGGTTCTACAGTAAATACGAAATATGGAATAGTAAGAACAGAGCATATATTGTTCATTGCTGCAGGATCTTTTAGTAAAACAAAACCATCTGATTTGATCCCCGAATTACAAGGACGCTTTCCTATTCGCGTAGAATTGAATAGTTTATCTACAAATGACTTTGTGCAGATATTAACCCATCCGCAAAATGCATTGATAAAACAATATCAAGCATTATTAAAAGCAGAAAAAATAGATTTAACTTTTACAAAAGGAGCAATAAAAACAATAGCTGAGAAGTCAACAGAGGTAAACACAAAGACAGAAAATATTGGCGCAAGAAGATTACATACAGTATTAACACAGATCTTAGATGATTTAATGTTCGATGCTCCTGATGTAGATAAGAAAATTACAATTGATGATAAAAAAGTTCATAGTTCCTTGGATAAAATCGTTCTGGATGAGGACTTAAGCAGGTATATTTTATAATATTAAATCATAATAATAGCATTAAATAAAATGAATTTCATACAAAAAATTAAATATAAAACATGGATTTTTTTACTAAAGAAAAGAAATATTATTTTGAATTATAATAAATCTTTTAATTGGAATACAAAAGTAAATGATTCGAAAAATATTTTAATCTGCATGCCTTCCAATAAAGTTGAAATAAACATAGTTAATCAATTCTTGGATAAAATTACACTAAAACAAGACCAAAAAATAGATATTATATATTTAGATAGATTTAAAGAGGACTTTATTCTATATAATTATTATAATAGAGAATATTTATATCCCAATGTAAAGAATATTAATCATTTTCCCATAAAGGAAGCAGCAATTTCATATATTGATAATCAATATGATATTACAATTGATCTAAACACGGGTATCAATATTTTAAGCAACTACATTGCAGCAACAAAAGCAAAAAATATATCAGTTGGTTTTAATAACAAATTTAGTAAAGATTTTCTAACGGCTACAATAATGGAAAATGATCAATCTGAATATAACAATAGTATAAAAACAATTTTTCAATTAGTTGAAATTAAAAATTAAAAATGAAAAAAAATAGAGGAAAAGATTTTGAACGAATTTCACGAATTATTATGTCCTGTATGCGGGGAACCGTTAACAGAGGAAGGGTTAAACAAAAAATTAGTGTGCCCACACTGTAAAACAAATCTAAAGCAACCAAAATTTATTAATTTTTTAGAATATCTAATTACACAAGGTATAGTTGAAAACCTTGACTTTTTTGATGAAACTTTGTATGGTAATGATTTCATGAGATATGAATCTAATGAATTTGATGATAAAGAAGATGTGACAGACGATAATGACAAAACAAAACCCGGCGGATTTTTTGATAAAAATGTTATGCAAATTGAAGAAGAATATGTTAAAGATATTCATGATGATGCCGATGAAGATTATTCAGTATTCAATCCTGATGAAGTAATTGAAGAAGATGTTGATGAAAAAAGTGGAGAATAAATATTATGGAAAAAAATAGACAAAATGAGAAAAAACTTGAGATTAATCTTAATGAGAAGATTGCAGGCGGTCAATATTCAAATTTAGCTGTTGTAACCCATTCACCGAGTGATTTTATTGTTGATTTTTGCCAAGTATTGCCCGGCATGAAAAAAGCACAAGTATGCTCACGAATCATATTAAGTCCCCAACATGCAAAGGCACTTTTGAATACTTTAAATGTAAATGTTAAAAAATATGAACAAACATTTGGGGAAATCAAGGAAGTTAGAAATCCTAAAAATCCTCTTTTAAAGCTTGACGAAAAGAAAAAATATCCTAATTAATAAAGACAAAATTTTTGTATATTAACCAATAAACAAAGATTATTTTTTATTATCAAGAGGTAAACTATGAAAAGGAACAAAGCATATCCATTAGATGTCAGTACCAGCGAAGCATTAAAGGAAATTGCTAAAGGTATACCATCATTACTGAAACTATTATTTCGTTTAGTAAAAGATAAAGAGACTCCAACCCATATTAAATTATGGATAGTTGGAACCGCCGTTTACATTGTTTCTCCTTTAAATTTGTCTTTTCGTAAATTTAAAAAATTTCCTTATAAAATAATTAATTATGTTGATGATATTGCTTTGATCTTATTAACAATTCAAAAAACATTGTATAATACACCAATAGAAATTCTGGGAAAATATTGGGATTATTCAATGTCAATTGAAGAGTGGAGTGATCTGGTATTTAAAATACAATCGGACATAAAAACATTTCGTCATTAAAAATTATAATGAATTTTAAAAATATTATTAGAATAAAAAATTTAATTGTTATTGTCGTAATTTTGTTATTATTTTCTTTTGGGAAATGTGAAAATTTAACTGTTGCAAGGTTAAAATATGGTGGTGGCGGTGATTGGTATAGTAATCCCGGTTCATTATCTAATTTGATGAATTTTATTGGTGATAATACAGATTTAAATATGGCAGAAGATCCATCAATAGTTGATATTGATTCTCCTGAATTATTTTCTTATCATTATTTATATATGAATGGACATGGAAATGTTTATTTTTCAGAAGATGAAGTAAAAAAATTGCGTTTTTATTTAGAGAATGGCGGCTTTTTACATGCCGACGATAATTATGGGATGGACAAATCGTTTCGTCGTGAAATTAAAAAAATTTTTCCGGACAAAGAATTAGTTGAATTACCATTTTCACATCCAATATATCATAGTGTATTTGAATTTCCAAATGGGCCTCCGAAAGTTCATGAGCATGACGGAAAACCGCCACAAGGATTTGGTATATTTCACAATAAAAAATTAGTTGTTTTTTATACTTACGAATGTGATCTTGGTGATGGTTGGGAAGATGCTGCAGTTCATCACGATCCGTTAGCAATAAGAATAGCCGCTCTCAAAATGGGGACGAATATTTATTATTATCATTTGGAAGAGTAAGCACCAACTAATAGAATGCTTTGCATAACTAAACCAAATAATAAGAATCAAAATAAAATAATAAAAATGTTTAGAAGTTTAGTAGTTTAGTGGTTTAGAAGGTTAGAAATGATCATAATTAACAATAAATTATAAAATGAAAGTGTATTTGTTATGTTGATCAAAGGTTTCTAATAAAAAATCAACTTTTTTTCTAATAATTGAGATAACATCTCTTTGTAATCTTGATTCAACATCATAGCTCCCTGTAAGAGAATAAATATCTTTTGTTAATTCCCACATAAATGATAGCAATTCTGATTTGCTGTGAGAAACAAACTCGCTCGAATTAAAAACGTTTTTTTTATTTTTTCTAACAATATTTCTGTTTAATTTAATTTCCACTTTTAAATGTTTACAACCTATTTTTATATTAATTCTATATTAAAGATAATATAACTTTTGGAAAAACTCAAATAATTTATTTGTTATTGTACTTCAGATATCGTATTTCACAATTTGTTATTCTTTCATTTTTGAAAGTTGATTTTATTAAGATAAAGATATCTATTTCTTAAAATAAATTTAATAATTCCAATAAAAATTATTAATATTCCACTAATAAAAATTAACCAATTAAATTTTTGAGGAGTGTATTGTTCTAAAATTTTATTTGCTTCTGGTGCCCAAGCATAGGTTAATATTTCAAAAAATGAAATTTTGCTATTTAAAAACATGAAATAATCTGCAAGAAACGATATTACCACAATAATACTACCTACTACCAACATCGTACATTCGTCAAATTTAATTTTTAATGACTTGTTTTTATCTTGTAGATAAATAATTGATAAAGCAAATAATATCATTGTTATACTACATATAATGGGTGCAATTATTGGTCCTACCCAAGTTACAGGTATTAAAAATAGTATATCAAATGTAAATAACGATTCAGGCCAATTTAAAATAATTTTAAGGAATACATAATAAAAAATGTCCCAGATAGCAAAAATATAAATAAAATAAGCAAATCGTTGTAACTTGTTTTTTCCCACAATAACAGCGACAGAAATTAGCATCACTATCGTAGCAAACTCTCTTAAAAATTCTGTAGCACCAATCTTATTTTCAAATATTTTTAATGGAAAAGTAAAACCCTCCGGATAGTATAATTTTCTTAGATATGCAACAACAGAAGTTTCTAAAAAAGCCATTGCTATACTAAAAATTGTAATCCAAAATAATATTTTAATATATTTTTTTCTCATTTAATTTACCTTTCTCTTTCAATCAATATAAAAAATCTAATGAATTTTCACAAGTATTTTATATTATTTGTTCAATAATGGGAATTTAGAATTATTTTTATTATACTTAGTAATAAGAGAATTGAACCAAAAGGAATAAATGCAACCGTATTTCAAAAAAATATTAAGTGATTACAGATCACAACAAGCAAAGCACTTTTTATTTAGTAGTTTATTGTTAATTTTGTTCTATGATCTTATTTATTCTTTTGTCTTAATAATTGCAGAATCAATTTGGTATTTTCAACCGTTGGTTAAGACAGTTTTAGTTTTACCATTTATTTGCAATTTTGTGATAATTTATATTTTTATTAAGTTTTTTAAAATTCGCAATATTAATTCTAAAATTTGTAACAATGAATTAATATTAGAAAAAATCGGCAACAAATTTCCGAATGTTAAAGATAAACTAATTAACATATTTCAATTATCTTATTATGATGATGAATTAAGTGAATTTGCTATTAGGGAATTTAAGGTTAAATATTCTTTGAGTAAATTTTTAAATTGCTACAAAAAAACACTTCTACAATCTCTTAAAATAAAATTTATTATATCACTGATAGCATTTTTTATTTCAGCTATAATGTTTTCAAATTCATTTGATCGTTTAATTAATTTTAGAAAACAATATTTGAAACCAATTCCATATTATTTAAGTGTTTCGTCGGGTGATAGAAATATTTATGCGTTCGATTCTTTGAAGATCAAAGTCGAGCACAATATTCCCGCAAAGTTTCCCCTATATCTTAATAAGATCACTTCCAAAAATTCTGAAAAAATATATCCTGCAATGAGAAATGACAGCATTGCTTATTTTCAATTTAATAGAGTTAAAGATGATTTTCGGTATTTTATTGAAGTTCATCGTCCGAATATTTTTTATCCATGGAAAAAATTTAGAAGTTATACTTTTAAAATTGTAATTGACAATCGTCCGGAAGTTAGAAAATTGAAATTTTCAATAATTCCGCCTTCATATTCAAAATTATCAGACGAATTTTACAATGCAAACATTGATATGATTTCCGCATTAAAGGGCTCGCAAATGTCGATATTTGCCGAATTGAGCGATTCTGTCGGAGAAGCGATCGTATCTGTCAATGATCGGAGAAATTACTTTAAAATTGATGGCAAAAATGCTTATTTGAAATTTAAAATGATGAATTCAGGTGAATATAAGTTTAATTTTTCCAATACGGATTCAATTAAGATCAATGAACCATTAATTTATAAATTTAAAATTATTCAGGATGAATTTCCAACTTTGAAAATAATACAACCAGAGCAAGACATTATTTTAACGGAAAATTTTATTGTTCCTTTTAAAGTGAAGATCAGTGATGATTTTGGATTTAATAATCTGTCAATTTTCTATAAAATCAAAAAAAGTTATTCTCAGAGTGTTGAAAAATTATCTAAAAATTATAATATTCAAATTGAGAAAGATCTTTCCGATCAGTTAATAGTTAATTCTTGGGAAATAAATGAATTGCTAAGTCCCGGTGATATTGTCCAATACAAATTTGTTATTTCAGATAATGATAATATTAGCGGCCCGAAAATCACCAAATCAAAATTATTTACTGCGAGATTTCCAACTTTAACTGAAATGTTTGAACGGACACACAAACAAGAGAATGTAATTGAGCAAAATATTGTAAAGAATTATGAAAAGACAAAAAAGTTAACCAAACAAATTGAAAAGATAAAAATGGAGCTTTTGAAAGAAGGGAAAATTGATTGGGAAAATAAATCGCAATTGGAAGAAGTTCTCAAAGAACAAAAAGAAATTAGTAAAAAATTAGATAAAATAAAAAATGAGTTAGAAGAACATCAAAAATTTTTAAAAGAGAATAAATTATTTGAAGATCAAATTTTAGATAAATATGAAAAATTGCAAAAGATATTTGATGAATTGATGGATAATGAATTATTTGAAATGATCCAAAAATTACAAGAAAAGATCAATCGTAATGACGATTCTAATATGGAGAAAATGTTACAAAATTTTGAGGATCAGCAAAAAAGATTTGAGCAAGCACTGAATAGAACATTAGGAATATTCGAGGAAATACAAAAAGAGCAAAAATTATCTGAAATATCTAAACAATTGAAGGAATCACTTAAAAAACAGGAAAAAATATTAGATGAATATCAAAATAAATCTACAGAAGAATTAGCAACGAAAGAAAAGAAGCTTTCCGAAGATACAGAAAGAGTTGAGGAATTCATCGAAGGATCCAAAAGCGAATTTGATGGAGAATTTAGAAAATTACTTGAAGAATTATCTAAAAAAATTAACCAGTCACAAGTGTCAGATATTATGGAAACAAGTAGTGAAGAATATAAAAATTTTCAAAAATCACAAGGAAACAAATCAGCAGAAAAGGCAAAACAAGAATTACAAAGAATTTCCAATGCTTTTGAAAAACAAAAAAATTCGTATATGAAAAAAAAGAAAAATGAAATAATCAATGATTTCCAGAAGATATTTATTAAAACGATATTGGCTTCAAAAGAACAGGAGGAGTTAAATATTGATGTAAAGGCAGTTGACAGGAATTCACCACATTTAAATATTTTTTCTTCTAAACAATATCGAGTATTTGAGCGAATAAAAAGTATAAACAGATCATTGATCGAATTATCAAAAAAGACATTTTTCGTGAATAAAGCGATTGTTCAAGAACTGAAAAATGCTTTTTATTATACCAACGAGGCGCTGAAACAAATTGAAAATGGCTCGATTCACTTGGCAAAAAAGCCGATGGGTGAAAATTTTGTGGCGTTAAACAAATTAGCGTATTTATTACAAAAAACAGTGAATTCTATAAATAGTTCAAGAAGCGGGTCAGGCCTTGAGCAATATTTAAAACAGCTGCAAAATATGGCTGGAAAACAGAAAGGATTAAACAGTTCAATGCCGCAACTGGGATTAACAGGCAAACCCAGTTCAATGATGGATAAAATGGGAAGAATGGCAGCGAGGCAACAGGCAATTCGAAAATCATTAAAACAGTTACAACAAGAAATGGAAGGAAGTGGAAACAATCCACTTGGGAATTTAGAAAAAATTGCTGATGATATGGAAGAGGTAATAAATGAAATGAGAAATAAAAAGATCAATCGACATACAATAAGAAGACAGAGAAAAATTCTACAAAGATTATTAGATGCAAGCAAATCTGTTCGCACGAGAGACAAAACAAGAAAACGAGAATCAAAAACCGGTAAGCAGATAGATCGCGAAAGCCCATTTGCCTTACCTGAAAATTTAGGTAACAGAGAATCAATAATACATGAAATAAGAGAAAAATTGAAAGATAGCGAAATATCATTGGAAGATAAAAAAGAGATGGAAACATATTTGGAGTTGTTAAGAAATGCAGCCACGAAAAAATTAATGAAGCCACGAAAAAACACGAAAAGACACCCCGATACGCTTCGCTACAGGGCAGGCGAAAAAAATAACAATAACGAATTACACTAATAGGGAAAGAGG
>JAYEOX010000083.1:0-5913 GCA_034723415.1 Fidelibacterota bacterium | reverse complement strand
GTTAAGAAATGCAGCCACGAAAAAATTAATGAAGCCACGAAAAAACACGAAAAGACACCCCGATACGCTTCGCTACAGGGCAGGCGAAAAAAATAACAATAACGAATTACACTAATAGGGAAAGAGGGTTTAGATGTTTAATAAAAATTTAAAAATATTGATAATAATTTTACTATTGCCATTAGTGTTGCTTTCACGAGAGTTTACAAGATCAGAACGGAATGAGCAATATAAAAAAGCAGTAAAATTTGAGCAAAAAGGCGAATTTGACAAAGCAAAAAATATTTTTAAAACTTTATACAAATATCAGCCAAATAATAAATCATATTTTATTCATCTGAAAAATATTTTATTAGCACAAAAAAAATATGGGCAAGCAATTATAATCATAGAAAAGTGGAATTTGAAACATAAGATCAATCGTGTAACCAACATTGAATTGGGCACATTGTATTATCATCAAAATAGAAAAAATGAGGCAAGAACAATCTGGATACCATTATTGAAAGACAATAAATTTCAATTAATTAATGCAGATTTAATTTTTCGTTATTCATTAAAATATAATTCATCAGACCAATTGGATGAAATCGTGAATTTCCTTCGGGAAGAGGTAAACGATAAAGATCATTTAATAATTCAATATGTTTCATATTTGATCAATAGACAAAATTGGGATAAACTTGTTTCCGAAATAATAGTTCATTTAAATAATGGTGGAAATGAAATAAATAGAATTAAATATAAATTATATACAATTGAACAGAGAGAAAAAGTCTTTCCAATTTTAATTGCTAAATTGAAAAATAATATAAACAATGAAAAAATTGGCGTTGATATACGATTGTTACTTTCCGATCTATATTTGAATACAGCTCAATACGAACAAGCAGTAGATATGTTAATTGATTTACCAAAAAATTTGGAAATGCCGTTATCAGAAATAAAACTTCTTTCTCATCGGCTGTTCAGTATTAAAAAATACAAACATTCGATTAGAGCTATCAATTATTTTTTAAAACATTCCAATAATTCAAAAGAAATTTCAGAAATGCTGCTTTTGATCGGTAAAAGTTATGAAATGAATTTTCGTGAAATGTCAACACTCGTAAATATTGTAAAGTCACCTTTCGAAAATAAATTTACAAAAATTGAGTTTGGTAATAATTTAATAGAAAATAATAGCCAATTACAGAAAGCACTATCAATTTATGACTCACTCTCAACTTATTCAAAAATCTCCAATTTAAAAGCAGAAGCATATTATCAAATTGGCGAAATAAGATTTAATATTTTAAATGATTTTGATAATGCTCTAAATGACTATCTCCAATCATTGAGAAAAATAAATAGGGACAAAAAAATTGATATTTTAAATCGTATTGTTGATATTTATATTGCAAAAGGTGATCGAAAATCAGCATTAGAATTTATTAAAAATGCGCCGATGAAATATCAACTTTCTGTAAAAGAAGAAGATGAATTAATGTTGAAAAAAATTCAATTGAATTATCTTTTTGGTGAAACTGATTCATTACAAGAAGATATCCAAGCTACTTTATCTTTAATAAGTGAAAATAGTGATTTGTATAACGACATTTTAAATTTTGGTTTTCTCATCAAAGAGTTACAAAAAGATACCGGAACTATGAATAAATTTTTAATGGCAGAAAGATATTTACATCAAAATAGGTTGCCGGAAGCAAAATTAATTTTGGAGAAAATATTGGAAAATAATTCAGAAATTAACCAGATTATATCAATAAGATATATTACGATTTTGCGAATTTTGAATGAAGCAGATGCAGAAAATATGTTTTGGGATAAATTTAAAGACAAATTATTCAAGACGAATTATAGTGATTACTTTATGGTTAAATATGGTGAATTCTTAGAATATTTTCTAAATGAAAAAAATAATGCTGAGACGGTTTATACAAATATTTTGGTAAATTATTCTGATAGTCCGTATTTTGATACAGTTAGATTACATTTAAGAAAAATAATTGGTAATTAAAAAAATTATGAATATGCAAAATAATTATTCAAACAGAGTAATAATATTTGGTGAAATATTATTCGATATTTTCGAAAAAAGAGAAATGCTTGGAGGCGCTCCATTCAATGTTGCAAAACATCTTAATGGATTTGGATTGGAACCGATCATTATTAGTCGTATTGGAAATGATAAGCGGGGTAAAACAATATTAAGAAAGATGAAATCGTGGAACATGGAAACTTCCGGTATTCAAATTGATGATGAATATCAAACCGGAATAGTCAATGTAAAAATAATTGATGGAGAACCAAAATTTCAGACATTGACAGACCTTGCTTATGATCATATCGAATTTGATGAATATTTTTTAGATAAATTTATAGACGAAAATAATATTTTATATCACGGATTACTTGCATTAAGAGGAAAAATATCTCGCAAAGCTTTTTTTAAGATAAGGGAACGATTGAATTCAAAAATATTTTTTGATGTTAATTTGCGTGGTCATTGGTGGAATGAAGAATTGGTTACCAATTGTTTAAATAATGCAATCTGGTTGAAATTGAATGAATATGAATTATCTGATATCCAAAAAGATGAAAATAGAGATTTGACAGAAAAAGCAAAAATGATATCAAAAAAATACAATTTGGATAAAACCATCATCACAAAAGGGAAAGAAGGAGCTTTTATTTTAAATAGGGAAAATGAAGTTTTTAGATCTAAAATAAAAAAAATAAAAGTAGTTGATACTGTCGGAGCGGGAGATGCATTTAGTGCCGTTGTAATTTTAGGAATTATCAAAAAATGGAATGAAATTGAAATTATTAAAAGAGCTGCGGAATTTGCATCAGCAATGTGTGAAGTACAAGGTGCGATATTTAAAAACACAAATATATATAATAAATTCCTATGGAAATGGAAAAAAAATAGTTAAATTATAAGCTAATTAAAAAAAGGAGAAGTTATGAAAACAAAAACAGTAACACCAAATCAAGATAAGAATCAAGCAAAAATTGATCAAAATAAGAGGATGAATGGAAATCTGTCAAATATTAAAAATCAAATTGTAGTGTTTAGTGGTAAGGGCGGAGTTGGTAAAAGCACAGTTACAGCAAATCTTGCATATACATTATTGAAGAAATATAAAGATGTGGGATTGTTAGATGCAGATATTACCGGACCGAATATCCCCCAAATGGTCGGCTCGAAAGATCAACCTTATGCAAAAGATAAAAAAACGATTTATCCAATAGGGAAAAATGGATTAAAATTAATTTCTATGGCTCCACTTATTCCTAAAGATCAGGCTGTAATATGGCGAGGTCCATTGCGATCTGGAGTAATTACACAATTTTTATCTGATGTTGTTTGGGAAAAGTTAGACATTCTACTTTCTGATTTGCCACCCGGGACAGGCGATGAAATTTTAACAGTAGTTCAAACTGTAAAACCACAAATTGCAATAATTGTAACAACTCCACAGGAAGTTTCACTTCAAGATTGTCGTCGTGCAATTAGTATGGCAAAGAAATTGAATGTTCCTAAAATTGGTGTAATTGAAAATATGGCCGGATTAATTTGTCCTCATTGTGGAGAAAAAATTGATTTTTTTGGAAAAGGAGGCGGAGAAAAAATGGCTAATGAAATGGGCGTGGAATTTTTCGGCTCAATTCCAATGGAAATGAAAAATAGAGAATGTGGTGATGAAGGAACTCCAATAGTTTTAAAATATCCGGAATCAGAAACATCAAAAGCATTTACCGAAGTTTCAAAAAAACTTGAGAAGTTATTGAAAAAATAGGTGAGTTATGAAAAATTTTAAAATAATATCATCTATATTTTTTATTTTGATATTGTTTTCTTGTCAAAAAGCAGAGACAAGTGACATATCAAAAATAATCAATGAAGTAAAAAATGAATTTGCACTTGATAGCCGAACAGCAATCTTCAATATTTCTTATAAAAATGTCGGGAGTAAAACAGTTTTAACAGGTGAAACAAACATTCAATCTGCAAAAAAGGCACTTTTAAAAAAGTTAGAAAAATCAAGTGTCAAAGATAAAATTGTTGTTTTACCATCAGAAAAATTAGGTGATAAAATATATGGAATTGTGAATGTTTCTGTTTGTAACATAAGAGCTGAACAAAGACATTCTTCAGAGTTGTCAACTCAATCGCTTTTAGGTCATCCGTTGCGACTTTATAAAAAAGATGATTATTACTTCGTTCAAACGACAGATAAGTACTTGGGCTGGTTAAATAAAAATGAACTTGTAACGATGAATGAAGCCGATTATAAAGATTGGCAGAATTCTAAAAAGGTAATATTTCTAAATGAATCAGGGTTTTCATATTCTAAACCTGATGTCAATTCTAGACGAGTTTCAGATTTGATTATAACAGATCTGCTGAAATATTTAGATAGAAAAGATGAATTTTATAAAGTAGAATATCCGGACGGACGGAAAGCTTTTGTGCTTGCTGATCAATGTGAATTTTTTGATAAATGGAAAAATACGACTAACCCATCTGCAAAAAATATTTTAAAATCAGCTTATCTTTTTCTCGGCGATCCATATTTATGGGGTGGGACTTCTGCAAAAATGATGGATTGCAGTGGTTTGTCTAAAACTGCTTATTTTTTGAACGGAATCCTGCTTCCGCGAGACGCTTCACAACAAGTATTTGTTGGTGAAACTGTTACTGAAGATGTAGATGAATATGATAAATTAAAACCAGCCGATCTGGTATTCTTTGGATACGATAAAAATGGAAAAGAGAGAATTACACATGTCGGGATATATATTGGAGATGGAAAGTTTATACATCAACCCGGGCCTGTAAAAATAAATAGTTTCAAGAAATCAGATCCTAATTTTAATGCTTATAGATATCGTTCGTTTAAGAGAGCAAAAAGAATTTTGACTTCTATAAATAAAAATAAAGTTAAGTTAGTTAAGGATTGTGAGTTTTATAAGTAATTAGTTTCACGCAAAGACCGGAAAGGAAGACATAAGATGTGCAAAGAATAAATTATTTTGCGTTTTGGCATCTTAGTATAATTTCTTTATGCCATTATTAATTTTACAACTTCACCAACTAATTTATCAATTCCTTCACTTACTTCAGAAATTGATTGACCTAACATATATGCCGGTGTAGAAACGATATTATTTTTTTCATCTACAACACAATCTGATGCTTTACATTCTACATGCTCGTTCCCAAGTTGTTCAATATGACCGGCAGTTGTTTTGTCGTTTCCAATTGTTAATTTGGCTTTTATATTTGCTTTTTTTGTGAGGAATGCACCGAGAACCGGCCAAATGCAAATAAATCCAATTGGTTTATTTTTTTTCAATCCGGCAACGACAAAATTTTCAACATCAGGATTAAATTCACAATCCAAACCTTTCACTGCATAGTTGCATAAATTCTTTGCGGCACCAAATCCACCCGGCAAAACAATTGCATCAAAATCATCAATATTTGCATCTTTAATATCTTGAATATCGCCACGAAATATTCTTGCTGATTCTACCATTACATTTCTACTCTCCGGTGATTCTTCATCTGTCAAATGGTTGATTACATGCATTTGTGGAATATTGGGAGCAAAAACTTTCACATCAACATTTCGTTTATCCAATGCTAATAAAGTTAAAACTGCCTCTTGAATTTCGCTACCATCTGATCGTCCGGCTCCCGCTAAAATTACTGCTATTTTTGACATAATTCCTCCATTTATTTTTAAATTTTATTATATGAAATCATCTAATAATCAGATTGTCTTTTAAAATTTCGATTTTAAGTAATTGTCATTTTGGTTATTTCTAAACTTCTAAACTTCTAACCTCCTAACCCTCTAACCTCTTAAACCTCTAACCTTCTAAACTCTTCACCTTCTAAAC
>JAYEOX010000082.1:9552-43122 GCA_034723415.1 Fidelibacterota bacterium | reverse complement strand
ATTATGATTATTGGCTTCGAACCAGTTTAAAATATCATGTTGGTTTAGTAAATAAATTTGGAATAAAAAAATATGGTGGACATTCAGATCAGCTTTCACAAAAATATTGGGGAATGGACAGGTTTAGGATTCAATCACTTGAGAAAATACTTACTAACGAATCATTAGATAAAGAAAAAAAACACTTATTACTAAATACTTTATTGAAAAAATTAAATATTATGCTAATCGGGGCGAAAAAGAGAGATAAAAATGTTAGTGCGTTAGTTGAAAAAATTAAGAAATATGAAAATATGAATTTTGAATTTTGAAATTTAATATTTGAAATTGAAAATTCGTAATTGATTTCATCGGTACCCACTCCATTTCGGTTTCTAATTCACTATTCATAATTTTTCATTCTACTATCTATAATTATTCTTTGTATTCCCTGTGCAATCTTAGTGTCCATTATAGTTAGAATTCCATTCCATTAAATACTTACTCATATCGCCATCAAATGTCGGATTTTGTTCTCGTGAATATAAGTTTCTGGCAATATATGAAACTTTACTTGATAAATAATCAAATAATTCCTGATGTGTAACATCAACTCCCAGCTCCTTTATTCCTTTCAAGAAACAATATGTAAATAAACTATGTTGTTTATTCGGATACCAATTCGAAAACTGATTCTCCTTTGCTGATGTATATATAAATGAATTATCTTTTAGTAGTACTGGATTATCTACAATTATATAAATCGGAGAAATATCTTTTAATATATTTTCTCCACTAAAACTTGCATCAATAACCACAGTCAACTTCCTATATTTTATTTTACTTATATTTTTATAAAAAAGATCTAACGGGTAACCATTTAAAGAAACTGTAGCCGGATCACAATCTACAGGAACAAAATATCCTTTTTTCGTATCTACATTTGGCACACCGTGACCGGAATAATAGATAAATACATCGCTAATATTTTTCTTTACATAATCATCAAGTCGTCCTTTATGATATCCTTTTATACCAAATATCGTCTCAAAGTTGATTTTTGTAGCATTTTCAATATAAATTATATTTTCTTCTTTATAACCAAAACTCTCAATCAAATATTTTTTTACTAAACGAGCATCATTTATCGCATAATCCACATCATCTAAACAACTATAATCTTTACTACCAATAATTACAGCAACTGCATCTTTATTTTTTTGAAAATTCCTTGGTATATTTTTATAAATATCATCTCTATCTGCTTGCTTAATTCCTCTTTTTTGTTTGTTTTCTATAATTTGTGACTCTGTCTCTCCCTTATCAAAATTATAATTATACGGTTTGAATTCAAAATTCATTTCTGCAAATGAATAATTACAATCTTTCACATTAATATCACAAACAAATTCCTTATTATTTACCGGATTATATATAGCAATCGAAGATATAATTAATCCATTATCAGTCTGGACAATTTTTGGATTCTTTAACCTCAATTTTTTTTCATTTTTCTTAAAATTTTTGGCATATTTTTTTGGGATATTAATAACAATATATCCAATTTCAGGAATATCTAATTTATATGTCTCTCTATCTTTATTATAATTCCCTAATATTTTAATATCTCCATTCAAAATAGCATCAACAATATATTGCTTCCTCTTATCCGCCTTTTTTGTATATATCTTTTTTGCTATATTGAAAAACTCTTCTGCTTTTTTATCTATTTCAATTATTCTTTTTTGATAATCAATAATCTTATCAAATTTACCAATTTTCTGCCATTTATTAATGTGATCCTCTACATAATTCCTTATGAATATTTCTGGTTCAATTAATGGAATAGTATATATTTTTACTGTGTTATCATCACTACACGAAGCAAGGTATTCTCCACCGGGACTAAATGATACAAAATCAACTTCATCAAAATGATCTCTTAATGTTTCTATTAATTTCCAATTATTTATGTCATATATTTTTACTGTATTATCCCAACTTCCGGAAGCAAGATATTTTCCATAAGGACTGAATGATACTGAACTAACTACAAATGAATGATCTTTTAATGTCTTTATTAACTGCCAATTACTTGTATCATATATTTTTACTGTATTATCATCATAACCAGAAGCAAGATATTTATCTTTAGAATAAAATGAGACCGAATAAATGCTACCTGAATGATCACTTAATGTTTTTATTAACTGCCAATTAGTTGTATTATATATTTTTACTGTTTTATCACTACTACAAGAAGCAAGATATTTGTTACTATGACTAAATGATATAGAATAAATGTTACCCGAATGATCTTTTAATGTTTTTTCTAATTCCCAATTAGTTGTGTTGTATATTTTTACCGTATTATCAACACTACAAGAAACAAAATATTTTTCATCAGATGAAAATAAAATAGATTCAATTTTATAATAGTGATCACTTAATGTTTTTATTAATTCCCAATTAGTTGTGTTGTATATTTTTACTGTTTTATCACTACTACCCGTTGCGAAGTATTCACTATTAGGACTAAATGAAACAGATATTACACTTTTAGAATGATCACTTAATGTTTTTATTAATTCCCAATTATTTGTATTATATATTTTTACTGTTCTATCACTACTACAAGAAGCAAGATATTTACCATCAAAACTAAATACAACAGAATGGACATCATCAGAATGATCATTTAAGGTCTTTACTAATTTTATACCATTCAATTCATTATCAATTATTTCATTTTTATTTACAGAAGTAAGAAATGCTTCATGATCTGTTTCGCAGCTAACAAAAAATAGTAAAATTAGTATTAATAATTTTTTTATAATATCTGTTTTTTTATTTTTTCTATGATCATATGTTAATATTATTTTCATATTAATAAAATTTATTTAAACTTATTTGATATTGCAAATGTTTTTCCTACTATTGTAATGTATATCAGGTAATATTTTGCAATCCACATCATGAGCGATGTATTTAACTTCTTTATTATCATTTACTTATATAATCTATTAATCCTATCGTTTACGATATGAAATATGATGTGCCACAAAAAAGATCTCTCTCTTTAGTGTGTCTTCTTTCGTTTTTCCAATTCATAATTTGTAATTTAAATAATCTTCAATTCTTTTCCGACTTTTATAAATGCATTCACTGCTTTATTGATTTCCTCTTTTGAATGTGCAGCTGATAGTTGAACTCTTATGCGTGCTTTTCCTTTTGGAACTACAGGATAAACAAATCCGATTACATAAATTCCCTCTTTTAAAAGCATATCAGCCATTTTCAAAGCAGTTACTTCATCGTAAAGCATTACAGGAACAATCGCTGTGTTTCCCTTTACAATATCAAAACCTGCGTCTTCCATTTGTTTTCTAAAATATTTCGCATTCTGTTTCAATGTTGTAATTAATTCTGTCGATTCACTTAGCATATCCATAACTTTCAATGTCGCTCCAACAACTGCCGGAGCTAAAGTATTTGAAAATAGATACGGTCTTGATCTCTGACGTAACATTTCCATTATTTCTTTTCTACCTGAAGCACAACCGCCGGAAGCTCCCCCAAGTGCCTTTCCAAATGTAGTAGTAATAATATCAACTCTACCGATTACATCTTTAAATTCCGGTGTTCCTCTTCCACTTTTACCTATATATCCCGTAGCATGAGAATCATCAACCATCACGAGTGAATCATATTTTTCTGCCAAATCACAAATTTTATCAAGTTTGGCAATATCGCCGTCCATTGAGAATACACCATCCGTAACGATCATTCTGTATTTTGCAGATTGTGCCTGTTTTAAAGCATTCTCTAACTCATTCATATCA
This sequence comes from Fidelibacterota bacterium, assembly GCA_034723415.1. GTDB lineage: Bacteria > Fidelibacterota > Fidelibacteria > Fidelibacterales > Fidelibacteraceae > TCS52. Next base: position 39,301 of record JAYEOX010000082.1, on the reverse strand, counting down.
GAATGACTGTAACGATATCTTTGTGCTTTACAGAGTCGCACACCATCAATAATTGAAGCATGATTTAATTCATCGGATATTATTGCCGATTTTTTATCTAATAAAGGTTCGAAAACTCCACCATTCGCATCAAAACATGCAGCGTATAAAATCGTATCCTCAGTTCCAAGAAATTCGCTTATTTTATTTTCAAGTTGTTTGTGAATATCTTGAGTCCCACAGATAAATCTTACAGAAGATAATCCATATCCCCATTCATCCATAATATCTTTTGCTGCTTCAATTACTTTAGGATGATTTGCTAATCCCAAGTAATTATTAGAACAAAAATTCAATACTTTTTCACCTGTAGAAACGCTTATTCCAGATCCTTGCGGAGATGTAATAACTCTTTCATCTTTATACAACCCATTTTTCTTTAGATCCACAAACATTTCTTGAAAATCTTTTTTCATTTTTCCAATCATTTTATTCTCCTTTTATTTCTTTATAAACACCTAATATTTCACCAAAATAAACTGAGTGATAATCACCTGTTTTATAATATCTATTTATTATTTTGTCATTTAATTCACTATTAATTATATCATTTTTATTAACAATTTTACATTCATAATGTATAGGACATTCTTTAATATACGGCACAGAAATATGGTTAGATTTTTGAATATGAAAATTACACTCTTTAATTTTATCAAAATCTCGACCAGATTTTACGCCACAATAAGCAACTTTTTTTTTCAACTCCGGAGTAGGAACATTTACTGTAAATTCCGGTAATTCCTCAATGAGTTTAAATGAATAACGAGAAGGTCTGACTAATATAGTAAAAATTGATTTATGCCAAATTACTCCAACTGTTCCCCAACCTATTGCCATTGGATTACCATTTTTACCGGACATTAATAATAAACCGTTTTTATACAAATTTTCTAAGGTCAAATTAAGTTCAGAAAAGTTTTCTATTTTTTCTCTCATAATAATCCTCCTTATTTCTAAATATTCCTCGTCCCTATATTGAAATTTATAAAATATTTTCAATTTATCAAATAAAATAATTGTAATTTATGAATAAGAATTATATATTTAGGCGTTTGTTGAAAAAGTAATTGGAGAGGTGGCCGAGCTGGCTGAAGGCGGCTGCCTGCTAAGCAGTTGTACGGGTTTAAGCTTGTACCCCGGGTTCGAATCCCGGCCTCTCCGCTTTTTTTTAATCAATATATTTATTATACTTCCTAAATCAAAAATCGTTAATCCTTGTTCGATATCCTATTTTTATTCGCTAATTTATTATTAATCCTTTGCGTAAAATATTCTTACCATAAAGATTTCTTTAGTTAGTTTTAGTTTACCCTGTTAAGTGCGAAGCATATTTAACTGGGGTTCATTGCTAATAAATATATTTTTTCTTGTTCGTTTTTGTTAGTTTTAGTTAGTTGCTAATTTTCTGCGTGAAATTTTTCTTACCGCATCGGTCTAAAAATTTGACCCCAACGAATTTTTTTATAAAATTTACTCCAAGAAGCTGTCTTATTCCAAGATAAATAACGAACTAACGGCGTTCCTAATATATATTTCTGTGGAACAAATCCCCAATAGCGACCATCTGCACTATTATCACGATTATCTCCCATCATAAAATAATAATCCTGCTTCACAATATACTTTTCTATTGGTTCACCATCTAAATAAAATACGCCCATTCCATATTCTATCTTATTACCGTCCATATAAGCAACATATGCAATAATTTGCATATTTGTTTTATTCACATCTAAAGTATCTCCCTCTTTAGGAATATAAATTTTGTGATATTGATCTCTATTTCCATTTCCATGCGGAAAAATATTCGGTTCTACATAATCTCTTGATAAAATATTCTCATAATTTATAATTGATTTTTGGGGATCTTCAAATCTCTTACCATTTAAATAAACTTTCTTATCAATTATTTCTAATGAATCTCCGGGCTCGCCCACACATCTTTTAACATAATTTGTCCAAGGATCAAGTGGATATTCAAAAATTACAATATCACCGGTATTAGGTTTATTAAATGTAGGTATTGTAAGATGAGGAATAAAAAAACCGTGTCTTGTAAAAGGAATACCGAACCAATCAGGAGTTCTTACTCCATAAGCAAATTGATTCCCAAGAATAAAATCACCAATTTTTATCGTATTTTTCATTGAACCGGTTGGAATTTGATATGCACAAACTATACCTGAACGAATAAAATAAACAGCAATTAAAACATAGATCCATGACTTAATTTCATAAATAATCTTTTCTTTTTTTGTTCTAAATTTCGGTTTTTTTTTCTTTTTGAAGATGTTTTTTATAATATTTTTTAATTTTATAAATATTTTTTCATTTTTGGTCATATTTTTCCTTTCAATTTTAGTTTATACTACATTAATTTTGACTATTTGTTGCAATAAAAATAATTTAAAAATCTCCGCCAAGTGAAAGCAAATATCTTGGTTTAGAAAAGCCAAGCCCATCATATTCCCAAGCGGTATCAATTCGTAATAAAAAATAACCCAAGAATATTCTAACACCAAAACCGGTTGAAGTTATTAGATCTTTATGTTCATTCCCAAATGGTGAAAACTTATCATTCACCAAAGGATCAAATTTTCCATCCCAAGCTGAACCGACATCACAAAATATTGCTCCTCTAACCTGCCACAAATTTACAGGTAAGGGAAATTTTAATTTTGCATATTCAATAAAAGGGAAACGAAATTCAAAATTCATTAAAAAATATTTAGATCCATATTTTTCAAAAAATCTTACTCCTCTTACAGGTGTTATATATTTTGTTAAATAATACATTTCAAAATTATCAGAGAAATTCGAAGTATTATTACCAAATATTGGTGCTTCAGGATTATAACGATAATTCAACCAATTACTGACACCACCTAACATAAATATTTGCGGTGTTGCACCCCAAGATTCACCGGCAGTAAATCTCAAACCAAAATGATAATTAAAATTAATTTTTAAATACTTTCTAAAATCAACTGTTACCGATTGATATGTTGGCGAATCAGATGTCAATTTTGGCATATATTCAAACTGAACACGATATCGCATTCCATCCATCGGTGCAGTATAACTGAATAGCGTATTATCTTTTACAAAAGCAAGTGAAGTTATTGCTGTCTGAACTGATTCTTTATAATTTATTCGCTGATCTAATATTTCCCTTGAAATATTTAAATATGTTGCATTTGTCTCAATTCGATAAAATTTATTTATAGGATAATCGGTATAAAATGATCCTCCATTACTTACATACCGAACAATGACACCATCATAATATCCTTCTTCAGGAAAATAATGATAAGTATAATATTGATCTGATTGATTAAAATATGATATGCCGAAATTCATTCTCTTTTTTAAATAAAAATACGATAAAGAATAATCGCTGTTTTTCAAATCGATATATAAATCGGTTCCTATAATAATATGATGATCACCAAGCACATCGCTAAACATAAACATTGCCTGCCCTTGAAACCCATAAAATGTAGAATATGCAAATTGATTATTGACTAAATCCACAGAAAATTTTGTTTTATAATCGTTCGATTTATATTCTCCGGTTTTGGTCATAATTTTTGATGAATCTAAATTAATTGATGAATCAGATTGTGAATATGCAGAATTTCGTTTTAACATACTTGGTACAAATATAAAATCTTTATATTCTTGATTAGATTCCGGCTTTTTAAATTCACTAACAGTAAATGAATTTTTTGATGTTGTATCTATCTTTACAATCGTATCGGAATCAAAATTTTCTTTTTTAAATTGATTCTTACGAAATTTTGTCAATTGTAATGTTTTCTTTGGTAAGTTAAAATAAGAACTCATTTTGTAAATATCCCAACCGCCATTTTTAAATGCTGACATTACCAAGGAATTACCATTTTTATCAATATTCAAATGAAAAATCCCACCGGTAACATTAGTTATCGGATAACTTACAGAATCATTTTTATTCACATAAATGTTACAAACACCATTTTTATCAGAAGTATAAATTATTCCTCTTCCCTTTGGATCATAATATGGATAATTTTCATCATAATCAGTGTTTGTTAACTGATGCTTTTTATTTTTTCGTAAATTATATTCAAATAAATCACTTTGATAAGGATGTCTTAATTCAATTTTCTCTTTTGCTCTGTCATGCTCTGATACATAAATTATCTTATCACCTTTTTCGTTCCATTGAGGATTACTGTCACTATATTTATCTTTAGTGAGATTTACCAGTTTTTTCTTTTTGAAATTGTAATAATAAATATCACTCTGCAATCCATCATGTCCACTAAAAGCAACAATATTTTCATATTTCGGATTCCAAGCAACAGAATAAATTCCTTTTAACTTTTTAATTTTAATTACTTCTTGTTTTTCTGATTCTACATCAACAATTACTAAGGCATCAAATTTTCCACTCTTAGTCGCAAATACTATTTTTTTAGAATTCGGTGACCATGATATCCCTGGAGTAACCCATTTCAATTCCTCTAAACTTGCTTTTCTTTGACCTGATACTATTTTTCTAACATCCGAACCGTCTTGAGCATTCATGACAAAAATATCTGCATATCCTTTTCGATCACTCATAAAGGCAATTTTGGTACCGGATGGAGAAATTGCAGGTGCAACATTCTGAGCAGTTTTTAATTTAACATGATCTGTCAATTGCACAGCTATTTTTCCAATATCATCAGTTGAAGTGATATCAGTCCAATACTCTTTTTTTAAATATTTTTTCCATTTTTTATTAAATTCTTCTTGTTTTATTTTAAATGTCTTTTTAATTGCCTTTTTTACACTACTTGTTCTTTTCATAGAATAATAGAATTCTGTCAGTTTCTTTTTTCCATAAATATCATTAACAAATTTCAAAACAGATTGACCTGCTTTATATACATAATATCCTGAAATATATTCAATGGGTGGAATAGTATTATTCAATGCTAAATCCCTCATAAACATATCACTTTGAGTATCCCATCGAACCGATTCAAATTCTGCAGAACCTTCAGCAATCCATAAAGGAATTTGCAATTTTACATGTCCTGAGACCAATGATTGAATTGAGCCACCATAATACATATCATTCATTACAGCATGAACCAGCTCATGATGTAAAGTATGTCTAAAATCTTCATACGAGCCGGTGAACGGTACAATTACACGATTTTTAAACATCTCTGTAAACCCACCAACTCCCTCAGGCAAACTACCTTGAGTAGTATTTGTCTGTTGAAAATCATTATGACTATTGTAAATAATGATCGAATATCTCTTTTGCAGAGGCCAATTAAACAGATCTTTAATTGAGAGATATGCTTTTTCTACATTTGTAGCCGTATATTTCGCTATTTTTTTATTATCACCACTATAATAGATATCAAAATGATTACTTTGAATATATTGCCACTCAAATTGCTTATACTGAACTTTATTTTTCCCAAACTGTCCAAACACATTTAGTGTAAAAATCAGTATTAGAATTATTATTTTTTGTATTTTTATTTTTTTCATATATAGCTCATAGAATAGTCATAATTATTAAATTAATCAAGCAAATCATATATTTTTTACAGCAATTTTAAATTTAAGTTCCAAATATTTGTTCTATTTTATTTTATATGTAGTTTCTTCTTTTCTATCGACAAGTTCAATACCGGATTTTAGTAATTCATCACGAATTTTATCCGCCTTATCCCATTCTTTATTTTTTCTTGCTTCGTTTCTCTCTTCAATTTTTTTTAGAATTTCTTCTTCATTTATTTTTAATGTTTTTAATTTTTCTTCCAAATTAATTGTTTCATTTATTTTTAAAGTTTCTTTAGCAAATATTACTCCAAGCACACTATCTATTTTTTTCAAAGAATTAATAATTTTTTCTTTATCGAGATTTGATAATTTATTTGCAACTTTAAATTTATTTATTTGTTTCAAAAATTTAAATACAACACCAAGTGCGGCTGAAATATTCAAATCATCATCCATCACATTTTCAAATTTTTGCAACATTTTGTTTGACAGATCAATTATTTTTTCATTTTCTACATTGTTATTTTCTACATTATTCAATTCATAAAGAAAATCATCAAATTTTTTCAGAGTTTTCTCAGTAGAATCCAATTGTTCAACACTGAAGTTTAATTTTTGTCTATAATGAGCAGAAAGTAAAACATATCGAATTGCTCTTGCAGAATAATTCTTCTTAATAAGATCTTTAATATAAACTGTATTGCCTAATGATTTACTCATTTTGGAATCTTTCAACCCAAGATATTCACAATGCATCCAATAGTTTACAAATTTTTTGCCGTTTGCCGCTTCGCTTTGAGCAATTTCATTTTCGTGATGAGGAAAGATCAAATCTACTCCTCCGGTATGAATATCAAATGTCTCACCCAGATATTTTCCGGACATCGCTGAGCATTCAATGTGCCAACCTGGTCGCCCCTTACCAATTTCTGTATCCCAAAAAATATCGCCATCTTCGGGTTTATATCCTTTCCAAAGAGCAAAATCATAGGCAGAATCTTTATTATATTCATCTGTCTCAACTCTTTCACCTTTTTTCATCTGATCCGAATTTAATTTCTGCAATTTTCCATAATCCGGGAATTTGTTAATATTAAAAAATATGCTTCCATCATCTGTTCGGTAGGCAATTCCATTATCCAAAAGTTTCTCTATCATTTTTACCATATCAGAAATATGATCAGTTGCCTTTGGAAATATATCTGCTTTCTGAATATTTAAAGTTTCCAGATCATCAAAAAATGCCTCTCTATATTTATCTGTATATTCCTCTAATGAAAAATTATTTTCAGAACATTTCTTAATTATCTTATCGTCAACATCGGTAATGTTCATTACATGTTTAACTTTATATTTTTTGAACTTTAAATAGCGTTTTAAAATATCTACAAAAATAAAAGACCGAAAATTTCCTATATGAGCAAAATTATAAACTGTTGGACCACAAGAATACAACCTAACTTCATTTTTGTGAATCGGCTTGAATTCCTCTTTTCTCCTTGTCAATGTGTTATAAAATTTCATAATTCCTTTTGAATATTTTTACATTATTTATTTATTAAATTTATTAATTACAATTGATCATGAATGTTTTCTATTAATTAGTGACTATAAAATATTTTGTGTTTTTCTTTACATTGAGTTTTTCCAAATGTCGAAATACATCTTTTTGAACTTTTCCCACTACCATATTTATTTTCCTCTTTGCGTTTTTGCGACTTTGTGTGAGACCTTTCCTATCAATACATCAGTTATTATTTTTTCAATCAAATCATGAAATTCCAAACCAGAATATTTTGCTGATTTTGGTAGTAAACTCGCATTGGTCATTCCGGGCAATGTATTTGCTTCCAAACAGAATGCTTCATTATTTTCATTTAATCTGAAATCAATTCTTCCATAATTTTTCATTCCGAGAATATTCCATACTTTTTTTGCCGATATTTTTATTCTTTCCATAACAGAATTATCAATTAAAGGTGGAACTATATATTCATTCATTCCCTGTCCATATTTACTTCTATAATCGTAAACTCCGCTTTTTGGCACGATTTCAACTAATGGATATGTTTCGTCACAAATAATTGGTGCAGTAAGTTCTCTTCCGTTAATATATTTTTCAATGATATACTCACGAGAATATTTCAGTGCTTTTTTTGTTTCATTTAAAATATTTTTCTTTTTTTTCACAATTGATAATCCAACTGAAGATCCGGCATCATTTGGTTTTATAACTAAAGGAAAAGATAAAGAACGAGGAAATTTTGTAGGAGAAGTATGTAATTCAAATGGAGAAGTCAAAACTCCAATAGAATTTAACAATTTTTTCGTTCTATATTTATCCATCGCGATTGCTGATGCCATATATTCGGAACCAGTAAATGGAATCCCGGCAATTTGTAATACTGCAGAAATTACTCCATTTTCACCATTTCCACCGTGTAAAGCATTGAATACAATATCAAAATTTTCTTCCTTTATCCATTCAATTTGTTTTATAAAATACTGGTCGTGCATTTTTTTCAACTTATCAAAATTCTGTGTCTCAACAGAAATTGTATCTAATGATTTAATAAAATTATCCATCTTTTTTAATGGTGTAGCCGGATCTAAAAATTTAAATTTATGATTCTTTTTCCGCAACGCTTCTGCGATAGTTAATCCACTGTGAATAGATACATTCCTTTCAGTTGAAGCTCCACCTAATAATATACATACTTTCATGTTTTACCTTTTTCTCCTTACCGCAAAGTCGCAGAGTCGCAAAGTTTTTTTTAGAAATTATTTACGAATCTTTTGAATCCATCTTTTAATAATGGGACATTAAAATTTATTAAAAATCCCAATTTTTTATTAGTTAATTTCAAATATGAAATAATTTGTGCTTCATGAACTGGTAAAATAATTTCAACAGCTTTTATTTCAATTATAATTTCTTTCTCTAACAAGACATCAATAATATAATTTTTTTTCAATTTATATTTTTTATAATAAAGTGGAATGATCACTTGATTTTGCACATTAAAATTTCTTAATCTTAATTCTTTAATTAAACAATACTCATAAACTGATTCAACTAAACCAGGCCCCATTTCTTTATGAACAGTAATTGCTGAATCTAATAATTGTTTAGAAATTCTATTATATTCTTCTCTATTCATAATAATTTGCCTATATTTTTTTTTCATCCACGGTTTTGCCATTATTCAAACTCTGCGTCTTTGTGCCTCTGCGGTGAAGTATATCCTCAGCCACAACTTTCAGATTCTTCCATGTCTTAACCTCAATGTTCTTTTCTCTTTTAATCGTTTCTGCTGTCTCAATTCCGTAACCGGTTTCAACAAGAAAAAATGGTATTCCCAAATTTTTCGCTGCTTCATAGTCACAAACAGAATCACCGACATAAACACTATTTTTTATATTAAATTTATACTCTTTTGCCGCTTGTAAAAACATACCGGGTCTTGGCTTTCGGCAATTACAATTATCAGTTGGCAAATGCGGGCAGTAATAATAATCAGTTATTTTACCACCGGCTTTTTCACTATCGCTTATTACTTTTTTGAATATTTTAGAATTTGTCTCTTCCGTAAAATATCCTCTTGAAATTGCAGATTGATTGCTCGTAATAAAAACTTTCAACCCGGAATCCGTTAATTTTTTTAATACTTTACTAACAAATGGATAAACATTTACATCCTCAACTGAGCGAACATAATCATCACTATCCTTATTTAAAACTCCGTCTCTATCCAAAAATATTGCTTCTAAATTCTTCATACTCAAATTTACAAAAATTTTATTTATTTTGAAATGATTTTTAATTTTTATTCATCGCTTTTCTATAAGCATCAACATATTTTTCTGCACTTTTCTCCCAAGAAAAAATTTTCTTCATTGCCCTTATTCTCATTTTTTGAAAATGTTTTTTTCTGTTATAAAATGTACTTACTGCCCAACCAATAGTATCATAAATTGCTTGAGGCGTTAAATCATTAAATTTAAAACCTGTGCCATCTCCTGTCTTCTCATTATATTGTTCAATAGTATCATCTAATCCACCAGTAGCTCTCACGATTGGTAAAGTTCCATATCTCAAAGAATATATTTGGTTCAATCCGCATGGTTCATAAAGTGATGGCATAATAAAAAAATCTGAACCGGCTTCAATTTGATGTGCAAGTTGATTATCATAACCAATAAATACGCCAATTTTACCAACATATTTTGAAGGTAACGACCGAAAATAATTTTCCAAATTTTTATCACCGGATCCTAAAATTGCAAACTGAACTTTTATATCTGATACTACCTGTTCAATTACTGACGCTAAAATATTAAGTCCTTTTTGAGAAGCAAATCTGCTGACAATTCCAATTATCGGGATATTTTTCTCTTTTTTAAGATTTAATTTTTCTTGTAAAAACAGTTTACATTTGGATTTTCCACTAAAATTATCTTTATTATAATTATATGGAATTAACTTATCAATATTTGGATTCCACTGTTTATAATCGACACCATTTAAAATACCAAAATATTTATCTTTTTTATCAATCAAAAAAGTATGCATACCATGTGAATATTCTTCCGTCTTTGTCTCTTCTGCATATTTTGGACTGACTGCATTTACAATATCGGCATATTGTATTCCACCTTTTAGAAAATTAATGTCTCCGAAATCTTCTAAAATGTCTGGATTAAAAAGATGATCTGAAAATCCAAGATATTCAAAATTTTCATGCGGATATTTCCCCTGATAACCAATATTGTGAATAGTTAACATACCAATAGTATTTTTAAAAAACGGATCATTTCCGTACCATTCTTTCAGATAGATCATAGATAATGCCGATTGCCAATCGTGTGAATGAATAACATCGGGTTTAAAATTAATATCTCGACACAGCTGAAAAGCTGCATTTGACAAAAGTGCAAATCGTTTCGGATTGTCAGAATAATCATTCATTTCCGAATCATGATATAATCCGTCACGATTATAATATTTTTCAAATTCAATAAAATAAATTGTTACATTTTTATTATGCTTTGTAGAATATACCGAACACCATTCTTCACAATTTCCCATGTGAACGCCCATTGGTGAAAGTATTTTTTTCATTTTAAATTTTTTCGTATCAATCGAAGAATATTTTGGAATAACGATTTTTACATTATGACCAAGATTCGTTAATGCAATCGGCAAAGATGAAACTACATCCGATAAACCACCTGTTTTTGCATACGGAGCGCATTCCGATGCAATGAATAAAATATTTAATTTTTTCTTCATTTTAATTTTTAATCCTTAATTTAGAATTTGTATTATTTATGGAATACATCAACCATGTTGATGTGATGAAATATCTTTGATATTTCAAATAAATCCTGTAAAAAATTTATATTATACATTATTTTTTTAGTTCCATTTAATAATCATTAATTTTTCATAAAAAGCTTCGTTTTTTTCATTAACACGGTTAATGCACTCCATATTCAAATCTCAAATCTTCCTCTGCAACTCTCAATCTCCGCAATAAAGCTTTTCTCCAATTTCCAATTTCTAATTTCCAATTACATCCCTCATCGCTTTAATATGTTCAGGTGTCGTTCCACAACAACCGCCAATTACTGACACTCCAATCTCAATTAATTCCTCTGTCTTTTCTGCAAAAAATTCCGGTGATTCTAAATAAATTATCTTACCATTTTTATTAACAGGTTGCCCTGCATTTGATTGGATTATAATTGGCAGATCAGAATGTTCTTTGAATTCTTTTGCAATTTCAACCATTTTTTCAAATCCATTTCCACAATTTGACCCAATAATATCTGCACCGGCTTTTTCTAAAGTTTCACTTACGGATTCGATATTATTTCCCATAATCGTAAAAAAACCTCTCGGTGTCTTATTGAATGTCATAGTTGTAATTATGGGAATTGATTTTGATACTTCGCGAGTTGCATTAACAGCCAAAACCGCCTCTTCCAAATCAATCATCGTCTCAATACAAATCACATCAACACCGCTTTCAATTAATACTTTAACCTGTTTTTTAAATCCGTTTTTTATCTCTTCGGGATTTCCATCGCCCATTGGTTCTAACATTTTTCCTGATGGACCAACTGAACCTGAAATATATGATTTTCCATTTGTGATTTTTTTTACTATTTCTACTCCGGCAGAATTCAATTCTTCCAGTCGTTTAGAATTTTGAGAATCAGCGAGTTTCATTCCCGAACCGCCGAATGTATTTGTCTCTATTAAATCTGCCCCTGCTTGAAAATATTCTTTTGCAATTCTTTCAATAATCCCAGGTGCTTCTACATTTAACAATTCTGGAACACTAATATCGCCTGAATAATATTTCTGAATTTGTGTTCCGATAGCACCATCACCAACTAAAATTTCACCATTTTTTATTCTTTCTAAAATATTTTTCATTTATTTCCCATACTATTATTTTTTATTTTTCAAATTTTCTTTTTTAACTTTATGCCAAATTCTTTCCAATTCTTCAATCTCAACATCTTGCATATTTATTTTCTTATCATTAAAATATTTCTCCAATTTATTAAATCTGTCCACAAATTTCTTTGTTGATTTTCTCAATGCTTCGTCAGGATTTACTTTTATGTAACGACTTATGTTTACAAATGTAAATAATAAATCACCAAATTCATCTTCTACTTCAGCAGAATTTTTGTTTTTAATGGCCTGTTTTAGTTCTAAAATTTCTTCATCTATTTTGTCAACTACACTCTCAATTTCATCCCATTCAAATCCAACTGTTGCAACTTTTTCTTGAATTCTCAATGCTCTATGTAAAGATGGTAAAGTTTCAGGAATTCCATCGAGTAACTTTTTTCTACCTTCAACTAATTTTTGCTTTTCCCAAAAATTCAATAATTTATCTTGAGATGAAAATTCTTTATTACCAAACACATGCGGATGTCTGGTTATCATTTTTTTATTTATTGATTCTAAAGATTCTCTTGGAATAAACTCCCCTTTTTCTTCAGCTAAAATCATCTGAAATCCAACATGCAAAAGCACATCACCAAGCTCTTTTTGAAGTGAGATATAATTGTTATTATCAATTGCATCAATAACTTCATAAATCTCTTCAATAAAATATGGAATAAGCGATTCTGCATCCTGCTTTTTATCCCATGGGCAACCATCTTTTCCTCTGAGCTTCCGAATGATATCTAATAGTTCATCAAATTCTTTCATTACTTTCCTTTTATATTCAAAATAAATTCTTTCTAATATTAAGAAGTATTAACTACATTCTCAAAATAAAAATTATTTTTTTGGGTTTCTCGCTCGCCGGGGTCAAGCCACAAAAAAACTCTCGCAAAGACGCAAAGTCGCTAAGATGATATTCAGGTTGAGGTTGAGGTTGAGCCAGACATTGAGCGAAACTAAAATATTGCCACGAATACACTAATAAATACTGGATGTTCAACAATTGAAAATTATCTTGGGCTAAAACCCAATCTTAGTTTGGTTGCTATCTGTCACCAACATAAATGCTGCTATTAGTCAATTTTTCTTTCCAAAACCATTATTCGTTAATCGATATTCGTTATTCTCTTCTACAACATCTGACAAGGGAGCTTGCTCCCTTGCTAATTGTCAATTATTTTGGACTAAAATCTGGATTTTGATTTGGTTTTATTTCATCTATCCATATCAAATTTCTGCTCGTTTTTGTTCGTTGCTATTTATATTTATTCCTTGCAAACTTAAAACATCTTTGCGTTCTTTGCTTCTTTGCGGGCTTTGCGTGAAATCTTTTGCCTGAAATCTTTTTCGTGCATTTTCGTGGCAAAAATTTCTAACTCTCTAAACTTTTCCTTGTGACCTCTGCCTGCACTGAGATTGTTGAAATGTGGGTTGCTCTATTTTTTTATAAAAGCTCCCGGCAAAGCACCAACAGTAAAAGTATTTTTCACATTCCCATTTGATTCTACTACTATTACAGTATCCGGAGCGATATAATCACTCTGTCCGATAAAAACAAATTCATCATCTGTCCACATGCTATAAATGTTGGAAATATCTCCAAATTCATTAGCAACTTTCAAAGATAAATCGGAATTCAAAAGATGAATATTTCCATTAAAACTCTGATAAATTTTTCCATCTAATTTGATTATATCGGAAGCGGAAGCACCTGCACCATGTTCATTTGTAACTACTGTTTCATCCAATAATTTAATTTTTGAAATACCAACAATTGAATTATAGGAAGCATCGTAATGAATATTTGTTACAAAAAGATCATCCTCATCTAATAAAAATTTCTCAGGTCCGTTCAACACTTCAAAAGTATCGGTGATCATTGGCGTGGGATTTAATGTAATTTCCAATACTTTATTTTCTGATCCCCAATACAGATTCATATTTAATGCAACAAATAATTTGCCGTCTTTATAAATCAAATCCTCCGGCAACCCATTCACAGAAATTGTATCTGTAATTTCATAAGTTTGCAGATTGATAACAGCGATCCCCTGTATTCCCCAAGCACTTACAAAAGCATTATTATCGTCAAACGCTATGTATCTTGGACTCATTCCCGACAGATCAATAGAAGTTTCAAATAGCAATGAATCGTCTAACGAAACATCCATAATTTCCAATGAATGAGAATTATTCATCACAATAAATAATCGGCCATCTTTAATTGCCAAGCTCTGTCCAACATCGCCAAGTGGATTTTCATTATTCCAATAAATAGAACCTGTCAAACTGTCTAAATCTTCATTAATTCCCCACAAAGAGGAATTCGATTGCTGAAAATTCCCTTCACAAAGAATGAAATATTTCGGCAAATCATCATTTTGGGTCTCTTTCGGATCTGTACAACCATTAAATAGCAATACCATCAACGAAAAAATAATTATTAAAAACAAACTAAACTTTTTCATAATTTTTTATTCCCTTTTTTAAAATTATAAGTTAATGTTAATTTATACAATCTCAACGGTTCCGGATAACCGTAAATTGTTTCGTATTCTTTATTTAAAACATTTTCTACAGAAATAACCGCAATCACATTTCTTTTTAAAATATCTAACGAATATCCAAAACTAGAATTAATGAGAATGAATGGTTCTAAAATTACATCTTCGGGATAACTATAAAGTGAAATTTGTTCATCGGTGTAATCAATTTGTAAATTTACATTTGCTCTTTTCGGTTGCCATTGAATATTAAAAGATGCAATATTTTCCGGTGCATATCGAAGCGATTTATTGTAATAATTTCCTTTTACTCGATTTTTACTTACCAAATGATCATAATGAAAATTCCCAACTAAATTAAGTGGATCATAATCCCAATCGAATGAAATTTTATATCCGTAACGAATTGTTTTAGCGATATTTTCCGGTTGCCAATACGATTGTTGTGGCATCCATTGTATCAGATCTCTACTATTTTTGTAGAATAAATTTACACTGATTTCTGCAAAATTATTTAACTTAAATTTCGAAGAACAGTTAATTACATCTGTTTCTTCTGTTCGTAATTCCGGATTCCCTCCCGGCTCCCAATACATATCATTAAAAGATGGAAACCTATATAGATTTGCATAATGAAGTGAAATAGATCTTAATAATTTCGTTGTTGAAAAAATCGTAGTTCCAAAGCTGTAACTTACTTTGTCAAAATTATTTGGCGAAAATTCATAATTTGCAGTCGGTTTAAGTTCAATATTTTTGATCGGTTTGTACAAAATTGAAAATGTATTTTTTGATAAAATCCTTTTGTGTAAATTTGTTTTATTCATTTTCAACACTTCATTTTTTAATGATAAATTTCCAATTAATTTAATTTTTTCAGAAAAATTATAGTCCTGATTTAACTTCCCTTCTGTTGTAATATTTTTAAAATAACTATTCACATTAATATTTGGATTGGAATAATCATTGTCAGAATTGCGATAGATCAAATCAAATTTTCCATGTCCTTTTCTAGAATTCCAACCAAGTGTAAATGCAGATGCTAATAAATTATCTTTTCGTCTTGCTGATAAATTTGGTGACCATTTTTGTCCGGCTACTCCACGATCCTGTTCTGTTCTCAAAAGAAATAATTTTGCATAAACTCTCTTTGTTAAAATTGTACTGACACGACCGGAAAAATATTTCTGTTCAAAATCGTTATTTTTTCTCTCATAATTATTATCCTTCCAGCTATAGGAATAATTTCCCTCATCTTTTCTATATCCAATCAGGAAATCGGTTGAAATTTTCTTATGATAAAAATTTATTTTCATATTGCTTGACAAATGTCCAAAACTACCGTAGCCGATCGTTACTGAATTTGAATTCGTCCAAGGTTTAAAATCCACAACTCCATCAATACTCCCGGAACCGTATTTATTAATATCGTAATTAGAAAAATGAATTGATTTTATGAACGGAGCAGGCAATTGTGAAATATCCATCTGACTATTTTGAGAATTTGTCAAATCAAATCCATCGACCAAAATTTTTGTGTGTGTTGAAGTTCCTCCGTCAATACTAATGGAAGAGATCCCGGCAGACCCGCCATAACTTTTAATCGTAATCCCCGGTAATTTTCGTATAATATTTTTCGTTTCAGAATTTGAAGAATATTCATTTTTAACAATTTTAACTTCATTATTCTTTGCTGATTTTTCTATGTTTTTTGTATAAGTTATCTCCGATAATTGTAGTGTTTTTGGATTTAAAGAGATAATTAAACTTTGGTTCTTGCCATTTAAAATAATTTTCTTTGAATAATAACCGATGTGGATAAATTCTAAAGTATCACTAACTTGAAAAGATCTATTTAGATAAAAATTCCCATCAGAATCTGTAATTTGCCAAATATTTTTATTTAAATCATGAATATAGACAACTGGAATTCCGTTTTGATTTTCATCGACAACTTTACCTGAATTATAATTTGATAATGAAAATGCAAAACTAATTAGAACAAAAATCAATAAAAATATTTTTTTTGTATAAAACATCAGATAAAAATACTTTTATTATTTACAAACAACCCAAACTGATTAAAATTGAATATGTCAAAAACTATATTCACAACTGCTTCCTCCTTTTTTCGCGAAATTCTTAAGCAAAAAATTATACCAAGATGTCCTGACTTCCGGCTCATCCTATCTGACTCCTTCCCATTCCAATATTGGAACAGTGGTTAATTGTCAGAATCGTCACCGATTACAGTAGCGCGACTGTGTTCGATTTTCACGAACTTCCCTTGCATATAACTATTTCAAAAATCTTTTATATATTAGTTTTATTTTTTTAGAATTGCAAATGATTTTTTATTAATCATTTCCTTTGTAAAAATTTTTTTAATCGATTAGTTATTTTATTTAATTGCAATAGAAAACATAAAAGGAGATTTTAATTCTTCTGTATTAATAAATTGCCCAAATCCAATTGTATAATTTTTAATAAATACTTGTATTCCATAATGCCATACTTTTTCATAAGACGAATATCCTGTTGAAATTATTCCATATTTATTAAAATAATAAGCACCTAATCTATAAAATACTTCTTGATCATTATCCATTCCCAGAGATGCTCTAACTTTAATATTTTTAAAATCATATTCATTACCAACAAAATATTTAGTAGGTAATGCTGTTGGTTCTTCTGCTAATTTCTCTATCTTTCCTAAATTATCAACTCCTGCATACGGTTTAAAAAATTCGTTAAAATCATATTTAAACAATGAATTAACCGAAAATCCCCAAGCACTTTGGTAATATAATTTTTCAAAAAGAACATTTGCGGAAATTCCTATTGTCAACTTATCTATCTTAAAAAACTTTCCACCGCCGAAAGCAAAATTATGATACTGTGTTTCACCTGCCGGTTCATCAGTTGGCTGTTCACCTCGTATTTCTATTTCATCTGATAATAATCCCTTGAATCCAACAAATCCATCTCCGAATGAATAATTTATCACAGAATATTTTGTGTCATACATCCAAGGAGAATAAGCGGCATAAAATAATTTTTTACTGACTTTACTATGTTTTAACATTGAGACCAAATCATAATTATATCCTGTTAAAATATCGTTCGGTAGTGACAATCCCGGCAACCCAAAATTCGCCAATAAATTGGAACCAACACTACAAGTTATCACAAGCATAATTAAAAGAAATTTAATATTTTTTTTCATAATTCTTCCTATAATATATATATTAAAATTTAAAATTCCATGTAAAAATATGACTTACTCCCTCTTCATATCTTCCGAAAAGAAAAGCGTAATCTATCCTCATTATTATATTATTCCAAGCTTTATATTCTGTACCGAGACCAAATACCGGCATTTCATCATCAATTCCACCTCTAATAATAAAATGTGGAATAACATTTACCTCCACTCCGTAATGATAAGTAGGATCAATAGTATTACTGCCTTTGAATGCACCAGAAAATAAGATCTTATCTTTATAATTATAAGAAACATTCACATTATACAATTGTGGGAATTTATCTTCTCTTTGCATTTTATACTCAAAATAATCTCCCGTATCCCATTTAACTTTTCCTGAAATATCCTTAGCAGCTATCCCAATTATTAAATTTTGTAATGGGACAATTGTAATTCCTAAATCTATGCCAAATCCTGAGGAAGTTGCATTCGGTAATTTATCATAAAGTATTTTTGCTGTAGCACCTAATGATAATTCATCTAATATTTTAATTCCAAAAGTTGTATATATAGCATCTTGACTTGTGCTATACATTTTGGTAAAATTATTGGAATAATTTCTGCCCTCAATTTCATCTACACCGGCATGTATCCAAATAACAGATATTCCGGCAGTTGGTTCCAAATTTGTTCCAAAACCTACCATACTATGAGACCTGTCCAATGAAAGGAACTGGAAAGAACTTGTAAATTGTTTGCTTTTTAAGAATGGAACATTAGCCGGATTTTCATAGATACCGGTTATATCATTAAGAATTCCACCTAAACTATTTCCCAACGCTGCAGCTCTTGCATCAGCTGGCATTCGTAAATATGCTCCTGCATATCCACCTGTTTCGACCGCAATCAACCCGTTAATACCAATAGAAATAAATAAAACTAATTTTATAATTTTATTTCTAATTTTTTTAATTTTTTTTCTATACATTTCTAATCCAATATTATTAATTTTGTCCAATCAATTTCTTTTTTATCTCCGGAATTGAAAGTAAGTTTAATAAAATATGTTCCATTTGCTACAACATCATTCATTCCATTTTTGCAATCCCACACAAAATCCTTTTCTCCCTTTACAACCAAAACATCTTTCATAATTGTTTTCGCTTTATTCATACCAAAATCAAATATTTCCAAAGTTGCACTACCATCTTTAGGAAAATTACAATGTATTCTCGAATATCCATCATTATTATATAAATTCATGCGCGATGGGGAAAAAGGATTAGGATAAACACTCATATCCAATTTATTCAGATCGGGAAGTGATCGTATTCTTCTAATTATTTCCCAAGTAACACCCTGATCAATTGATTTTGCTAATCCATCACCGGTTCCAATCCACAAATTACCATTATTATCAACTGTAACATCATAAATTTTTTCTGAATAAATTCTTACACCGGCATCATCCATAATTCCACCATTTTTTACCCAACTCCAACCGTCACTACTTATGTACAAGCCATCTTCCGTACCGGCAAAAACATAATTGCCATCTGAAGTGGAATTGTAAATTTGTTTATTCTTTAAAGTAGAAGACCATTGCAAATTATCACTTCCATCAACTTTAGAATATACTAACGAATAATATTCATTCGGATCATTAGCCGGTAAAGCAGCACCGTAAATCTTCCCATTTTCATCTTTATACAAAGCTCTCACAAAGTTCCCACTGATATCTGAATTTTGAGCATTATATTTTCTCCATGTAATTCCACTATCATAAGAAATATTTATTCCTGCAGCCGTTCCTACTGCAATTGTATCATCAAAAGCAACAACACTAAATGACATATGGTTGAAATTTTCTTCAAACCCTAAATTTCCACTTGTTGGACTTAAATCAAAATCATGTGAACTATTTTCGTCTAATGTATCCATATCATCGGGAGGTAAAATTACTCGCTTCCAATTTTTACCGAGATCATAACTGCACCTTGTTCCACCGGCCCAGCTTGTAGCCCATAATATCGTATCGCCATCGGAATTTACATTTACAGCAAGATCATAAGTAATATTTTGTACAGCTACTGTAATTGGCAAAGCATCCAATGTATCACCAAAATATATTACAAAATTTGAATCGGGATGATCCGTCATCTGCGGGAAATGTTTCCAACTATGCCCTCCATTTTCAGAATAACTTATTCCATTTCCAACAGGTAAGCTCTCTCCACTTATAACAGAATCATAAGCAGTAGCAACCCAAATTTTATCTCCTAATGAAGTCATTGCCGAAACACCTCCATAAGCAACACTACCGAATGAATTATAATAAGTGTAAAAACTTTCACCTGCATTGTAAGTAATTGATAAACCTGCACCGGTAGCGAATAATAAAGTAGAATCATCTTTGACATGAATATCGCTTACACCATTTGAACCAATACCTTTGTAGGCAATAGAATCCGGCAACGTGTCATTCAATGTAAATGTATTTGCAATAAATGATCTCCCAAAAACAACTCCCAATAAAAAAATATTTAATATTATAATTTTTAAAACTTTTTTCTTCAAACTTTAAACTCCTTTGATCAATAAACAACAATTGAATCTTTTACTATTTCACTTTGTGCATTAGAATAGTCAATAGCAATGTATCTAAAATAATTTGTAGCTAAATCATTACTTATATTAATTGAAAAGCCACCTGAAAAAATGCTATCACCTGAGACATTATCATTGTACTCCTCATTTCCATCATCAAATAATAAAAATCCATCACTCCAATTCCCGGGATTATCATTATCTTCGACTTGAAAATAAACAGTTTTAATATCATCTAAACCATTTGCATCACTTACTGTAACATGAATGTAAACATATTCTTCTCCGGTAATTGGTCTTTCAACTGAATCCGGCGCATTTATATTTTCAATTACTGGTGTATAATTTATATCAAATACTATTGAATCTACAGTAATTTCAGCATTATTATTATCGCTATCTTGAGCATTAAAAACTGCCTTTAAAATTCCAAGTGGCATGTCAGGCAAATTTGGATCATAAGTAAATCCAAAATATTGATCATTTGGGATTTGGTCGCCATTTATACCTGAATCATTTAATGTAACTTTACAGGATATAGTATCTGATCTAGGATAATAAATATCTACATTCACAAATTTCATTGATTCGACTGAGTTATCATTCACATAAGTTTGTAAATGTATCTGTTTCAAATTCTGATCATATAATATTTCGGATTCTGATAATTCGGGAATATTATAGACTTCATTGTCTTCTTTAGGTGCTTCCGGTCCACAACTATAAAAAATAATTACAGTAAAAATTAATATCAATATTTTTCTATTCATTTTCATATATTTCCTTTTTCTCAATTATCTATTATACAACCAATAAATTAAAATATCACCTATAATCTTTAAACTTTTTGGTGAACATTTATCTGCTGTGTCATTATGCGTATGCCAATAATTAATATTTTCATTTGGATACTTAAAATCAATAATATCTATTGTAGGAATTCCGGCAATGTAAGACAAAGGAACATGATCATCATACATTGTCGGTCCATATTTTTTAATAAAATATTTCTCATAATTCAATTTTGAAGCAATATCCCAAATATCTATCATAAGATTGGGGTAAAACTTCATAGAATTACCTTCAAAAAAAACTTTTAGATCGGTATCTCCAATCATATCGATTACAATTCCTTCCTGCGGTTTTGGTTCAATGATATGCAACGAATAATACCGTGATCCTTGACAAAATTCATAAGTATGTCCCGACCGACCTAAATCTTCACCATCCCAAAATACAATATCTACACCAAAATTTAAATCATTTATATTTACCAATTCCATAATATGAAGCAAAACAGCTATTCCACTTGCACCATCGTTTGCACCTGATATTGGTTCATCTTTTTTGTAATTTCCTTCATCAGCCCATGGACGCGTATCCCAGTGAGCAGACAACATTATTCGTTCTGTTTTTTTCGGATCAAAACGAGCAATAATATTTGTCATAGAAATTTTCTCTTTTGATTTTGGATCTGTTCCAATAAAATTCTGTAATTCAATCTTATCGCTATTTTTTTCTGCAAAATTAATTAACCATTTCTTGCAATTTTCATATCCGTCACTGCCTGGATTTCTTGGTCCAAAATTTGTTTGTTTTGTCAGATACTGATAAGCTTTATTCCCACTAAAAATTGGTGTTTTCCCAAAAATAATACTATTTACTAATAACACCGTAAAGATAATTATTATTTTATTTTTTCTTTTATTTTCCATAATATTCACCTTTAAATATTATCCACTAATTCTAATATTAACTTTTAATCCATAATCTCTTGAAATTCTATCAGGGCCAATATCTAATTTTGATTCACCATAAGTAAAAAAAGCAGAACCATTTATATTTTTTGTAAATTGATAATTCAAATCTGTTTTTATTTTCCAATTATTTCTTTTATTAAAATTTTCATCATTTCCGGCTGCAGTATATTTGTTTTGATAACTTTTGCCATAACTACCGTTAACAGTAAAAGTTATATTGTTAGTTACATTAAGATCTTTCATAAAAGGAATTGGAATATTCATTCCACCACTATAGCTATACGATATGGACAAATTTGCATTTTCAGAAATTGATTGTCTTGTATCACCGCTACCATTATTTATTGATAAACTTCTCGAAATTCCTATATTTGATCTAATATCTCCAATAAATGACATATTTAACTGAATAAGTGGACTAAAATTCTGCGAATATTGTGAACCGGTTTCTGTAGTATCTTTTATACTGATTTGTTTTCCCCCGGAATATCCATGACTGATTGACAAACTCTTAAATATTTTATTAATAAATTTTACCGATTCTAATCCGTTCCAAGAGACATTCCAATTTGGCATTGGAAATCCTTCATCACCTTTTTTTCCCAGTGAAAAATAACTAATAGTCATATTTTTGTAGATGTTTCCCTTAGAATAATTATTACTTATATCAACTTTAAAATTTAAATTTGTTGATAAATTTTTAGTGATTTTTATTCCCGAATTTACTGATAAATTTTGAGAAACTTTTTTACCTAATGTATATTTCCCTTTATCTGTTGATGTAGAATCAGATGGGGTTTCAGATAATCCAAAACGATACAAAGGATTAATTCTGGTTTGCCCATGTCCCAACGAATCTTCATATAAAATCACACCTACATTATTAATGTTTTTTGTTTCAGACATGGTTACCGAAATTGGATCAATTTTTCCAATTCCTTTTTTAAGCAATGCAAAAAGATTTATCTTTTTCTTTTTTTCAGTATCTTTTTTATTCTCTTTTTCTGTATTTTTATTATTACTATCTTGATTTTTAACATTTTGAGGTCTATAACGTCCGGCAGCATTATGAGATTTTTTATCACTATTATTTTTACTTCCGGTTTTTTTAAATGAATCTAATATTTTAACAAAATCCAACTGAAAATTTGTACTTATTTTTCGTGCATTGGATGTAGAAGCATAATTTTGATCAAGCGATTTATTATATGAATAAGATGTACTATAATTTAATTTGGGTGAAAACCAATTAGTTAAGTTTAATTTATATCCAGCAGAAAGCGATTCCGATATTTTATTTACATATCCCGGAGTAAATTTTGTAAATAATTTTGCCTTATCATTCACATAATTTTTTAAATTTGAATGCAAACCACGAGTGTATTTCATAGACAAATTATCAAATGGATCATAATTGATGCTTGAATTACGATTCATATCAAAATTCTGAGTCGTAGTTGTGGAATCAGGATTTATCCTTTTAGTAATATCTCTTTCTGATTCTTTCATATTCATATTCAATGAAATATTATTTGGTTTCCAATAGAATTTTTTGTTTTCAAGTTTCTTTCCAAAGATCGGCACCCATTTTAAGAAAGAAATCCCATCACCTTTTTCAAAATTTATTTTATAGTTAACTTTGCCACTGTAGTTGATTCGTTTATCTTTTTTAATAAGAAAATTACTCATTTCATTATTGGTAGCACTAAAATCTAATTTAACCGCTTCCAATGTATTTTTGATTAGCCAAGAATCCGTATCAGTATTTTTACTTATTGAAGTACTATAAGACCTTCTTGTTGATAGATCTTTTACACTATCGGGAACATTTAATAAGATTATATCACTACCGGGAAAATATTTAGGTGACTTTTCAGATTCAGAATAGTTTACTGATACTGGCAGTGAAACACCCCATTTTTTAGGTAGCAACTTGCTTGGTTTAAAACTTGTCGAAATATTAAATGATTTATTATCATTTTGACTTCCGGAACTTCCGGCATCTTTTCTATTTACTTCGTGAAATTCAGCATCTTTTTTTTCAGCATTAACATTTACACTGGCAACATCAGCAAATTTCATATTTACCCTTCCACGAATCGCCATTCCTTTTTCATTTTTCGTATCACTAACTCTTAATTCATCCAACCAAATATCACCAGTATAACTTTGGAATGAATGATTATTTTTTACTGTTACAATAAGTTTTTTTATTCTTGTTAATGCCGGATTTCCTACAATTCTATATATTTGACCAGTAAGTTCTCCTGTCTCTTCATCCACAAGATGATATTCTTTTACACCTGCTTTAGGATTTCTAAAAATCTCACCGTCAAACTCATTTTTCATCTTCAATGTTGCCAATTTTTCAAAATCCAATAATATTTCATTTCTCTTATCCCATCCATTATAAACCGGCGTTTCAACCTCATAATATTCAAAATTATTGTCTATTATTCTTCCCAATCTAATGCTAACACTGATAGGTGTATTTTCACTTAGTAAATTATCACCATGAATATACATTTTCAACTGATTATACAGTAAAAGATCTATATCTTTATATAATAATTTTTCTGCTGCTGCTTCTTGCCCCGATGGCAAACCGTTCAATTTCAAACATAATGATTGTTCTTTTGCTCGAATATTATTTATCTTATCTAATTTACCTTGTACACCTTCCGGCGATTCGTATTCAGCGTTTTCCTCTGTATTGACAACTGTAATAGCAAACATATCATCATCTTTATGATATTCTGTAGAAATAGTATCAGTAATACCAATTTCCTGCCATTCATTTCCTACAATTGCTACCGAGGCAAGTTGTACTGTATCCTGTTTTATAACATTGCCAAAAGATAATCTCATAAATTCTACATGAGCCAAATTAGCATTTCCAGTAGAATCAACCGCTTTATTTAGTGGTATTCTGTATAATTTCCAACCTGTTTTAACTCCATTATCTGTCTCGGTTTCTGAAATAATCCAAGGGGTTGATTCAAGATTTAGTTCATAAGTAAAGTAATCATTTAAAACATCTACTTTAGCGTTTCTATTTAGATCTTCTGTATCGGGATAGTTATTTGTTTCTTCAGCATTATTTTCAGTACCATTATAATAACGATATTCTGCGTTGTTACTATTTTGATTTTCTGTATCTCTAATAAAATTGTCAATTTTGGGATCCCATCCCAATGCTATCTCTTCCTCATCTGTTAATAAATTTATTCCAATATCTTCTGTCCTTCCACTTTTTTCATCAATCATATCATTTTTCATTTTCTTTATAAGTGTATCACATCCATCTTCGGTATCTAACCTAAAATCATTATCAATATCCTCACTAATTTTTCCAATATCAATTTGAATAGTTCCGGTTTCTCCTTTTGCCCAAATTTCAATATATTTACTTTTCGTTTGATTATAGGAACCTGAATATAACGGCTTCATAATCCCGCCCCATGTCTGTCTCGGATCTACTTTCGTTTCATGTCCGGTGATTCCATTTACTTCCGGATCTAACACAATATTTAAAATATTAATTCCATTATCTTCAGTATTACTTGTCTCTTTATTTGGCCAAATATTTCTTACATCAATTTTATTATATGGGTTATACCAAAACAAGAATCCTCTTTCTTGAAAAGTATGATCAAAAAATGTATTGGTTGGTTTACTTGCTCTTTTCCAACTTTTATACATAATCCCCATTGAGGTAACTCTTTTAACTCCTTCAAAATCATCTATTTTAGCCACTCCGTTAAGATCACCCGTTGCTTCATTACTAATTGTATTAGGATTAGGAATAATTTGAGCCACTTCACCGTCTATTTTTATTGAACTCTTACTATCTGTTCTAATAAGTGGTAAGGCATTTATTGCCCAAGTCATCCAATCAAGATCATAACTGACTTGTCCGTTAATATCCCAAATATAATTTTTAAATGGTTCTTCACCAATTCGAACTTGATCATCTAAAGATGACTTATTATAATACATAAATGTTCCACCTAAAAACGAATTATTACCAAACTTATATTCTGCTCTCATCCCTGCTATTGTTTTCTTATCTAATTGAAATAGTTGTTGAGCATCGTATGTGATCTTTAACTCTCCATTAGGATCTTTTGCTTTTGAACTTATTAACTGTACAGAACCGGCAAAGTAATCGATCTCATAATCAATTCCTTTTGATAATTTCTGTCCATTTATCGTAACTTCTTCACTACCTTCAATTATCATCATATCATTTAATTGAATAAAATCACTTCTATTTTTATATGTAACCTCAATAATAAATTTACTTTCATTCTGAATATCGGTAATAGATGTTCTATCACCATGATACAATAATGAGGATGATAATGTTGTATCTTCATCTAATCCTTCATTATAGTATCCATTATTATTATCAGCTACAATTGCTGCTTCAAATGGATATGTAAATGGGAACCATAATTCACCATCGAATAATTTTACTACATTCGAATTATCTTCAACATCGATCTGCCCATCCGGATTACCCGAATGACTATTATCATCTTTATCCAATTCAAATAGTTGTAAAAAAGATGACCAATTTTCATCCCCATCTTGTTTTACACTCCCATTATTATAATATATTTTTAAATCAAACCCTTCTTTGTTAATATTTCTTGCTCCAAGATTATATACATTTTTTAATTCTAAATCCCAGGTTTTATATTGTGGTAGAGGTGAACTGTGTCTGATTAATTTTAATTTTTGAGGATATTCATCCATAGATTCTACAACATCACCTACTTCAGTTCCATCATCTGTCCGATAAGCCACTGCTAAAACTTTTTCTTGTGTAAAACTTGTTTGTATTTTAACAATTCCCATTTCTGATTTCAATTCATAATCTTTCGGTTCTAATTTCCTGAAAAACAATTTTTCTGCTTCGTTCGAATATCTTGATGTATCTGAAGGATCAACATAAGCAACTGCATTAAATGATGATTGCTCTGTTTCTCTACAAGAAATGTATAAATAAAAATCAGTAACTATTTTATCCGAATTAAATGTAAATTCTCTTCCATCTAAAGGGTATAATTGATTACGATAGAAATCATCAAGATAAAAATATGTATCTTTAATATAATCATAATCATATTTTTTGATAACACTTCCTTCGCTACTACCACCCCAAGTTTTTACTTTACTCTGACCTTTTTCAACTGATGCAATAGTTGTCAAATCTATTGGCCCTAATTTCATAAATGCCTTAATTCCATATAGACCACTATTGGATGCCTTACCACTAACAAACCTTGTCGCCGGTAAAGATAAACCAATGTTTCCGGCATCTACTCTTTGTACAATTTCATCTTCTTTTCCCGTATAATAAATTTTTAATTGGTTTTCGAAATCAAAACTATTTTCGCTATCCTGGTGAACTTTCATACTTATTCTATCACCAATCTTTCCTTCAATATTAAAACTTTGTGTTTGATCAAGAATAAAATTATCTGATTTAGCTGCTTCTGCTGATGATGTATATCTGGTAGATTGGGTTTGATTATTATACTTTCCTGAAATTGTTATATTCCCATTAACTCTTAGTGATACTCTCTGGCCTGCAATATCAGTACCAATTTCGAATGCTCCACCACCTTTATCTTTTTTCCCTTTTGTAACTTCCTTAGCAATTTTTTTATTCCATTCTTGCTTTTTTGTTTGATCAATTTTAAGTTTATAATAATCACTTAGAAAAATATATGAAGGTATATTTACATAATAATCTCCAATTTTTTCATATTGAATCAAAACATCACCATTATCATTTGTCAATTGAAATAATTTTAGATCACTAACCAATTTTGGCATAGTAATAGAGATCGGATTATTTGCATCTAATTTATATTTCTCAAATCCGGATGGAGTTGAAAATAATATTGGCATAACACCAACCGGTCGATATGAATATTTAATACCAAAGAAACTATTTTCACTCTGTCCCAAAGACAAACTAATGAAAAATGTTAATAGACCAATTGTCAGTAATATTTTCTTCAAATTATATTTTTTTCAACATTATAATTTCGAATTTTATTTCATCTTCTCTTTAACAAATTGGTCTTATTTTTCTACTCCTTAATTTTTAAAAAATAATATAATAAATATTTTTCATAATCACTAAACATTAATTCGATTTATTTTTTATATTTTTCAACAAATTTTCTTAATGCAATTGCTCGGTGACTGATTTTATTTTTTTCTTCTATATCCATTTCTGAAAATGTCTTACCTAATTCTTCATAATAAAAAACAGGATCATAACCAAACCCACTATTCCCTTTTTTGTCTTTGATTATTTTTCCTTCTGCTCTTCCCTCCACTGTCCACATTGACTTATCATCCATATATGCTATAACTGTAATAAATTTAGCATTCCTTTGTTCCCAAGAAACACTCTTTAATTCACCTATCAATTTGTCAACATTTTCATCGTAAGTTGCATCTTCTCCCGCAAACCTACTTGAGAACACACCTGGTCTACCATTCAACGCATCAACAAATAAACCTGTATCATCAGCAATTGCCGGCAGTTTTGTATGCTCGAAAATTATTCTTGCTTTTTTAATAGCATTTTCTTCTAATGTTTCACCATCTTCAATCACTTCTGGCATATTATCAAAATCATCAATTGTTAAAATGATAATATCATTCCCTAATTTATTTTTTATTTCTTTAATTTTATCTCTATTTCGTGTAGCTAATACTAATTTTTTTTTCATTTTCCCACTCTCAACATAATTGTAATCATTTTCAATAAGTTAAAATATATTAATATTTATTTATTATAACAAAAAAAATATATTTATTTGAGAATATTAAACAAAAATGAATATTTTGCTTGACATTAGTATTATCTTTCTTTAAAATACGGTGTTGGATTGGAAAGAGAAATTAAAGGAAAAAAAGAATCATAAAAAATAAACAGCAAAAACATACGATTAATGAAATTTCGGTTTTATTCTTTTTATATACTGATAATTTCTTAATAAACACATTTTTATCACATAGAGGGAATTTATAAATTTTTCTTTCTATGTTGAAGCATTTTTCTATATTTAATAAAATCAAAATACATAATTATATGTTTAAAGTATCTATTATGTGTAAAAAATATATTGCCAATAGTTGGCAAAAAACTATTGATTAACTTTTGCGTTTGGTTTTTCAATAGTGCAATTTAAAAACGCGAGAATTTGAGGAGAATAGATGAATATCTATGTAGGAAATTTGTCATATGATGTGACAGAAGAAGAACTAAAACAATTGTTCACAGAATTTGGAGAAGTAACAAAAGCAACATTAATAATGGATCGAGAAACTAGAAGATCTAAAGGTTTTGGTTTTATTGAAATGAAAGAAGAAGCCGAAGCTGAAAAAGCTATGGAAGAACTTGATGGTGCTTCAATTAAGGACAGACCTATCAAGGTCAATAAGGCTCGTCCAAGAAAAGAAAGGCCTAAACGCAAAAGTTGGTAACAACTTAAGTAATTAAAACACCTACCAGTATCTCTATAGTGGTAGGTGATTTTAGTTATATTCTCACAAATAAAAAATAATTAATTTTATAAAA